>CAIPUA010000041.1 GCA_903868115.1 uncultured Holophagaceae bacterium
CTGAACCACAGCATCCCCGGGGGTGCAGGGAGCAGCGAGTGAGCGGAGTGCCCACGGCGCTGGAAGGCCGATTGGGTTATCAATTCCACGATCCCGCCCTGCTTAGCCAGGCCCTGACACATCCCTCGAGCGGCTGCCAACCCGATAACCAGCGACTCGAGTTCCTCGGGGATGCCCTCTTTGGGGCCGCCCTGGCGCTCCTTCTTTTTCGGGAGAAGCCCGACTGGCCCGAAGGAGCGATGACCAAGCTCAGCCACCTGCTGGTCAGTACGGATGCCCTGTTCGACTGGGCCCAGGCGCTTGAGTTGCGCTTGCAGCTCCCTCCCAAAGCCGATCCGAGCCACCTGAAAACCTCCTTTCGCAAGCCTCTGGCGGATGCCGTGGAGGCCCTCCTGGCGGCTGTGTTCCTCGATGCCCAGAAGGTGGGCGAGGACGGCTTCGTGGCGGTTTACAGGCTCATTGAACAGCGGTTTCTGGACCCCATCCACCAGGCTGAAGCGGGTTCCTGGGAGCGGCACGACACCAAGACCACCCTGCAAGAACGGGCAGCCAGCCAAGGTCTGCCCGCCCCGAACTACGAATTGCTGGGGCGCTCGGGCCCGGATCACGCGCCCACCTTTTCTGTGCGCGTGACAGTGGGGCCTCATCACGCTCAGGCGACCGCGCGCTCACTGAAGCAGGCCCAAGTGGAAGCCGCGCGCAAGGTGTTGGAATCGCTTTCCGCGCCATCGAAATGCTCAGGCGCTGTCCAAAAATAACCCTGGACCATCGCTCAGGTAATTTTTTGAAAGCGCCTGTTCTCTCCTCAAGCTGCGGCGCATGCGTTAAGATCCGGAGGATGCGTCAAGGAAAGGTTGTGCCTTGAAGGTCTTGCCCACCCTCCTTATCCAGAACGGATGCCTGGTGCCCAGCGCCGGGTGTGAGGGCCTAGATCCAGACCCGCTGGAGGTCGCCGCATCCTTGCTGGATCACGGTTGCCACCGGCTCTGCCTGCTGGATGTGGATGCCGCCCGGAGTCAAGGCCACAACAGGGAGATCATCGCGCGGATCATGCACCGCTTCTGCCAAGCCACCCCGAAGGTCTGCATTCAAATTGGAGGAGGCATCCGGAGTTCTGATCAGGCGCAGTTCTTCCTCGACCAGGGCGCCGCGTGGCTGCTGGTGGGCACCGTGCTCCACCGCGCTCCGCACATCGTGGACCAGCTATTGGCGCGGTTCCGCGATCATCTGACCGCCGCCATCGATGTGCGGGGTGGTGAAGTACAGGCCTCGGGTTGGAACGAATCCGCCCGGTTCAGCCCAGAGGAGGCGGCCTGTCACATCCAGGAACAGGGTTTCCGCCGCATCCTCTTTTCGGACATCCCGGGCGGCAACGGCGGCGCTCCTGACTTTCACACCGCCACCCGGATCTCCGAGCGCAGTCGATTGCCCCTGTTGATGGGTGGGACCATTCGTTCCGCCCAGCACATCGCCCAGGCTTCCGAAGTTGCGGGGATACAAGGTGTGCTCGTTGACTCTCGGTTGGTTCTCGAAGCGCCGGAGCTGCTGGCTATCCGGGCCCAGGCTTGCGGGTAGGAGATCCTGTGGCGGAATTCGAATTCCCCTTCCTGGCGGCCCTGACCGAGCAGGAGAGGCTTCATTTCCGCAATCTGATCCTCATCCGGCCCCAACTGCCTTCTGAAAGGCAGTTCCAACTGATCGAGGGCTTGGCCCGCAACCTGACCCAGCCCCGGCTACTCACCCTGATCGCACGCACGCCCCACTGGCTGATCAACCCGGCGGTGCTCCAAGCCCTGGCCGAGAACGAGGCAACACCCGAGGCCATCCGCCGCGATCTGGAACTCGCCGTATCCCTGTTCGATCTCATGCACACCATGGACCGCACGCCCGCAGCCGAGCGGGAGGAGCGGGCAGAAACCGCGAAGCTCGTGTACGCGCAGCTTCCTGCCGAGCTGAAGCCGATCGTCAAGCAGCAGCTCAAGCAGCTGGCGAAGCAGGTGCATCCCACGGGGTTGACCCAGGAACTTCCGCCCCTGCCCGCAGCAGACGAGGACTGGGAGCAGTTGACTGCATTGCCCCTCGGCCGAGGGGCGACCCAGCCCATCGCGCTGCAGGTCTCCAGGGACGAACTCACCTCCCGGGCCGCCAGCACGCATATGGTCGATGAACTGCTCCAGGGCCTCGCCAGCCAGGATGCTGAAATTCGCCTGGCGGCCCTCCACAATCCGATGATTTCGGAAGAACTTCTGGTGGCCGCCATTCGCGCCGCGATCCACCCGGAGTTCTTCGAGGAAGTCTATGCCGAGGCGCGTTGGTACTTCCGGGAGCCCGTCCGGGACGCCTTCTACGAGGCTCCAGGCCTTCCCGATGCCTTTGCCAAGAAGCTGCGCGTGAGTCGGGATCTCCAGTCCCAGCTTGCCCGAGGGGCCCGCGGTTCACGAGCCCTTAACGGCATCGCCAGTCTCTTCACCCAGCTCGATGAGACCGAATACCATTTCATCACCTTCTGGGCCAAACGCAGTGCACCCAATCTGCTGCGCGTCATCAAGATTTTTTATGACCGTTTGCAGCGCAAACGTACCACCCAGGTCAGCGGGCTTGGCTCCCAGGCCGAGGGCCGCTGGGCCTCGCTCGAAGAACGCGTATTCATGGCCAACCAGTCCACCCAGCCTGATCAGTTGGTGGCCGCACTGCGAGACCCCGATCCCATGGTTTTCACGGTGGTGCTCGAGAATCCGGGTCTGACGCCGCGCGAACTGCTCTCCGCCATCCCCGCCCTGGATCAGTTCCGGGCGGAGAAACTCGCCAACCACGCCATATGGGGCGAGCTTCTGTCCATCCAGGAAGCGTTGCTCCACAACGCGCACCTCACACAACCTAGCTCCCTGCGCCTGCTCCCCCACTTGACCACGCCCCGGGCTCTGCTGGACCTGCTCCGGGATCCGTGCATTCCTCATCTGGAAGTCAAGCAGCAGGCCATGGAAGCCCTCCGCTCCATCTACCTCACCATGACCGTGCAGCAGCGGATTATCGCCCTCCGCGCCAATGGCGGGGACTTTATCCGCCATCTGCCCCAGGATGTGCTAAAGGATGAGGAGACCCTGCGGCAGATGGTGATGGACCGGCAGGTGGATCCGAGCATCCTGCTGCGGCTCGCCCGCAACAAGCAGACCCCACGCCCCATCCTGGAGGCCATCGCGGCCCACCCCACCCTGATGGCCCATCCCCCGATCATGTCGGAACTGCTCCTCAACCCCAAGACGCCAAGAGAATCCGCCACCCGGGTCTGGGGACTTCTCTCTGAAAGCGAGCAGCTCCAGTTGCTGCGAAGCCCTCATCTTCCGGCCACGCTCCGGCATCTGGCATCCTAAGGGGCTGTCACGGAATAACTATAGTTATTTCGTGACAGTCCCTAACCTGGTTACCGGGTTCACTCCGCCCTAAGCGTCGTGGCCGCGCCAGCGTAGCCCTGATACCCGGGATCGATATGACAACCGCCAGCACGACCCTTCTTAGCGCCGCCTTCCTCCTCCTTGCGGGGTGTGGATCCAAACGGTCCAAGGGGCCCGACTGGGCGATCTCCGCGCCCTCCGGCACCGTGATGGCCGTCTCGAGTCAAGCCGGCTGGGCCGTCCAGCAGCGGGAATTCCAGAGCCTCCTGGGGCGTTTCCCGATGGCCGCACAGATGCTCGATCTTTTCTTGAAACGAGCCCGCATCAATCCGGAGGGTGAGACGGGACGGATTTCTCTCTATGTTATGGACCTCCAGCTCAACCCCTCCCTGCCCAGGGCCGGGATCGAAAGTTCCAGCTTCCTCCTGCAACTCGGTGGTTTCCGCGATCCTAAAAATCTACTGCTGGCCGTCACTGAGGCCTTCCCCATGGAAGGCACCCTTCAGGTGGGCAAGCACGAACTGCCGCTCTATGTCCTCCTGGACTTCAACCAGTTCCATATGCGCCTTTTGTTCGATGAGCAGGACCGAATCTGGATCGGTGATTTATCGGCGCTTGCCGCTCTGGGGAAAACTCGGACGCTATCTGCTCCGACGCTGCGAGCTGCCGAGTGGATTGATGGCCGGGCGCCGGTCCAGGGGCTTCTGCTGCCCGAGAACCTCCTGCAACAAGCCTCTGAAAAACTGTCCCAGGGATTCGCCAAGGAATTGCCCAAGGGCATTCAGGCCATGGCGTGGAGTGTCACTCCAGGTTCCGCCAAGGATGCCCCCCACAGCTTCGAATTAGCTGTTACCGGAAGCCCCGAAGGCATCCAGAAGATCGCGCCCTGGATCCAGCGCCTGGTGGCTCTCATCAGCAACATGCCGGGAGCGCCCTCCCATCCTGCCGATCTTCTGGAAGAAAAAACCCGGATCGGCCTGAGAGCGCAGCTGAACGCTTCCCAGCTCGAAGCGGTCATGGCTCGCGTCTCCCAGCCTGGACTCTTCAAGGCCATCCTCCCCACCGAACGAAAGCCATGACCGAAGCCCTCGCGGCCCATCCGGGTGAGGAATTTTCCCCGGAATTCTGGATGACACGGCTCAAGGCGGGTCACGAGGAGGCCCTGGCCCACCTCATGGCCCGCTTCGAGAGGCCCGTGTTCTCCTTTCTCCACCGCAGGCTGCAGGGCGAAGTAGGGGTCGTTCAGGAACTGACCCAAGAGGTCTTCCTCAAGTGCCTGCGCCACTGCCAGCGCTTTGAAGAGGGCCGACCTGTCTCCGCGTGGATTTTTACGCTGGCGGCTAATGCGGCGATCGATCACCTGCGTAAACGAGGTCGGGAGCTACCTGCTCCCGAGGCCTTTGACGCTCCTGACCCTCACCAGCCCTCACCTTGGGACCAGGTGGACCAAGACCGGAGACTCCGGGGGCTCAAGGTGGCTCTCGAGGGCCTCACGCCCCGGCAGCGCACGATGGTCCTGGCCTACTACGTCCACGAGCGGCCAGTGAAACAGATCGCTGCGGAGCTCGGCTGCGCCGAAGGCACTGTCAAGGCCACCCTCTTCCAAAGCCTCGCCAAGCTCCGCAAGAACCTGGATGTGACGCCATGAACCCCGAATCCGCAAACTGCCCCGAATCTGATGCCGAGCGTTTCGCACTCCTGGAGAGTCCCGAGCTCTGGCCCGAGGACCCCGCCCTCCAGGCCGAACTCGCTGATCTGCTTGAGCTCCATCTGGCACTCCAGGCCCATGGTCCGCAGCTCCAGACCGCCCTTCGGCCCAGCACCAAGCCCTTCCATTTCCGTTCCAGCGGGTTGTTGCTAGCCGCTGCGGCGCTCTTCCTGGCTGTCGTTCCCACCGTCTACACCCTCCAGCACGCCCGCTCCCTTCAGCGCCAGGCCGGTGACCGGGCACGCCTCGAAGCCTCCGCCCAGCAACGGGGCCAGATCCGCCTTTGGGCCGCCTTCTTCCAGCAGTCCTCCGACCTCCTCAAGCGCTTCGATCGGAACCCTCCGATCTGCGACAAGGACCATGAGGACCGCAACGAGGAACGCGTACTCGCCCTGGCCCTTCTCGAGGCCAGCCGGCAGCTCGCAGGCCAGACGGCGACCCTTCCAGAGGCCGAGACCGCTCGCAACGAACTGCATTTCTGGCTCACCGAACTTTCCCTCGAGGATGGCTGCCTGAGCCCCGAACGAGTCCTTGAACTTCGCCACTTGGCCACTGCCCAGGATCTCGAGCGCCAGGCCCAGCGGCTGGGTGAGCTCCTGAAGGGTGAGGGCTCTTGATGCTGCTGTCGGTTCTCCTAGCCTTCGCGCCCCTGAAACCTGCCCTGGAGCCTCTCGAGCCCCCTGGGCAAACGGCCAAAGAGGCAGGCGCAAGCGCGCTTCTGCGAGAGGCGAAAAATCTCAGGTATCACCAGCGCTTCTTCGAGGCTGCCGCTCTGTATCGCCGTTTTCTTACCGAAAATTCGGATCCCGCCCGGAGCACCGAGGCCCACTTCTGGCTCGCGGCCACCCTAGAACAGGATCAGCGCTGGGACGAGGCCGCCGCCGCCTATTCCGAATTTCTGGCTAGGCATCCCGACGAACGGATGCTGGGCAAGGAGGCTCGGCTGAATCGGGTCCGCTGCTGGGGCATCCGCCAGGGCCAAGTGCCTGGAGCTACCCCAGGGCTCGTGGCCGCGCTCGCGGACGAAGTCCCGGAGGTCCGCGTGGCCGCTGCCCTCCAACTCGCCAAAACCCGTGATCGGCGAGCGGTCGATGCCCTCCAACAGGGGCTTGGCCTGCCCGCCTACGCGGATGCGTGCGGCCTTGCTCTGATCCACCTCGGCCTGAAGCCTGCGCCGGTCTCCGCGCAGCCCAGCCGCTTCCTGGTCATGCGCATTCACGAGAAGGGCAAGGCCGAGCCTGTCACGCTTCGGCTCGCCCTCAGCCTAGCGCGCGCCCTGGAAAATTACCTCACCGACGAGCAACTGCGTCAGGCCCGCACCAAGGGCGTCGAGCTGGGCAGCCTTTCCGAGCGAGCAGCCAGTCTCCCGAAAGGCTCCCTGCTGTTTTCCGTGGAGGATGGGAAGAGCAGCGTGACTGTGACGGTGGAATAGTTCGCGGCGGGTAAGCTGAGAGTTCCACGGGGCGCCGCATGACGAATCTCTACCGTTTTTTCCGGGAACACCTTCGCCCCAATCTGCCCATCATCGCAGTGGGTTCTGTGCTCATGCTCCTGGCCGGGCTCTGCCAGGGCGCCATGCTCTTCAGCCTTCGCTTCGTGTTCGAGAACCTGGGCGTGAAGAGCGCCGAAATGCTCGGCCATGCCAATGCCTCGGCTCCCATGGTCGGCAATCTGGACTTCGTCACGAGGGCCAAAGTGGGGCTGATGCACCTCCTGCCCAGTCAGTCCTTCCTGAGCCGCGATGCCTACTTCGTGCCTGCGCTTATTCTCGTCATCTTCGTATTCAAAGGGGTCTTCACTTACAGTGGCACCATGCTGATGGTCCGCTCGGGACTGAAGGCCACCCTGGGGCTTCGGGCCCGCCTCTTCGGCCGGATCCTGGACCAGGAGCCCGCCTTTTTTCAGAAACACCCCGTGGGAGAGCTCCTCACGCGCTGCATCAGCGATGTGGGCGCCGTCCAGGGCATCGCCTCGAACCAGCTTGCCCTCGCCATGCAGGAGATCATGCTGGCGATCGGGCTGTTCCTCACTGCGATGTATATGTTTCCCAAGGTGACCCTGACCATCCTGGTCCTCGTTCCCCTCGTCGTCTTCCCCATCAAGGCTCTCAGCCAGCGCATCCGCAAGATCAATCACCGCAACATGGAGGCCTCCAGCCGACTCCTCCAGCGCATGAAGGAGGCTTTCAGCAATATCCGGGTGGTCATCGGCTTCGCTCGGGAGGACTACGAGGTTGGGCGTTTCCACGGAATGAACCAGGAACTGTACCGACTGGGGATGAAGAGTGCCCGAACCTCGGCCCTGTCCCATCCAATCATGGAAATCCTGGGCGGCTTCCTCATCGGCGGTCTGCTCGTATACGCTACCCTCGGCATCCAGGCGGGGCGGATCGACGGGGCGACCTTCTTCTCCTACCTCATTGTCGTCTTCAATTTCTACGATCCCATCCGGCGTCTCACCAAGCTGAACAATGAGGTGCAGGTGGCCCAGGCCAGCCTGGATCGGGTCTACTCCATGCTGGATCGCCAACCCGAACTGCTGCCTCCTGCCCAGCCCTCCCCGGTGCCGGCCCAACCCGAGTCGCTTCGTTTTGAAAGCGTCCACTTCGCCTACGATGGCAAGCACCAGGTGTTGCGCGGCATAGACCTTGAGGTGCGTCGGGGCGAAACCGTGGCGCTCGTGGGCGGCAGCGGCGGCGGAAAGACCACGCTGGTGAATCTCGTGCCGCGATTCTTCGATCCCACGGCGGGGCGTCTCACGCTGGACGGGATCGATCTGCGCGCCTTCGATCCCCGCGAACTGAGGCGCCAAATCGGCATCGTGAACCAGGAGACGCTGCTTTTCATGGATTCCATCCATGACAATATTGCCTACGGCAAGGAGGCCACCCGTGAAGCGGTGGTCGAAGCCGCTCGCAAGGCCCACGCTCACGACTTCATCATGGCCCTCTCCAAGGGTTACGATACGCCGCTGGCAGAGACGGGCTCAAGCGTGAGTGGCGGCCAGCGCCAGCGCCTTGCCATCGCCCGCGCCCTACTTCAGGACCCCCCGATTCTAATCCTGGATGAAGCCACGAGCGCCCTCGACACCGAAAGCGAACGCGCGGTCCAGGCGGCGCTGGAAACCCTCATGCAGGACCGCACCACGCTGGTCATCGCCCATCGCCTCTCCACCATCCAGCGAGCCACGCGCATCTGCGTGCTCAAGCAGGGACGAGTCGCCGAGCAGGGCAGTCACGAGGAACTGCTGGCCCTGAGCGGCGAGTACGCGCGTCTCCATCGCCTGCAGTTTGCCGAATGAAGCGGACAGAATTTTCCTTTCCGCTGCCCGACGAACTCATTGCCCAGCACCCCGCTGCCGCGCGCGATGGCGCACGCCTACTGGTGGTGGACGCGGTAGCGCGCAGCTTGCGCCACGCTACGATCCGCGATCTGCCGGCGTTCATTCCTACCGAAACCCTCTGTGTACCGAACGATGTGAAGGTCCGCCATGCGCGACTGCTGCTGCGAAGACCAGGCGGTGGAGCGGGCGAGGCCCTTTTGCTGCGGGCCTTCTCTGATGGTTCCTTCGAGGCGCTGGTGCGCCCCGGCGTGAAGCTAAAGCCCGGGAAGCGGGCTCATGTCATCGACCCCGGTAGCGGTGCTGTCCTTGCCGAACTGACTATCGAGGACACCCTGGAGGAAGGGCTCCGCAGGATTCGCATCCAGCGCGAAGCGCTGGATCTGGGCTGGGACGCGGTGGATACGATCGGTCGCCTGCCCCTGCCGCCCTACATCCACCACGCCCCGGAGGAGGAGGACGAAACCCGCTACCAGACGGCCTTCCATGCGGCCGCGGGCGAGGCGGTGGCGGCTCCCACGGCGGGACTGCACTTCACACCGGAACTCATCGCGAGCCTCGAAGCCTCAGGCCGCCTCTGGCGCCCGGTGCGCCTGCATGTGGGCCTGGGCACCTTCCGGCCCATGACCGCCGAAAACCTGGAAGACCATGTCATGCATGAAGAACGCTACGAGATTCCCGATTCCACCGCTGACGCGGTGAAAGAAGCGCTCTGCGAGCGCAGGCGTCCCGTGCTCTGTATCGGAACCACCAGCCTACGGGCGCTGGAAGCTGCCTGGGATGGGGAACATCTGGCCCGAAGCGGAGCCACGCGGATCTTCATCAAGCCAGGCTATTCGCTGCGCACCGCCGATCACCTGCTCACCAACTTCCATTTACCCGAGAGCACGCTCTTTGTTCTCGTCTGCGCCCTGCTGAGCCGCGACTTCGCCAAGGCAGTCTATGCCGAGGCCGTGCGTGAGCGCTATCGGTTCTTCTCCTACGGCGACGCCATGCTGATCCTGAATGCCCGGGAAGCTACGGGTCGAGACAACTGCTGAGCCATGGACCGCGATGAACGGCGATAAAAGACGGTGCTAGCAGCAATCCGGCGGGATTCTTCAGGAATTGGGATTTTCGTTCTCAGCGCGGCCGCCGCACCTCCCTATCGGGTTGCGGCCCCGGCCGCGCTGAGACCTCTGTGGTTACTATTTTCCCCCGGATGCAAACGCACGATCCGGACTCAGCGCACTAGCAGGATGCCGGCGAGGATCACCATGACCACGACGAAAATCTTCTGAAGGCGCGCGCCCTCGATCCGGGTGGCCATCCGGGCGCCTCCTAAGGCGCCGAGTTGGAAGCCCAGGGCGAGACCCAGCAGCACGAGCCAGGGAAAGCTGGGCTGGGACCGAGCATAGACAAGCACCCCAGGAAGCCCCACCGGGAACAGCAAGACGGCGATGCTGGCGAGTTGTGCCTCGTGCTGGGGAAGCTTCAGCCAGATCACCATGAGCGGGATCATTACCACGCCGCCCCCGATGCCCAACAGCCCGCCGAAGACACCGCCCGTCAGCCCAATGGCGAGCCCCGGCACCCACGGCGGCGGGGCCAGGGGTTCGGCGTCGCGTTGAGGAACGCTCCGCTTTTGCAAAAAAGTGCGCAGGGCCAGGAGCAGGACGAAGCCAACGAACCCAAGGCGCAGCGGCCCGTCGGGAATCCGGTCGGCGATCTTCGCCCCCACCCATACACCCGGAAGGAAGGCCACGATCAGGGCCCCAACCAGGGGCCAGTGGAGGGGGATGCCCCGGCTCCGAAAGTGCAGCACTGCTGGCAGGCTGTTGGGCAGCAGCAGGGCCGCGAGGGTGACGCCCTGGGCCTGATGTTGGTTCAGCCCCAGCAGGAGGGCCAGCAGGGGGCTAAGGACGATCCCGCCGCCCACACCGAAGAGCCCGGAAAGCGCGCCCCCGCCCAGACCGGCCGCCATGCCCGCGAAGAACTGGAAGGTGGAAATGGTCGAGTAGGCCATGGCCGAAGTCTAGCCATGTTCCAATGGAGGGGACTGGAATGACCGATGCAGATCCATTTTTCCGATGACGTAATTCTCGACAGCCGCCGCGCCGTGATCCTGCCCAAGCAGGAAACGCTGGTCCTCTCTGACCTCTTTCTGGGCCTGGGCGCCGAGCGCCGCAAACGGCCCGATCTCATTCCCGCTGGGCAGCACAACGATCTCTGGGAGCGCCTCTTTGGCCTTCTGGCCGACTATAAACCCCGTCGCATCGCCCTGCTGGGGGATGTGAAGCCCGCCCAGGGAAGCGTGGAGGGTGAGGAGGCCGAAGAACTCCGGACCCTGTTTCGCAAGCTCCAGGGTCCCGGGCGCGAAGTGGTCCAGATCGTGGGCCATCCCGAGCGCAGTTGGGGACCGGCCCTCGAAGGCACCGGGGTTCAGCCCGTGGACACCTACCGGGTGGGCAACCATACCCTGATGCACCGTCGGCGCATCTTCGTCTACCCTCGCCATGATCCGCCCCAGGGCTTCTGGATCAATGGTGGTCTGCATCCCCTGTTCGCCGTGCCCGTGCCCGGCCCCGATGGCAAGGAAGAGTTCCTGCGCTATCCGGCCTTTCTCTACACCGGCTTCGCCCTGGTGATGCCGCCCTTCGTGAGCTATGCCCAAGGCTGGGAGGTCATGCAACCCGAGCGCCTCCCGCGCCAAGCCCGGGCCTGGAAGGTGCTCGGCGATCATCAGATCGGCGCACTCGAACTGCCCGCCCTGCCGCCCGCGCCGGAGGCCCTGCGCACCCTGGCCCGCCCGGCAGCGCGGCGCAGACGCGATCCCAAGGCAGGGAATGCCGGGGAGTAGGGCGCTACTTCTTGCGCGCCTTCTTCACCTTTCCGCCTTCCTTCGGCAGCGGCGCGCCGCCGTTGAGGCTACCACCGTCCCTGAACTGCAATTCCCAACCGATACGCTCGCCGACCCGGAGCTTTAAGCGCCGCACGGTGCCGGCCGCGAATTCCAGAAAATGGCGGGAGAGCACCTTGCCGCCATAGCTCGGGGCCTCCGCCTGGGAACCCCGGAACATCATGGAAAGCGGTGGCGCGTTCTCCTTGATCTCCACCACCGTGCCATCCGCCATCACCCACACCACATCGAGGGCGATAAGGCAGTTCCCCATCCAGATCGAATGGTAGCCGTCCTCGTCGTAGACGAAGAACATGCAGCGGTCCTTGGCGAGATTGGTGCGATACATCAGGCCCTTCGCCTTTTCCGGGTCCGTCCGCGCGATTTCCGCGAGGAAGCGCTGCCCCTTGATGCCCACGGTACCTCCGTCCGTTTGGTTGGGGGCAAAGGCGAGAAGCAGGCTCAGAAGGAAGGCGTGCATGGCATCTCCGGAGGATGATCAATCTTACAGAAGCAACGCTTTGTTGTTTGAAGATACCTCAAATGGTGGGGTAATCTGTGCGAACCACTCTAATCTCCGCCTGGGACGGGTTCATGCTGCTTCGCACGCTTTCCATCATCTTCGGGCTGTCGCTGTGCCTTGGGGCGCAGGAGCCCGAAAAATCCCTCCAGGCCGTGCGGGTGACCACGCCCATCCGCATGGATGGCCGACTCTCCGAGGCCGCATGGGACCGGGCCCCAGTGGCCACTGGCTTCACGGTTGTGTGGCCCGATTTCGGCAAGGCCGCCGGTTTGCCGACTGAGGTGAAAACCCTCTACGACGATCACTTCATCTATGTCGGCGCCCGCATGCAGCACCCCAAGGGGCACGCCAAGGTCATCCAACGCCTGCACCGACGGGACCAGGACAGCATGAGCGACTGGTTCACCGTCTATCTCGACAGCCTGCGGGACCGGCGCACAGCCTGGGGCTTCGCGGTGAACGCGGCCGGCGTGCAGCGCGATACGCTCCATGCGGCCGAGGACGCTGAGGAGGCCATGGCGGGCGATGCCAGTTGGGATGGGGTGTGGGAGAGTTCAGTCTCCGTGGATTCCGATGGCTGGACGGCCAAGCTGAAGATTCCCCTTTCGTTGCTGCGCATCCGGCCCGAGCCAGGGGCTCAGGCCTGGGGCATCAACTTCAGCCGTTCGGACCAGGGAAGGGTGCGGGAGCGAAGCTTTTGGGAACTGCCGCCCCGGGGGGAGAATGCCTTCGTGGGCCGCTTCCCGGCCTTGACGGGCATCGAGGGCATACGGCCCCAGCCTCGACGGGAATGGATACCCTATTTCAGTTTGCAGCGGAAGTTTGAGACGGCCCAGGGCTTCGATGACCGAAAGTGGACCGGCCGAGCGGGTCTGGACGCGCACCTGGGCCTCAGCACCAACAGCCAGTTGGATCTCTCCATCCGGCCCGATTTCGGCCAGGTGGAGGTGGATCAGGCTGTGCTGAACCTGGGCACCTTCGAGACCTACTTCCCCGAAAAGCGGCCCTTCTTCCTGGAGGGCATGGAGATCTTCCGCGTTGCGGGCAACGGCCTTTTCTACAGCCGCCGCATCGGCGCCGGGCTGGGTGATCCGGCCCTCGACGCGGGCGAGACCCTGGTGGACCGGCCTCAGGCCGCCGAGATCAACGGCGCCGCCAAGTACACCATCAAGCTCGGATCGGGCCTGAACCTCGGCCTTCTGGGGGCCAGTGTGCAGCAGACCAAGGCCACCCTCCGCGAGGCCTCCGGGCGCGACGTCAAGCGCGAACTCTACCCGCTGACCCAATACGGCGTGTTGCGGCTGCAGCAGGCCATCGGCGAGAGTGGCAGCTACCTCGGCGGCTTCGGCTCCTTCATGCGTCAGGCCGACCTGAATGGACGCGAGGCCCTGACCCAAGCCCTGGACGGCGTCTACCGGAGCCCGGACAAGAGCACCATCACGGAATTCACCCTGGCCCGGAGCCAGGCCGGTCTTCGCTCCGACCCTCGGCCCGTTGAGGGTTTCCGGGGGCGCCTGCAGGTGAACCGCCAGTGGGGGTCGGGCTGGTCTGCCGGCCTGCAGGCCGTGAACGCCTCCAGTAGTTTCGACCCCAACGACATGGGCTACCTGAGCCGGGCCGATGAACAACGACTGGATCTCACGCTGGAGCGCCGGTGGGACCGCACCCTCGGGGTGATCCGGAACCTCGAAGTGGAGGCCTGGGCCAGCGTGGCTCGCGACCAGGCCGGGCGGGTCTTCCAGCGGGACGCCGGGCTGACTGCCCGCACCGATTTCACGAACTTCATCGCCCTGTGGGGCCGCCTGGGAGCCTCCTTCTCGGCCGAGGACGACCGCGAAATGAGGAGCTACGAACGGGGCGAGCCCAGGAAGAAGTATCTCCGCACCTCCAGGATTCCATCGGCAGTCCTGGGGTTCGACACACCGGGCAACCGCCCCTGGTACTTTCGCGCCGAGGTCGCACGCGCCTGGCACGAGGGCGGTCCCAGCACCGACCTGAGCGTGTTCCAGTCCATCAAACTGAACTCCGCCATTGAAATCCAGTTGAACACGGGGCTCGTGAGGGATGAAGGTGAGCGCAAATTTCTGAGCCCTCCGGACGCCACGCCCTCTGTCATCCCCCCTTTGGCAGGTTTGCGCGCCATGGGCGAATTCAACCAGACCCTGCGTGTTTCCTACGCCCTCAGCCCTTCCTTTTCAATCCAGTTCTTCAGCCAATGGCTCGAAGCCAACTGGGCCTTTCGGGATGTGAAGCACTATGTGGATGACACCACGCTCGCACCGGGTCTGCCCGCAGGGCTTGCCGCGGTCGAAACGGCCCGCAGCGAGCGCGTCTGGAATGTGAATCTCATCACCCGTTGGGAGTTCCGCCCGGGCAGCGCATTCTTCCTGGTCTACACCCACGGGGTCGGCACGGACGCGCTGATAAACGACCGGACCAGCCTCAGTCCTCGGCCTGATTTCGCGGTTTTGCACCATCTGCCCAGCGACGACGCCGTCCAGATGAAACTCAGCTGGCTGTTCCGCTGAGCCACTCCGCGATGCGTGGGATATCGGCCTCCTCGTGCCAACCGTGGAGGGCGATGCGCAGATAGCCTTCGCGAACGGAGGCATAGATTCCGCGGTTCCTGCCCCGCACCAATAGTTCCTGCAGGGCCTCGGGGCCGAGCCCACTGTGGTGAAGGCTGAGAATGGAACCCAGGCGATCGCGCTCCAGCAGGTCTCTCAGCCGATAGGCTTCCTCGCGCCAGGCGGGAATGGACTTGAGGGCTCCCAGCAGATGGTCCTGAAGCTCATGGATGTGCGCCGCGATAGCCTGGACTCCGGGGCCCCGGAGGACCTCAAGGGATTCCAGCAGTCCTGCGCAGGCCATGAGATTCGGCACCCCGGGTTCCAGGCGCCGTCCATCCTCCAACCAAGGCCGATCATGATCGGTGGCAGCCCGCGTGAATTCGCTGCCTCCTTCGACCGAGAGCCAGGTGCCCGAGGGTGTGAGGAGCTGCCGAAAATTCCCCCGGGTCCACAAGCAACCCAGTCCCTGCGGGGCCAGCAACCCCTTGTGGCCCCCCGTGGCAAAGGCGCTCACATGCTGTAGATCCGGAATTGCCGTACCCGCACCCTGGATGCCATCCACCACGAGGTGCACCCCGCGATCCGCGCATGCGCCGCCAAGCCTCGCGAGATCGAGCTTGAGGCCGTCCTGGAAGCGCACCCAGGAGAGGGCCACCATGCGCGTCCTGAGGCTCAAGGCTTTCAAAATGTGGTCCTCGAAGTCTCCGTTCGAGGGCGGGGGCGAGCTCTCCCAGGCCCGGGCACCCGCCCGATGGCCCTCCCAAAGGGCGACCTCGCGGAAGGAGACCCGTCGGGATTCCAGGGCTTTCCATGGATACACATTGCTCGGGAATTCTCCCAGGGGCGCCAGCACTTCGTCCCCGGCGCGCCAGGAATAGCCCTGGGCGATGGTCGTGAGGCCCGAGGAGGTGGTGGGCGTCAGGGTGACATCGTCCGCGTTGCATTGCAGCACGGCGCCCGCCGCCTTGCGGACCGCTTCCGGGATGCCGAGCGCATCCTGTTGCCATTGCACCTCCCAGGGCCATTCCTCCTTGTGGAGCCAGTCCCGCACACCCTTGACCACGGCTCGGGGCACAGGTCCCTCAGAGCAATGCATCACCCAGAGATGGAACGGGTCGAGGTGGAAGAGGCCCGGATTGAGAGGTGGCGTGCTCATGGGAACCTCAGACCACCGGTGCCTGCATGAGGGCCTTTAGGCTTTCGGGGAAGAGCGGCTCGATGAGGTCGCGCACAGCCTGGGCATACTGACGGATCTCCCACTGGGCATGGTTGTCCAGGCGGAGATGGAGGAAATGGGCGGCGGCCTGGAGGCTCACCGTCCAATAGACCTCTGAATAGAGCCCCAGGGGCAGGAGGCACCGGGCCTGCTCCCGGCAGACACCCAGTTCGATCAGCTTCTTGTACTCGGTCACGCTGTTCCGGCAGGCCGCCAAGTATGTCTCATGGGCCTGGGCCCGGCCAGCCTCGGCGATCTCGCCCTCGCTGCCCTGCTTGTTCACCTTGGCCTGCTGGCGGAAAGTCGCAGGCACGAAGAATTCATCCTCTGGGAACTCCACATACCGCCCCGAAAGTTCATTGAAGTCGCTGCCAATTCGGTGCTTCATCCACTGGCGGAAGACGAAGATGGGTGCCTTCACATGGAAGGTGAGATAGGCGTGGCGGAAGGGCGCAGTGTGCTCGTGCTCTGCCAGATAGCTCACCAGTTCGGAGTCCTTGGGGTCGAAGGCCTCCTTGCGCTTGCCGAAGCTGACCCGCGCCGCGTTGACCACTGAGAGATCCGTACCCATGTGATCGATGAGGCGTACGAAACCGCGGTCGAGGACGGAAATGGAGGGGTGCGACATGGAGGGCTCCAGGCCTTCAGGGTAGCCTGCCACCCCTGCTTTCCTGGTCTTCGACTTCTCTGGGCACGAGTTTACAGGGTAGCTTTACAGTCCCAACATTTCCTTCAACCGCGGCGTCACGCTGCGGCTCACTTCCAGGTCCACGCCTTCGGTTACGCGGATGGCGGCCCGGCCACCCTCGAGGGGACGCAGGCCCAATACGGCTTCGGGGCGCAGGAGCAGATGACGCTGGATGCGCACGAGGCCTGCTTGCGGGAAGGCTTCCTCCACCTCGCCCAGGCTGGTCCAATCGGTGCGCTGGCGGGTGAGCTTGCCGCCCACCGGGGCCCAGGCGTAGACCACTTCCTCTTCCACTTCGAAGTGGGTGGTGCGCTTCAGTTCCAGGAAGACATGGCCCTCACCTGCCTTGACAGGGAAGCGCGGAGTGGTTCCCAGGGCGGTCTTGAGTTCTCCGGCCTTGCGCCGGGGCACGGCACCCTGACGCAGGCGGCTGAGGGCCTTCTCCAGGCGCTCAGCGGAGACAGGCTTCAACAGGTAATCCGTGGCTGAGACCTCGAAGGCTCGCACAGCATGCTCGGAAAAGGCTGTCACGAAGACCACCGGTGGGCATTCCTGGCCATCAGTCAATTCCGCCATGACCTCCAGCCCCGTGATCCCGGGCATCTGGATATCGAGGAAGAGGGCCTCTATGTCCTGACCCTTCCGCAGCCACTCCAGCACCGAGGGGCCATCGGGCAGCTCGGCTAGGACCTCGCAGCCCGCCTCCCGCAGCAAACGGCCCAGCCGCGCCCGCGCCAGCGGTTCATCGTCAGCTAGGGCCACCCTCAGCTGCGTCATGGTTTCCTCCTAATCCGAATCAATGCAATCCGCACTTCGGCCAGGGTCTCGTCACCTTCGCCCCAGAGCCGGAAAGATGCGTGATCGCCGTAGGCGAGAAAGAGGCGGGCCTCGAGGTTGCCCACGCCGACTCCATTGCCCAGGAGCAGCGGCAGAGGCTTGCCACTATTGATCACTCGCAGCACCAGTTGCTCGCCTTCCCGCGCCAGAGTGATGGCCAAGAGGCCCCCCTGGACGCTGGGTGCGATGCCGTGCTTGATGGCATTTTCGACCATGGGCTGAACAAGGAATGGAGGCGTCTCGAAATTTTCCAGACTTTCATCCCAGGCCCATTTGACTTCCAGGCGCTCTCCCAGCCGCATGGACTCCACGGCGAGGTAGCGGCTCACCAGAACTCGCTCCTCGCGCAGAGGTGAGGAAGGCTTGCCACCGTGATCCAGCAGGGCCCGATAGAGCGAGGCGAGATCCAGAATGCCTTTCTCGGCAGCGACCGGATCAATATGCACCAGTTCCGCCAAGCCGTTGAGGGCATTGAAGAGGGCGTGAGGGCTTAGCTGGCCGCGGAGCAATACCCAGTGTGCCTCCCTCAGTTTCTTTTCCGTTTCTTCCTTGAGCATCCGTGTGCGTTCCCAGAGCGTAATAAAGTAGCCCGCGAGCATGGTGGCCGGCACCCAGATGGCCAGGGCCGAACCAAGAGCAAGCAAGGCCAAGGGTCGGCTTGAGCGCGATGCAGTGATGGTGCTGAGGAGGATCTGTAGTCCGCCCAGCAGCAGAATAAAAGTGGCCGCGAAGATCCCCGACTGAAACAGGCCCTTTAACAAGGGCGCATGTGTGGCCCGTCCGTGGGTCCACAGCCAGGGCGCTGGCGAAAGCCAGAGAATCAACACCGGCAAACCGAAGGAACCGAGCAAGGCGCTGAGCAGCGTGGTGGGGTGATAGCTGCCCGGCACCAGGGCCATGGTCCCCGCAGACACCAGGGTCAGCAGCATCCCAAACCCGAGCACTGGCAACCAGACCCACAGGCTGCGCAGGCGGGCCTTCTCATAGGCGATCACATCCTGAATGCGCATGCTTCAGTTAGGGCCCGTCTTTCTCTTTTGCCTATGCCATCCCATGCTTCTTCATAATGGCGCCGCGCTGAGTGTCGAATTCGGCCTGGGTGATGAGTTGGGAGTCGAAGAGATCCTTCAGGTCGGTCAACTCTTCCTTCAGGCTCTTCGCGGAGGCTGCAGGTGCGGCGGGTGCGTTGCCGGCGGGGTAGGGCTGCTGGGCCATCTGCCCCATGCCGGCGCCCATCTGCTGGCCCATCATGTTGCCCATGCCCACGCCCATGCCAAGCCCCATGCCCATGCCGGCCATGCCACCCGGATTCTGGGCGGCTAGAGGCATGCTGTCGGCCACCTGCATCTGGGTGTAGGCGCCCATGACGGGGGCCATCATGCCCACGCTGGTGCGCTTGTCCATCATGGCCTCGACCTCTTCGGGGAGGCTGATGTTCTCGATGAAGAACTTCGAGCACTCCAGGCCCATGGTCTGGAATTCGGGGTCCATCTTCTGACGCAGGAGATCTGAGATCTCGTCATATTTGGCGGCGAGATCCAGGGCGGGCACCTTGGCTTCGCCCAGGGCATCCGTGAACTTGCTGATGATGCTCTTGCGGAGCTGTTCCTGGATATCGGCCACCGTGAAGAGGCCGTTGGTGCCGACGACATTCTTCAGGAAGCTCTTGGAGTCCTTCACGCGGATGGAGTAAATACCGAAGGCGCGGATGCGGAGCATGCAGAAGTCCGCATCGCGCATCATGATCGGGTTCGGCGTGCCCCAGCCCAGATCGTTGAAGAGCTTGGTATTCAAAAAGTAGACATCACTCTTGAAGGGGCTTTCGAAGCCGTACTTCCACCCCTTCAGCGTTGCCAGGATAGGCAGATTCTGGGTGGTCAGGTTGTGGGTGCCCGGTGTGAAGCAGTCCGCGAACTGGCCTTCGTTGACGAAGACCGCCTCCTGGCTTTCGCGCACCACCAGTTTGCCGCCGGTCTGGATCTCCTGGCCGCGCATGGGAAAGCGCCAGGCCATGGTGTCGTTGGAGTCATCCAGCCATTCGAGGATGTCGAGAAATTGCGCCTTGCCCCAATCCATCAAGCCCATTTCTGCCTCCAAAGCGACCTTCGCCGCAGGACAAGTGTAAGCGTCCCGTCAAGCTGGGGGGTGCCGACGGGGGAAAACGCCACATTCATCGGTGGATGGATGGGCCTCACCGCCGAACGGAATTAACGACGACGACTGGGAGCCTTGGGATTGGGGATGCGGTCCTTGGTGTAGACCGAGTGGCTGTCGGCGTCAATGACGCAGCGCCACCCCCGTTCTTCCTTGGGCATTCGCACCTCCACTTCCCAGCCTCCCGAGGCGCCATTGAGGGGGACGCGCCTGGCGGTCAGGGCGGTCCCGCCGGTTTCCCGCTCGGCGATCTCCTTGGCGGCCTTCGCGGTGCTCACGGGACCCCCCCGGTGGGATTGCTTCTTCTGCGAACCACCGCCCGCGACCAGCACGAGGGAAGGCACCAATACCAGGGCCGCGAAACGCATCGTGGTTGTCCTTTCGGAAGAGATGAAGCCAGATTAGATGCGTGCCTCAGGGATGTCCAGGGCGCGGAGCCACGCTGCGTGTTCGGTGGGCCGCTCGCTGCGGTTGCCCCCATAGCGCAAGGCCACGATCCTCAGACTTCCCTCGGCGAAGCCCACCAACACGCCCTCGGGAGTGGAACGGAAATGGCCTGTGGGGCAAGGCGCCACAGAGGGCAAGGCCCAGGGGACTTTGAGCTGCCCCTGCGCGGTCTCAAGGAAGGCGTTGGGCCAAGGATCGGCCACGGCGCGGAGTTGATTGAATGCTGCCTGGGCGGTCATCCCGAAAGCCAGGCAACTATCCTGGGGCTTCCGCCCACCGAAGTAGGTAGATGGGCCGAGTTGTCTCTGCACGATCCGGGTGGCGCTTCCATGCACGATTTGGGGAACGCTTTCGCGCACCAATTTCCGACCCGCCTGGGCGGCCTTGAGGGTGAGACTGAGGGCCGTGTCGTCCCAGTCGATGGGGATCCGGGCCTGGGCGAAGATATCGCCGTCATCGGGCTTGGGGGTCATTGCGTGCAAGGTAATGCCGGTTTCAATCTCGCCTTTCACCAGCACCCAGTTGATGGGCGCCCGGCCCCGGTAATGCGGCAGCAGCGAGCCGTGCAGGTTGTAGGCGCCGAGGCGGGGAATCTCCAGAAAGCGGGCCTGGATCATCTCCCGGAAGTAGAAGCTCAGGAGGAGATCGGGGTGTGCGTCCCGGATGGCTTGGTAGACGGAATCCGCATTAAAGGTCGTCTCCATATTTACGGGAATGCTGTGAGTCAGGGCCAGTGCGGCAGGGGCTTCGAACCAGGCTTCATCGGCTGCCTGGCGATAGGTATAGAGCGCCAGGACCTCGACGCCTGCCTCCAGTAGTCCGGCCAGGGCCTCTCGGCCCACGGGGGAATAGGCACAAACGATGGCAGTGGTCATTTCTTACTCCCGAAGACACCATCTTGGGGCAGTTTGACATTCCGGTCTGCCCCCGGGCCAGCACCCTTCACCACCGTTTGCCGTTGTCTCATACCAAGAGGGTCGTATCTTGGTGTTGCGAGGTCTCCGTGCTCCTTCGTGCCGTGCCAGCTCTGATTCTTTGTGTGCCTTCCTGCGGACAGGAGCAGGATCCGTTGGCGATGCCACCGGAACTCCAGGTCTTCGCGCGACGAGCCACGGCGATCCAGCCCATGACGAAGGGCAAACTGCAACATCTGCTCGATGCCATCTTCAGGCCCGAGGCGAATGGGGGCCTGGGCATGGTTTACGACAACAGCTACACGCGGACAGTGGCTGAGGTTTGGCGGGACCGAAAAGCGAACTGCCTTTCCCTGACCGCCTTTTATATCGCCGCCTGCGATTCCATCGGTATCCGCGCCCACTACGCTGAGGCCCTCAACACGAATCGGTGGAGACGCGTGGGTCAGGTGATCCGCTTCGAGCGGCACCTGGTCGCCCTGGTTCCGCTGCCCCCCGTCGAGGATGTCGTGGCGGATTTCCTTCCCCAGTTGCGCCGGCGGATGGGAGTCTATCAAGTCTTGGTGCTTCCGGCGAACCGTGTAAGGGCCCTCTTTTCCGCCAATCGAGCCGTAGAACTGATGGAAGAGGGAAGCGCCGATGAGGCCCTGGCGAAGGCTGAGGCCTCAGTCAAGACCGACCCCGGGATGAGCGTGGGCTGGAACATCCTGGGGGTGGTTCTGAAGTCCCGGGGAGAAATGGAAGCCACAGAAAAGGCCTTCAGGCGGGCGCTCGTGTGCGATCCGAAGGACAGTTCAGCCATCGGCAACATGGAGGCTCTCATGCGGGAGCAGGGGCGCCTGGATGAGGCTCTCCAGTTCCGGGTCTTGGGGCAGGAAGTGCGGAAAAAGGACCCGTTCTTCCACGCGTTCCTAGCGGAGGAATCGATGGCCGCGGGCGATTACGAGGAAGCCCAGAAGCGAATCAAGGCGGCGCTCAAGATCCTGCCCCGTGAGCCCGAATTCTTCCTGACATTCGCCCGGCTCCACATCCTTCTCGGCAAGACGGATGCCGCTGTAAAGGACCTTGAAGAGGCCCAGCGCTGGGCCATTCCCGAGGAACGGGAACGCTACGACGGCAAGCTGGCCGCTATCCGGGAGCAGCAGAAGGGGAAGGAAGGGGACGCGAAAGTGAAGTGACAGGAAGGTGGTTGCCGAACCGCCCTGTGTGAAAAGGGATTCCCGGTTTGAGGCCAGGGAAGAAATGGCCGAATGCTGGCGCCCAGGGTCCACGGTAGACTTTAAGGTCAGGGCCAATCGCCCCTTTGACCACGAGGGACCCATGCCGCTTTACGAATATCGATGCGAAGCCTGCGGGAAAACCGAAGAGAAACTCGAAGGACTCTCGGCCCCGGATCACCATGATTGCCCCGGGTGCGGTGGCACGGATGGCATGCGTCGTCAGGTTTCCGTTGCCGCCTTCGCGCTTTCCGGAAATGGATGGTACGCGCAGGGTTACGGAAAGGAAAGTGGAGCCAAAGCCGAAATAACGGAAACGACCGCCGCCAAGCCCGAGCCAACCCCAGCCAAGCCTGCCGGTGACTGCTGCGGGGGGTCCTGCGCCTGCCACTGAATGGGCCGCCGCCCTCGCAGCATTTGACTTTGACTTTCCTTGGCTTTTTGCTAGGATCATAGGTTCGCGGCCCTCGTGGGTCGTGCTGTTTCATGTCTGTCCGATGTCGCCGCCCATGCGGTGTTCGACCTCTCGGGCCCAGGCCCAGGACGTTCCTGGCGCCCCTGCTAGGAGGTTGGAGTGCCAACCATCAATCAGCTGATCCGCCAAGGGCGGTCGTCCTACAAGAACAAGACGAAGAGCCCCGCGCTCAACGCCTGTCCCCAGAAGCGCGGTGTTTGCACCCGCGTTTTCACCACCACCCCCAAGAAGCCGAACTCCGCGCTTCGCAAAGTGGCCCGTGTGCGTCTCACCAACGGCATCGAGTGCACGACCTACATCCCCGGTGTGGGCCACAATCTGCAGGAGCACAGCATCGTGCTCATCCGCGGAGGTCGCGTCAAGGACCTGCCGGGCGTCCGCTATCACGTGGTCCGTGGGACTCTCGACACCACCGGCGTCGCCAATCGCAACCAGTCCCGTTCCAAGTACGGCGCGAAGCGGCCCAAGGCCGCGGCCGTCAAGAAGTAAGGGAGGCAGCCCATGTCCCGTCGCAGCACTCCCGCCAAACGTGAGATCCTTCCCGATCCTGTCTACAACAGCATCACGATCACCAAGTTCGTCAATGTGCTGATGGAACGCGGCAAGAAGGCCACCGCCGAGCGCATCCTCTACGGCGCACTGGAGATCGTCGCCAAGAAGTCCGGTGAGCCGGCGCTGGATGCCTTTGACAAGGCCATCACCAACATCAAGCCCTCCGTTGAGGTGAAGTCTCGCCGTGTGGGTGGCGCCACCTACCAGGTGCCTGTGGAGGTTCCTCAGAACCGCCGCCAGTCTTTGGCCATGCGCTGGCTGAAGACCTATTCTGCCTCTAGGGGCGAGCGCACAATGCGCGATAAACTGGCCGGCGAAATCTTGGACGCGATGAACTTCCGCGGCGCCTCCATGAAGAAGAAGGACGATGTCCACAAGATGGCCGAAGCCAACAAGGCATTCGCCCACTTCCGCTGGTAGACAGGAAAATACTCACCACGAAGACACGGAGAACACGGAAATCTGTGTTCTCCGTGCCCTCTCGGTTTCGGCTGCGCCGATGCACGAGACAACCTGCAATCTCGTGGTGAATCTTTTTGGTAAGGAGGCCCCCGTGGCCCGCACGACCCCCCTCGAGCGCTACCGCAACATCGGCATCATGGCCCACATTGATGCCGGGAAGACGACGACCACGGAGCGGATCCTCTACTACACTGGCAAGATCCACAAGATCGGCGAAGTTCATGATGGCGCGGCCACGACCGACTGGATGGTCCAGGAACAGGAGCGCGGCATCACCATCACCTCCGCCGCCATCACGGCCGCCTGGGTACCCCAAACGGGCCTGATGACTGGCATCGAACACCGAGTCAACATCATCGACACGCCCGGCCACGTGGACTTCACCGCCGAAGTAGAGCGGTCTCTCCGTGTACTGGACGGCGCCGTGGCAGTGTTCTGCGCGGTGGGTGGCGTACAGCCCCAATCAGAGACGGTGTGGCGACAGGCCAACAAGTACAAGGTGCCCCGTCTTGGTTTCGTGAACAAGATGGACCGCACGGGCGCGGACTTCTACCGTGTCGTTGAAATGATGAAGACTCGGCTTCATGCCAAGCCCATGCCTATCCAGATTCCCATCGGTGCCGAGGACAACTTCAAGGGTGTCATTGACCTCGTCACGATGCGGGCTCTCACCTTCGACGAGGGCGACAAGGGCTTCGTTGTCATTTACGGTGAGATTCCCGCGGAACTCATGGAAGAGGCCGCGAAGTGGCGCGAACACATGGTCGAGATGGTCGCCGAGACTGACGAGCACTTGATGGAAAAGTATCTCGGCGGCGAACCGCTCACTGAAACCGAGCTCCGGGCGGGCATCCGCAAGGGCTGCGTTGATCTGCTCTTCACGCCCATGACGTGCGGTTCCGCCTTCAAAAACAAGGGTGTTCAGCCCTTGCTGGACGCGGTGGTGAGCTACATGCCGAGCCCACTCGAAATTCCTCCAATCCAGGGCCACGACCTAGATGGCAACTCCATCGAGCGCAAGGCCAGTGACGACGAACCCTTCAGTGCCCTCATTTTCAAAATCATGGCCGACCCCTTCGTAGGCAGCTTGGCCTTTATTCGCGTCTATTCCGGCATCCTCGCCGCGGGCTCATCGGTGTTCAATTCCGCCAAGGGTCGTCGTGAGCGGATCGGTCGCTTGCTCCAGATGCACGCCAACAAGCGTGAGGATATCACCGAGGTACGCACGGGCGACATTGGCGCCGCCGTGGGCTTCAAGGATGTGTTCACCGGCGAGACGATCTGCGACGAACATAGTCCGGTGGTGCTGGAATCCATGGATTTCCCCGACCCCGTCATCCAGGTTGCTATCGAGCCGAAGACCAAAGTCGATCAGGAGAAAATGGCCATTGCCCTGCAGAAATTGGCCCAGGAGGATCCCACCTTCAAGGTGCACACGGATTCAGAGACCGGGCAGACCATCATCGCCGGCATGGGCGAATTGCATCTTGAGATTATCGTCGACCGCATGATGCGCGAGTTCAAGGTGGACGCGAACGTGGGCAAGCCCCAGGTGGCCTACCGCGAAACCATCCGCAAGAAGGTTGACGCCGAAGGTAAATTCGTGCGCCAAAGCGGCGGCCGTGGCCAGTATGGCCACGTCCGGATCACCCTCGAGCCCAACGAATCCGGGAAGGGCTATGAATTCGTCAACGCCATCGTCGGCGGGGTCGTGCCCAAGGAATACATCAAGCCTGTGGACCAGGGCATCAAGGAAGCCACCAACTCCGGCATTTTGGCGGGGTTCCCGGTGGTGGATGTGAAGGTAACTCTCTACGACGGCAGCTACCACGAGGTCGACTCCAACGAAATGGCGTTCAAGATCGCAGGCTCCATGGCCTTCAAGGCCGCCTGTGAAAAGGCCAGCCCCGTGCTCCTCGAACCCATCATGGCCGTGGAAGTAGAAATGCCTGAAGACTACATGGGCGATGTCATCGGCAACCTCAACAGTCGTCGAGGTCGCATCGAGAACATGGAAGAGCGTTCGGGCGCCCGCGTGGTCACCTCCAAGGTGCCCTTGGCCGAAATGTTTGCCTATTCGACTACGCTGCGTTCAATGACCCAGGGTCGCGGCACCTACACCATGCAGTTCAGCCACTATGACGAGGCCCCCAGAAATGTGGCCGAAGAGATCGTGGCGAAAGTCAAAGGCAGCAAGTAGTTCGATTTCAAGCCTGAGGCTACGGTCCCAGGTCGCAGTTCTACCCACTACAGCCCCCGTCAGGGGGTGAGGCCGCAACATGATCACCCCGATCGAGGCCTCTTGATCCTGCCGACCGGTCCTTAACCTTGCGGCCCTGAAAATTCAAAAATAGCCATTGCATTTGCTTTGGCTTTTGGTATTCTGGATGGCCCTGTCCCAGTCGACGGGACATCTCTAACACATGGGCGGTCAGCGCCCCACATCTAAGGACGGCCCGTCCGTCCCAATGGAGTGAACATGAAGGACAACATTCGCATCCGTCTGCGAGCCTTCGATCACCGTCTGCTCGATCAGTCGACGCGGGAGATCGTGGATGCCGCCAAGCGCACGGGCGCTCAGGTTGCAGGCCCGATTCCCCTCCCGACCCGGATCAGCAAGTACACGGTCAATCGGTCTCCGCATGTGGACAAGAAGAGCCGCGACCAGTTCGAGATCCGCACGCACAAGCGGCTCCTGGACATCCTCAATCCCACCCAGACGACGGTGGATACCTTGATGCGTCTCGACCTGCCTGCGGGCGTCGATGTCGAAATCAAGGTCTTCAGCCGCCAGGGCAACCGGTAAAGAGGGGGTGGAGAACATGGCTAACGGAATCATCGGTAAGAAGCTGGGCATGACCCAGATCTTCAACGAAAAGGGACAGGTTGTTCCCGTCACGGTCATCCAGGCCGGCCCGTGTGTGGTCGTCCAGCGCAAGACTTCCGCCCACGACGGCTACGAGGCCATTCAGGTTGGCTTCGTGGATCCCGCCGCGGGGAAGCGTGCATCCAAGCCCGAGAAGGGTCACTGCGAGAAGAGGGGTGTAGCTCCCGTTCGCGTGCTACGCGAATTCAAGGTCGAGACCGAGAACGGACTCAAGGAAGGCGACAGCATCCTTGTCACGCAGTTCGAGGAAAAGGACAAGGTGCACGTCACGGGTATCAGCAAGGGCAAGGGCTTTGCCGGCGTGATGAAGCGACACCACTTCAAGGGCGGTCGTGCGTCTCACGGCTCCATGTTCCACCGTGCCCCCGGTTCCATCGGTGGTTCGTCCTATCCCAGTCGCGTGTGGCCCGGGATCCGGATGCCTGGCCAAATGGGTTCGGAACAGGTGACGGTCCGCAATCTGGAGATCGCGAAGGTGGATGTCGAAAACAACCTGCTGCTCATCAAGGGTGCCGTGCCCGGTCCCAAGGGCGGCTACGTCGTCATCAAGCAGGAGGCGTAAGAATGGCCACCTTCCAGCACCCCGTCGTCAACCTCGAAAACAAGGCCGTCGGCAACGTCGAGTTGCTTTCTGAGGTCTTCAAGCTCGAGGACATCAACAAGCACCTGATTTGGGAAGCCGTTCGTCACTTCCTTGCCAAACGCCGTCAGGGCACTGCCTCTACCAAGGACAAGTGGGAAGTCAGCGGTTCTGGTCGAAAGCTCTGGAAGCAGAAGGGAACCGGCCGTGCCCGTATCGGTTCCATCCGTTCCGCTCTATGGAAGGGCGGTTCTACGGTTCATGGGCCACACCCCCGTTGCTACGACTATGCCTTTCCCAAGAAGGCTCGTCGCTCGGCTCTCCGCAATGCCCTCTCCGTCAAGATGGCGGATGGACAGTTGATGGTCGTGGAAAACTGGGACCTCGAATCCCACAAGACTCAGGCGCTTGCTGCAACGCTTGCCAAGCTCGGAGTCACGGGTTCCGCCTTGCTCGTGGGTGCGGAGGCCTCCGAAAAAATGCAGCTCGCTTCTGGCAACAATCCGAAACTGGCCACCATCGAGAGTCTGGGCGTCAACGTCTATGAACTTCTGAAGTACGACCAGGTGGTCTTCTCCAAGGACGCCATCCTGGCCCTGCAGGAAGTGGTGAAGCCATGACCAAGATTTTTGAAGTGATCCGGAAGCCCCTCCTCACCGAGAAGGGCCAGATCCTCCGCGAGAACAATGTTCAGGTGTTCGAGGTTGCCATTTGGGCCTCCAAGCACCAGATCAAGGAAGCCGCGGAACTTCTGCTCCAGGCCAAGGTCAAGTCCGTCCGTACCGTCCGCGTGCCTTCGAAGGCGAAGCGGCTCGGTCGCTGGATCGGCTCTACCAGCGCCATGAAAAAGGCCTATGTCGAGCTTGCCGAGAGTTTCTCTCCGGCCGCAGAATAGTCGCCACCTCGTTTCAACCCCGCGGACGGACAAGGCCTTGCCACTATCGCCCGCCCATTTAGGCAAGAGGAACCCATGAGCATCAAGCTGCTCAAGCCTACGACCCCCGGACAACGGGGTATGTCGAAGCAGGGGTTCGAGGAAGTCACCACTGACACCCCCGAACGTTCCCTGATTGGCAAACTCAATCGCACCGGCGGACGCAACAACAACGGCCGTATCACGACCCGCCACATCGGCGGTGGGCACAAGCGGCGCTACCGCACCATTGACTTCAAGCGCAACAAGACCGGCGTTCCCGCCAAGGTCGCGACCATCGAGTACGACCCCAATCGGACGGCCCGAATCGCGCTCCTCATCTACGCGGATGGCGAAAAACGCTACATCCTGGCTCCCGATGGTCTGGAAGTTGGCCGTGCTGTCCTGTCCGGCAAGGATGCCGACATCCTGGTGGGCAACGCGTTGCCACTTCGGAACATGCCGCTTGGCACAACGGTGCACAACATCGAGATGAAGCCCGGTAAGGGTGGTCAGATTGCACGCGCCGCCGGGACTTTCGCTCAGCTCGTGGCCAAGGACGAGGATTACGCTCAGCTCCGCATGCCCTCCGGTGAGATCCGCAAGATCCACCTGGACTGCTTTGCGACGGTGGGTCAGGTCGGCAACCTGCAGCACGAAAATGTGGCTCTCGGGAAGGCCGGCCGCAAAATATGGCTGGGCATCCGCCCGACCGTTCGCGGTGTCGTGATGAATCCCGTGGATCATCCGCACGGTGGCGGCGAAGGTCGCACCTCCGGTGGGCGCCATCCCGTCACGCCTTGGGGCCAGCCAACACGCGGCTACAAGACGCGGCGCAACAAGCGCACCGCCAAGTTCATCGTCAAGCGGATCAACTAGGAGAGGCTGCCATGGCACGTTCGCTAAAAAAAGGTCCCTTCATTGACTCCCACCTGCAGAAGAAGATCGACACCGCCCAGGCCACGAGTGACAAGCGCGTCATCAAGACCTGGTCCCGCCGGTCCACTGTTCTGCCTCAGATGATTGGGATGACCATTGCCGTCCACAATGGCAACAAGTTCATCCCCGTCTATGTCACCGACAACATGGTCGGTCACAAGCTGGGGGAGTTCTCTCAAACCCGCACCTTCAAGGGCCACGCCGGCAAGGCCGACGCCAAGGCGAAGGGAAAGTAAAATGTCTGAAATCGTTTCCAGTGCCACCATTCGTCACCTGCGAGGTTCTGCCCAGAAGGCCCGCCTCGTGGTCGACCTGATCCGCGGCAAACAAGTGGGCCAGGCTCAGTGGATTCTAGTGTCCACCAAGAAATACGCGGCCGCGCCCATCAAGAAACTGCTTGATTCCGCCGTGGCCAACGCCATCGACAAGGATCCCGCCGTTAATCCAGACGAATTGGTCGTGAAGACCGTCTTCGTGGACGAGGGATTTCGCATGAAGCGGGTTCGTCCCGCGCCAATGGGTCGAGCCTACAGGGTGCAGAAGCGCACTTGCCATATCACCCTGCAGTTGGGTCGGGAGGAGTAGCCATGGGTCAAAAAGTCCATCCGTACGGCTTCCGTATTGTCTATACGAAGAATTGGAAGAGCAAGTGGTACGCCAAGCGCGACTATGCCTCTCTGCTCCATGAAGATCTGAAGCTCCGCAAGGAACTTAAGGCTCAACTCCACGGCCTCAACGCCATGGTTTCCAAAATTGATATCGAACGTGCGGCCGATAAGGTGACGGTGCGTATCTTCACCGCCCGACCCGGTATCGTCATCGGGCGCAAGGGCGCCGAGATCGACAAACTGCGTGAGGATCTCCAGGCCCGCCTGAAGCGTCCCGTGAGTGTCGATATCCAGGAAATCAAGAAGCCTGAAATCGATGCCCAGCTCGTGGCCGAGGGCGTCGCCCAACAGCTCGAACGCCGAATCGCCTTTCGTCGGGCCATGCGCAAGGCCGAAGAGGCCGCGATGCGCTTCGGAGCCAAGGGGTTCAAGATCAAGGTGGCCGGTCGCCTAAATGGCGCCGAGATCGCCCGGACCGAGGACTACCTCTCCGGCCAGATGCCCCTTCAGACCATCCGCGCCAATGTGGAGTACGGTTTCGCAGAAGCCCACACCACCTACGGCATCATCGGCATCAAGGTCTGGGTCAATCTGGGTGAAGCGGCCCTCGAAACCGTGAAGCGTTGAGGTGAACCCATGTTGATGCCGAATAAAGTCAAGCACAGGAAAGTCATGAAGGGCCGCACCCGCGGCATCGCAACCCGCGGTAACGAACTCTCCTTCGGGGATTTCGGCCTGAAGGCCCTTGAGCATGCCTGGGTCACCAACCGTCAGATCGAGGCTGCTCGTATTGCCATGACACGCCACATCAAACGCGGTGGCCGGATCTGGATCCGGATCTTTCCCGACAAGCCCACCACCAGCAAGCCTGCCGAAACCCGCATGGGATCCGGAAAGGGCGCGCCCGATGGCTGGGTGGCCGTAGTCCGGCCCGGCAAGATCCTCTTCGAAATGGAGGGCGTGGACGAGGCGACGGCCCGCGAGGCCCTGCGCTTAGCTCAGATGAAGCTCTGCGTCGCCTCCGACTTCATCTCCCGTACGCCGCCGGAAGAGTGAGAGGACCGACATGAACAAAAAGAATCCATTCAGCGAACTGGCTGGCCAAAGCATTGAGGAACTCGCGCAATTGGAGGCCGATCTGGCCGCCAAACGCTTCACTCTCCGCTTCCAGCACGCCGTGGGGCAGGTGGAAAACACCGCCGAGATCCGGAAGACCCGCCGAGAACTCGCCCGCGTCAAGACCGCGCTCAAGATGAAGCTGGCGTGAGGTAGACCATGAGCCTAGAACAGAAAATGATCCGCAGCGGCATCGTGGTATCCAACAAGGCCGACAAGACGGTCGTGGTGAAGGTGGAGCGTAAGTTTCAGCACCCTCTCTACAACCGCACGGTCAAGCAGAGCAAGAAATTCATGGCTCACGACGAGACGAACGCCTGCCAAATTGGCGACGTAGTCAAGATCGTCGAGTCGCGGCCCCTGTCCAAGCGCAAGCGCTGGATGGTCCTAGAGATCATCCAGAAAGCTGGCGAGTAAGGAGGCGACATGATTCAGATGGGAACCATGCTCACGGTAGCCGATAATTCCGGCGCCAAGAAAATCTGCTGCATCTTGCCGCTGGGCGGTGGGGTGGGCAGAACCGCCGAGATCGGCGACGTCATCACCGCCTCCGTCAAGGAAGCCATACCGGGCGGCACAGTCAAGAAGAAGGCTGTGGTCCAGGCCGTCATCGTGCGGCAGCGCAAGGCTTTCCGCCGAAAGGATGGGTCCTATATTCGTTTCGACGAGAACGCGGCCGTCATCATCAAGAAGGATGGCGAACCGGTCGGAACGCGCGTATTCGGCCCTGTGGCCCGCGAACTGCGAGAGCGGAAGTACATGAAGATCGTCTCCCTCGCTCCTGAGGTGCTGTGATGGAAAAGCCAGTCAAGATGAAGCTCAAGAAGGGGGACGAAGTCCTCATCATCACCGGCAAAGACCGTGGGAAACGCGGTCAGATCACGAAGGTCAGCCCCACCACCAATCGTGTGGTCGTGGCGGGCATCAACATGATCAAAAAAGCCACCAAACCCAATGCCCAGGCTGGAATCGAGGGGGGCATCGTCACCAAGGAAGCCTCCATTCACGCTTCGAATGTCATGCTGGTGGACACGGCTTCCCAGAAGCCCACTCGTAAGCGCTTGACCTGAGCTCCTTAAAAACGCTTCGCGATTTTTAAGAACGTGAGATACTGTTCGTTCCGCCGATGGAAGGCTGTCGGCGGAACAGTTTGAAAACTCGAGGTTGGAAGGAAACGGGCCGGACTGCCGGTACCCAAGCCCTTCCGCTCTCCCGAACCCGTGGGACGTAGTCGCCCCCCGGAAATGGAGGAATGTGATGCCTACCAAAGCAGAGCCGCGCATCAAGGCTCGCTATCGCACCGAAGTGGTGCCGAAGCTCAAAGAGGAATTCGCGTACACCAGCACGATGCAGGTGCCGCGACTCCAGAAGATCGTGATCAACATGGGCGTGGGCGATGCCATCCAGAACATTAAGACGCTGGATGTCGCCGTTGAAGAACTCACCGCCATCGTGGGCCAGAAGCCTGTGATCCGGAAGGCCAAGAAGAGCGTTGCCCAGTTCAAATTGCGCGAGGGGATGCCGATCGCCTGCATGGTGACCCTGCGCGCCGAGCGCATGTGGGAGTTCTTCGACCGCTTGGTCAGTCTGTCCCTCCCCCGCGTTCGCGATTTTCGCGGCGTGCCCACCAAGTCCTTTGATGGGCGTGGCAACTACACGCTGGGCCTCAAGGATCAGCTTATTTTCCAGGAAATCGATTATTCGCGGGTCGAGAAGATCAAGGGCATGAATGTGACTTTCGTGACCTCCGCACCCACTGATGCCGAGGCTCGGGCCATGCTTGCCCACCTCGGAATGCCCTTCCGCAAGTAGTCAGGAGAACCCATGGCTCGCATCGCGAAGAGATATAAAGACGCTTCTAAGCCGAAGTTCTCGACCCAGCACCGCAATCGTTGCAAGCTGTGCGGTCGTGCCCGCGGATTCATGCGCAAGTTCGAACTCTGCCGCCTTTGCTTCCGGAAGCACGCCCTTGCGGGCGAACTTCCCGGCGTTCAGAAGTCCTCCTGGTAAGAAGAGGAAACCATGTACACCGATCCAATCGCCGATTACCTCACTCGTTTACGCAACGGCCTCATGGCTCGCCACGACGCTGTTGTCGTGCCTGCCTCCAAGATGAAAGAGCGCCTCTCCGCCATCCTGAAACAGGAGGGCTATATCCACGGCTACAAGAGCGTGGAGCATGATGGCCGTGACTACATCGTCGTGAGCCTGAAATATGTGAAGGGTGGTGAACCCGTCATCCACGGTCTCAAGCGCATCTCCAGTCCCGGACTACGCGTCTATGTCGGCGCCAACGAGATCACCGATGTCAATGGAGGTCTTGGAATCGCCATTCTCACCACGCCCAAGGGCCTGCTGACCGGGAAGGATGCCCGGAAGCAGAACCTGGGTGGAGAGATCCTCGCGCACGTTTGGTAGTTTCTCGCTAAACCCGTTTCCAAGGATTCAATCATGTCTCGCATCGGAAAGAAGCCCGTGACACTGCCGAAAGGCGTCAAAGTCACTGTCAACGGGGCTGAGGCTGTCGTCGAAGGCATCAAGGGCCTTCTGAAGTGCCCAGTCCCCCAGGGGATCTCGCTCGACGTTCAGGCCGATTCCATCAACCTCGTTCGCGCGGATGAAGAGGCCCAGACACGGGCCTTTCACGGTCTCTGCCGCGCCCTCATCCAGAATGCCGTCACTGGCGTCACTGAGGGCTGGAAGAAGGAATTGGACATCGTGGGCATCGGCTACAAGGCCGCTATGGACGGAAGTAAACTCCGCCTGGATCTCGGCTACAGTCATCCCATTTTCTACGACGCTCCCGCTGGGGTTACGATTGCCGTCGAGAAGAACACCCATCTCGTCGTCACCGGTCATGATCGGCAGGCAGTAGGACAGGTGGCAGCCGACATTCGCCAGTTCCGTAAGCCGGAGCCATACAAGGGCAAGGGCGTCCAGTACACCGGCGAAGTCATCCGCCGCAAGGCCGGCAAGACCGGGAAGTAGGGGGAAACCATGGCTAACGAAATGAAGTTGCGCCGCAAAAAAACGAAGACGAAGATCCGGAGCCGCATTTCGGGCACTCCTGAGCGTCCGCGTCTAACCATCTACAAGAGCCTCAAGCGCATCTATGTCCAGGCGGTGGATGACACCAAGGGCGTTACGCTGGCCTCCGCCTCCAGTCTGGAGAAGGACCTGCGCGGCACCCTAACAAATGGTGCCAACATCGAGGCCGCAAAGGTCGTTGGTGCCAGTATCGCCGTCCGGCTCAAGGAGTTAGGTGTCACGGCGGTGGTTTTCGACCGCAATGGCTATGTCTATCACGGCCGCGTCAAGGCGCTGGCCGACAGCGCCCGCGAAGCCGGGCTGCAGTTCTGAGGGGGGGCTCATGTCCGCTGAAGTGAGAAACAATGCCGAGACCCCGCAACAGGGCGAGTTCAAGGACCAGGTCATCTATGTTGGACGCGTCACCAAAGTGGTGAAGGGGGGTAAGAACTTCTCCTTCTCCGCGCTGGTCGTCGTTGGCGATGGCCGGGGCAAAGTCGGTTTCGGGCTCGGCAAGGCGCTCGAAGTCCCCTCCGCCATCAAGAAGGGAATCGAAGCCGCCAAGCGCAACATGACGCGAGTGCCCGTTACATCGACCGGCTCCATTCCTCACCCCATTACGGGGCGATTCGGCGCGGGTTCCGTATTGATGAAGCCAGCTCCCGAGGGCACTGGCGTGATCGCCGGCGCTACTGTGCGTGCCGTCATGGAGGCTGCGGGCATCCATAATGTCCTCACAAAGAGCCTGGGGTCCTCTAACCCCCACAATGTGGTTCGCGCCACCTTTGCCGGGTTCAACGGCCTCATGGATCCCTACACGGTCATGACCAACCGTGGCATCGACCAGGCGGAGGCCTAACATGTCCAACCTGATTGGAAAGCAGGTCGTCATCAAGCTCGTGCGTTCCACCATTTGCACCACGCCGAAACATCGGGCCTTCATTCAGACGATGGGACTCAAGAAAGTGGGAGACACCCGTCAGTGCGAATACACCCCGAATGTGCACGGCATGGTCAAGCTCATTCCGCACCTCGTCGCCGTGTCGGTCAAGGAGTAGACCATGAAGCTCAATGAACTCAAGCCCGCGGAGGGCGCCGTCAAGAATCGGAAACGCGTGGGTCGCGGCCCCGGGTCCGGCACGGGCAAGACTTCCGGAGCCGGCGAAAAGGGTCAGAAATCTCGGCGCGGTTATTCGAGCAAGCGTGGCTTTGAAGGCGGCCAGATGCCCCTTCACCGTCGGCTTCCGAAGCGCGGATTCACGAATGTCCACGCACCTGTAACCAAGGAAATCGGACTCGCCCTTATCTCCAATAATTTCAGGGATGGTGAGACCGTTAGTCTTGAGACGTTGCGCGAACGGAAGCTCGTCAATTCCACCATCGAAAAGATCGTGGTGCTCGCCTCTGGAGAACTGCTTCTGAAGGTCACCGTGGTGGCCGATCGCATCACCAAGGGCGCGCGCGAGGCGATCACCGCCAAGGGCGGCACCATCCAGGAACTCACCCCTAAGCCCATTCAGTAAGGTCTGAATCCTGATGGAACGACTCCGGCAACTCTTCTCAAATCCTGAACTGCGCAAACGCCTGCTGTTCACGCTGGTCCTGCTGGTGATCTACCGGCTCGGAGTGCACGTTTCCGTGCCCGGCGTGAACGCAGATGTGCTGGCCAAGAACCTCGGGAAAGCCGGTGATCTGCTTAATGTGGTCGATCTATTCTCGGGCGGCGCCTTCAAGAAGTTCTCCGTATTCGCGTTGGGCATCACTCCCTACATCACAGCCAGCATTGTCTTGCAGTTGATGGGCGCGGTGGTCCCGACCCTCGAGAATCTTCAAAAAAAGGAAGGCGAAGCGGGACGGCAAAAAATCAATCAGTGGACCCGCTACCTGACCGTGGGGTTGGCCTTCGTTCAGGGGTTCGGTATCGCTTCCATGGCACAGGGACTGGGACCGGATGTGGTGGTGAATCCTGGCATGAGCTTCAAGCTCATGTGCGCTTTCACGCTCGCTACCGGCACCATCTTCGTGATGTGGATCGGTGAGCAGATTACTGAGCGCGGCGTGGGCAATGGCATCTCCCTGCTCATTTTCGCCGGCATTGTGTCGGGCCTTCCCAAGGCAGCTGAGACGCTCGGCGTAATGTTCCGTGATTCCCTCCTGCAGAAGGGGAATGTCGCCCCTCCGGGCGTGTTCTTCCTGTTGATCGCGGCCATGGTGGCGGTGCTTCTAGCAGTGGTGCTTGTTGAAAATGCCTATCGGCGAATTCCCATCCATTACGCGCGTCGGGTGGATTCCTCCAGTATGGCGAGCCAGCGCAGTTCCTATTTGCCGCTGAAGGTCAACACCGCTGGCGTGATGCCAGTCATCTTTGCCAGTTCGGTGATCTTCTTTCCGGCCACCATTGCGCAATTTACACGTTGGGAATGGCTCTCCAAGGCCGCCAGCTACATCAGCCCGCAAACCCACTTCTGGATCTACACACCGGTCTTTATTGGGGTAGTCATTTTCTTCGCCTTTTTCTACACCAGCATCGTCTTCAATCCGGATGAGACCGCCGAAAACATGAAACGCTCCGGTGGTTATATCCCGGGCATCCGTCCTGGGAAAGAAACGAGTGTGTACATGGATGGCGTCCTGTCAAAGCTCACCTTTGCGGGCGCCGTGTATCTCGCGGCGGTTTCTATCGTGCCCTTGCTTATTCTGAACAACATGCCGGGCCTGAACTTTTATTTTGGTGGCACTTCACTGCTGATCGTCGTGGGCGTGGCCATGGATACCGTCTCCCAGCTTGAGAGCTACCAGGTCATGCGCCACTACGATGGTTTTCTGGAGCAGGGCCGCGTGCACGGAAGTCGCATGGCCCGAGCGACGGGGAGGACGAAATGATCGTCCATATCCTTCTAGGCCCTCCTGGCAGCGGGAAAGGCACCCAGGCCAAGCGTTTGGTCGACAACTTTTCCTTGGTTCACCTGTCAACGGGTGATATTCTGAGAGATGCCGTTTCAAAAGGAACGGAAATTGGCCTTCGGGCCAAGGCCATCATGGCCGCTGGAAAACTCGTGGACGACGACACAGTCAATGGTCTGGTCTTTGCGCGGCTGCAGGACGAGACCCGGAATGTGCTGTTCGATGGCTACCCGCGCACCCTTCAACAAGCCGAAGCTCTCGGGACTTTCCTCTCCCTACAGGGCATCGAGCTGGGGCTCGTGATTGACATTGACGTTCCCGAGGAAGCACTGGAAAACCGAGTGGTCAAACGCCGCGTCTGCAGCAACAACGCCTGCGGCGCGATCTACCACTTGGAACGCAAGCCCTCCAAAATAGATGGCGTCTGCGATGCGTGCGGAAGTCCACTGAAGCACCGCGCTGACGACACCGCCGAGGCCTTCCAGAGCCGGATGAAGGAGTTCTACGCGACCTTCAAACCGCTCCAGGCCTTTTATCACGGCGGTCCCAGCTATCGGTTGGTGAACGGTTCCGGAATGCCGGATGACGTTTTCGCCACCGTAGTCAAGATCTTTGAGGAGCGCGCTTGAGCAAGGAAGAAGCCATCGAGTTGGAAGCCACGGTCGTGGAATCCCTTCCTAACGCGGTCTTCCGCGTGGAGCTCGAGAACAAGCACCAAGTGCTCGCCCACATCAGCGGCAAGATGCGAAAGAATTTCATCCGCATCCTCCCCGGCGACCGGGTACTCGTAGAGGTCACACCCTATGATCTGACCCGGGGCCGCATCATCTACCGATTCAAGTAAGCAAACGAGAGGAAACCATGAAAGTACGGCCCTCTATCAAGAAGCTGTGCGAGCACTGCAAGGTGGTCCGCCGTGAAGGCATCAATCGGATCATCTGCAAGAAAAATCCCAAGCACAAGCAGCGTCAGGGTTAAGGAGACGACATGGCACGCATCGCAGGAATCGATCTGCCCGTCGGCAAGCGCGTTGAAATCGCGCTGACCTACATCTTCGGCATTGGCCGGGCCAAGGCCCACAGCATCCTCACTCGCGCGAAGGTCGACTTCGGGACCAAGGTACGTGACCTCACCGAAGACGAGGTTGGTCGTATCCGGCGCGTCCTCACCACCGAAGAGACGGTGGAAGGTGATCTCCGGAAGAATATCGGTCTGGATATCAAGCGCTTGATGGATATTGGCTGCTATCGGGGCATCCGGCACCGCAAGGGGCTACCCGTTCGCGGACAACGCACTCACACCAACGCCCGTACCCGTAAGGGCAAGCGGAAGACCGTCGCCGGCAAGAAGAAGTAAGTTGAGGATTTGACATGGCCAAGACTCAGTCCAAGACCGCCGGGAAGAAGGTGGTCAAGAAAAAAGAAAAAAAGAACGTTGCGCATGGCATCGCCCATGTGCAGGCGTCATTCAATAACACGATCATCTCGATCTCCGATCCCACGGGGAACATGCTCTGCTGGGCATCCAGTGGAAACCAGAATTTCCGGGGCACCCGCAAGGGTACGCCCTTCGCCGCCCAGATCGCGGCCGGCGTAGCCGCCGAAGCCGCCAAGGAGCACGGAGTCCGCTCGGTGGATGTTCGTGTGAAAGGGCCCGGCGCTGGCCGTGAGAGCGCGATTCGCGCCCTCAATGCAGCGGGCATTTCGGTGACTAGCATCCGCGACGTCACTCCCATCCCCCACAACGGTTGCCGGCCCCCCAAGCGGCGCCGGGTTTAAGAGAGGAGGAATAACATGGCACGATACTGTGACGCCGTATGCCGCCTCTGCCGCCGCGAGGCCATGAAGCTGTATCTTAAGGGTGAGCGCTGTTTCAAGGAAAAGTGTTCCTTCGAAACCCGCAAGGGTAAGATCCCCGGCCAGCACGGCGCGGGCAAAATGAGAAAGCCCACTGGTTATAGCTTGCAGCTTCGCGAAAAGCAGAAGGTCAAGCGCATCTATGGGGTACTCGAAAAGCAGTTTCGCCTCTATTTCGAAAAGGCGGATAGCAAAAAGGGACAGACTGGGCACAACCTCCTGGCCTTCCTCGAGAGTCGCCTCGACAATGTGATCTTTCGCCTGGGCTTTTCCCCCAGTCGGGCCGCCGCACGCCAGATGGTCATGCATGGCCATATCAGGGTGAATGGCCGCCGTGTTGATATTCCGAGTTTTCAGACCAAGAGCGGCCAGAGCATCGAGCTCTCGGAGCGCGCTCAGCAGAACGACTTCGTGAAGTCCTCAGTGGAGACCGCGGCAGGTCGTGGAATCCCCAAATGGCTCACCCTCGACGCCGCCGCTTTTAAGGGCCAGGTGATCGCCGTCCCCACTCGTGAGGATGTGCCCCTGGAAATTAACGAGCAGTTGATCGTCGAGCTATACAGCAAGTGAGGGGACGAGGATGCTGAACATCAGTGATTTCCAGCGCCCGCGATTCGCGGAAGTCAATGCTGCCACCAAGACGGATAAATTCGGCGAATTCGTCGCCTACCCATTTGAGCGAGGGTTCGCCACGACCGTTGGCCATGCCTTGCGTCGCGTGCTGCTGAGCAGCATCTGCGGTGCCGCTGTGACCAACGTCCGCATCAAGGGTGTGCAGCACGAATTCACAACCCTTCCAGGTGTCTGGGAGGACATTACTCATATCCTCCTGAACCTAAAGGAAGTGCCTTTCACGCTCCATAATGTGGATTCCACAGTGGTCGTCCTGCGCCACAAGGGCGAGGGTGTGGTGACGTCCGGCATGATCCAGCCCAACCAGAATCTCGAAGTGCTGGATCCAGATGTTCACATCGCCACCCTCGGTGAGGATGGCGAATTGGAGATTGAGATCCAGATCCGGACCGGTCGCGGGTTCGTGACGGCCGATCGGAACATCGACGAGAAGCTTGGGCTGGGCTGGATTCCCCTGGACTCCAACCACAGTCCCGTCAGTCGCGTGAATTATATCGTCGAGCCTGCCCGCGTGGGGCATAGCACGGACTATGAAAAACTCACGCTGCAAGTGTGGACCAACGCTACCGTGGACCCCAAGGACGCAGTCAGCGATGCCGCCCTGGTCCTCCGCGAGCACTTCATGATTTTCGCCCGCGAGGACGAGGATGTTGTCGATGCCGAGCCGGGCATGACGATCCTCAGTACCGAAAATGTCAACAACATGCTGGGTAAGTCTGTCGAAGAGCTTGAGCTATCCGTACGGGCGAACAACTGCCTGCGGAACGCGAACATCGCCACCATTGGCGAACTCGTGCAGAAGACGGAAGCCGAATTGATGAAGACCAAGAATTTCGGTAAGAAGTCTCTGCAGGAAATCAAGGACGAGCTGACGCGCATCGGGCTCTCCCTCGGAATGCGCATCGAACAGGAAGTCTAAGGAGTCGCCACCATGCGTCACAATGTTGCAGGCAAGCGCCTGAGCCGAAATACCAACCAGCGCAAAGCGCTCATGAAGAACCTCGCGACCTCGCTCCTTCAGCATGAGCGCATCTCGACGACGCTCGTGAAGGCTAAAGAGCTGCGTCGCTATGTGGAGCCCTTTATCACGCTCGCGAAGAACGACTCTGTGGCCAATCGCCGTTTGGCCATGGCCCGCCTCGGCTCCAAGACCGTGGTGCAGAAGCTCTTCTCGACTGAGTTCCGGGCGCGCTTCAGCGCACGCCCCGGCGGCTACACCCGCATTCTTAAGACCGCCCATCGTCTCGGAGACGCGGCTGACATGGCCCTCATCGAACTGGTGGACTACACGCTCCCTGAGCCCAAGTCCGCAGAGGAAAGCGCGGAGTAGGTTGGCCCACGATAACTGAAGAAGCGCCCCGCAAGGGGCGCTTCTTCAGTTGAGGGGCAAATTTAGATCAACCCTGTCAGGAAATGTTCGGGCCAGACGAAGCCTTCCTCCCGGTCCGGACCTGTGCTGAGGTAGGCAATGGGGGCTTCAGCGGCGTCCGAGAGGGCGGCCAGGTAACTCCGGGCCTCGGCGGGAAGCTGGTCGAAATTGCGGACGCCTCGGGTCGGTTGGCTCCAGCCCTTGAACATTTTGATCTCGGGCTGAAGCTCAAGCCAATCCTGGGCACAGGAAGGCAGTTGGGAGACTCGGCCACCCATGCCATCGCGATAGCCGACGACGAGGCCGATTTCGTCAAAGCCGTCGAGCACATCCAGTTTCATGACGCCGAGGCCGTCCACGCCATTGGTGCGCACGGCGTGGCGCGTGATGGGCGCGTCGAACCAGCCGCATCGACGCGGTCGGCCGGTGGTTGTGCCAAATTCTCGGCCTACGCTGCGCAGGCGGTCTCCTGTGGCATCCAGGAGTTCGGAAGGCATCGGCCCAGCTCCTACCCGGGTGGTGTAGGCCTTGGCAACGCCAAGCACATGGCCGAGTGCCTTGTGAGAAAGTCCCGTTCCGGCAAAGAGACCACCGATGCTGCAGTTGGAACTGGTGACGAAGGGATAGGTGCCGTGGTCGATATCCAACAGGGTCGCCTGGGCGCCTTCGAACAAGATGGGCTCGCCCTTGGCGTTGGCATTCCACAAGTGAGTCTGCGTGTCTCCGATGAGCGAAAGTAAAGGCTTGGCATAATCCATCAGTTGGGCGGTGATGGTTTCGATGCTGGGGAGAGGGGCGGCGGAGCCCAACAGAATGCGCACCTCTTCATAACCTGTGCTGATTCGCTCAATCAGGGTTTCAGGATGTTTCAGGTCGCCCATGCGAACGCCCATGCGAGCGGCCTTCATTTCGTAGGCAGGGCCGATCCCCCGTCCCGTTGTGCCGATCTTATTGGTGCCAGCACTGCCTTCACGCCATTGATCCAGGGCGATGTGGTGGGGAAGAATCAGATGAGCCTTTTCAGAGATCAACATGCGACCAAAGACGCTGACGCCGCGCTGTGTCAGGAGATCGAGTTCCTGACGGAAGACCTCCAGATTGAGTAGCACCCCGGAACCGACGACAAGAAAGCACTCGGGATGAAGGGCGCCGCTGGGAACTTGATGAAGCGCGATACTCTGGCCATCGACCACGACTGTGTGACCCGCGTTGTTGCCACCTTGGAAACGGACCACATGGCGGAAGCGGGCGCTCAGGAGATCAACGAGCTTGCCTTTGCCCTCGTCTCCCCATTGCAGTCCGAGGATGGCAAGGTTCCTAGAACGGTCGGTCATAACGGGCTCCCAGCCCTAAAGACTACAACCGGGCTCGGTTCCTTCCCACTCGCAATTGCCGCTTTGGGACACAGGTAGGAGTTCAACTCCGGTATCTCTGGGTTGGCGGAACCGGCTAATACCTGGACGGGGTCCTTAGGGATGGCGCTACCCTTATACCAGCTTGGGCAGTGGCGCCATCTTGGAGTCTCGCTCGAGGTGGAGACCCGGGGGATTCGTGTTCGAAAAGTTCACCGAGAAAGCCCGACGCGTGATGTTTTTCGCGCGCTACGAGGCCAGCCAGTTCGGTTCAGAGAGCATCGGCAGCGGCCATCTGCTCCTGGGCCTGCTCCGCGAGGCCGAAAAAACATCCACCGGTCTGTTGGAGCGCATGGGCGTCCAGACGAGCCTGCTCCGCGAGCGCCTCATCACCGCCCTCACCCCCCGGGACAAGAAGATCACCCCAAGTTCCACCAGCATCGACATCCCCATGGAAGAGGAGGTCAAGCGCATTCTTCAGCATGCAGCCAATGAGAGCGCCAAGCTGAACCACAAGCATGTCGGGGCTGAGCACCTGCTGCTCGGGATGCTGAAGGAGGAACAGAGCCTTGCGGGTCGGCTATTGAAGGACATGGGGGCCGATCTCATCGCGGCCAAGGAAATTCTCCTCGACGCCACCAAGGAAGAAAAAATATCGAAAAAGAAGAAGGAACACCCGCTTCTCTCCGAGTTCGCTCGCAACCTCTCGGAACTGGCGGAGCGCGGGATCTTCGACAACCTGATTGGCCGTGAGTTGGAGATCGAGCGCATCATCCAGATCCTCAGTCGGCGCCGAAAGAACAACCCGATTCTGCTGGGCGAGGCGGGTGTGGGCAAGACGGCCATCGTCGAGGGCTTGGCCCAGCGCATCCACGAAGGCAATGTGCCGCCGAGTCTTATGGACAAGCGGATCTACGCGCTGGACCTCAGCCTAGTTGTGGCGGGGACCAAGTATCGCGGCCAATTCGAGGAACGCCTCAAATCGATCATCCAGGAGGCCTCCAAAGACACCTCCGTGGTGCTCTTCATCGACGAGATCCACAGCATTATCGGCACCGGTGCAGCCGAAGGGAGTCTGGATGCCGCCAATATCCTGAAGCCTGCCTTGAGTCGAGGGGAGATTCAGTGCATCGGGGCCACGACCCATAAGGAGTTCGCCAAGTACATCGATAAGGACCGTTCGCTCGTGCGGCGTTTTCAGCCGGTGAATGTGAACCCGCCTGACGAGGCGGAAAGCCTCCGGATTCTCGAGGGCATTCGCAGCCGCTACGAACTTTTTCACCGGGTCCGCTATGCCCAGGCGACCCTGGAGGCCTCGGTCTATCTTTCGAATCGCTACATCACGGACCGTTTCCTTCCGGATAAGGCCATCGATCTGCTGGACGAGGCGGGGGCACGCGTAAAACTGCGGGTGGGACCCAGCGGAGGCGAGTCAAACCGGCTCGAGGAGGAGTTGCACCGGGTCATCAACGAGATGAACGAGGCCGTTCTGAACCGCGACTTCGAGCGGGCCGTGCTGCTGCGCCAGAAAGAGGTTCAGCTTCGGGAGAAGACCCAGAGTTCACCCCAGGATCCCAGCGAGGAGGACTACGAAAAGTTCGCCCTCGTCACCGAACAGGATGTCGAAGATGTGGTGGCCTCCTGGACGGGCATCCCCGTGAAGGCCCTCAAGAATGAGGACAAAGCGAATCTTTCCCACATGGAGGATCGCCTCAATGATCGGGTCATCGGGCAGCAGGAGGCGGTATCGGCGGTGAGTCGGGCCGTGCGTCGGGCTCGCACAGGCCTAAAAAACCCCAATCGCCCCATGGGCAGCTTTCTCTTCCTGGGCCCCACGGGTGTCGGCAAGACAGAACTGGCCAAGACCCTCGCAGGCTTCCTGTTTGGGGATTTAAAGAAGATGATCCGCTTCGATATGAGTGAGTTCATGGAGAAGCATGAGGTCTCGAAACTCCTCGGCGCACCTCCCGGCTATGTGGGCTACGAGGAAGGTGGCCTGCTCACGGATCGGGTACGGCGCAACCCTTATTGTGTGTTGCTCTTCGACGAGGTGGAAAAGGCCCATCCCGACCTGATAAACATCCTGCTCCAGATCTTCGACGATGGCATCGCCACGGACGCCTTCGGTAATGTCGTGGATTTCAAGAACACCCTGATCATCATGACCTCCAATGTCGGGAGCCGGGAACTGCTCTCGGACAAAACCCTGGGCTTTGTGGAGCAGGACCATCGGCCGGACGCCAAGGCCGGGGACGCCATGAAGGTTCTGAAGCGCACCTTCTCCCCCGAGTTTCTGAACCGCATCGATGAAATCGTGGTTTTCGGGCGCCTAGGGGACGAGGAACTCCGAAAGATCGTCCGCCTCCTGATCGGGGACCTCAATGTGACTCTCCAGAAACACAAACTGGTGGTGGATCTGTCGGACGCGGCGGTGGATTTCATCGTGAAGACCACGGCCAGGGACAGGTCTTACGGGGCTCGGCCCCTGCGCCGCGCCATCCAAAAGCAGGTGGAGGATCCCTTGGCCGAACTCATGGTGGCCCAGTCCAATGTCCCGGCGGGCAACGTGTTTTTCGATATGGCCGAAGATCACCTCCTCCCGACCTTCACGCCCCAGTCGGACCCTGAACCCGCATTTGTGGGTGCTCCCAAATGAAGCTTTCTCTGGGGTGGTGAACCCTTTTGATGGGGAACGCACCTAGAATGAATGAGCGAAGCGCCTCCCTCATGCGGGGGTACGTGACTTCCTGACGAACGAACCCCCTGTCTATGGATTCTGAATGCTCATTTCGAACGACGCCCGGCGAAGACCCTTTCTGCGCAGCGGCTTGCTGCCTCTCGCCCTAGTGGCGGGCCTTCATTCTCTTCCTGCCCTGGCCCAGGATTCCGAGGTCATTTCCAAGATCGAGGTGCTGGGAGCTCAGAAACTCACGCCTGAAACCGTGATCTTCAAGGCCGGCCTGAAGGTGGGTGACGATCTCCGGACGCTTGATTTCACTTCCATCCTGGAGAAGCTCTGGGCTTCCGGGGCCTTCGAGGACATCAAGTTCGAGATCGAAGAGAGCAAAGAGGGGAAGAAGCTCATCATCCGTGTGGCGGAGCGTCCCATCGTCAAGGAGATCGACTACCGGGGCGGCACCGAGGTTGGCCTTAGTAATCTCAAGGACAAGATCAAGGAGAAGAAGCTCACCATCGCCGAGAACGGCGTCTACGACCCCGAGGCAGCCCGGAAGGTGAAGGGCCTTATCGTCGAGCAGTGCGCGGAGAAGGGGTTCCGCAATCCCGTGATCGATGTGAGCCTGGAACCCCTGGGTGGCGGGTTGGCGCGACTTGTCTTCGATATCAAGGAAGGTGGCAAGGTCAAGATCTACAAGGTGGCCTTCCGCGGGAACAAGCTCTTGAGCACTGCCCGGCTGCGTACGGCTATGGAAAAAACGCGCAAACATTGGATGTTCAGCTGGCTCACCTCGCACGATCTGTTGGTCGACAAGAACCTCGAAGACGATCTCCAGAACATCAAGAAGGACTACTGGCGCCAGGGGTACAAGGATGTCTTCGTGGGCCAGCCCACCATCGATGTGGAAGACTTCACGACACCCAAGCAGAAAAAGAAAACCGAGAAACGGATCAAGGAGGCCAAGTCGCCCAAGTACGATATGCGGGCCACCCTGACCATTCCGATTCTCGAGGGCGAGAAATTCTACGAAGGCCGTCTCAAGATCGAGGGCAACAACAAACTTTTCAGGGGCGAGGCCGGTGAAAAGTATCTCAAGCTGAAGATCGCGGAGGCCAAGCGGGACAACCGTTCGATCATGGCCAAGTTCCTGGATTTGAAGCCTTCCGCCGAAGATCTGCCCTCCAGCAAGCAGAGAGCCTTCGATCTGGATGCCCTCAACAAGGGTGTGGACAAGATCCGCGAGACCTATTCGAACATGAGCTACATCATGTTCCGTGGAGAAAAGAAGCTCGAGATCCGCGAGGAGGGTGGCGTCAAGAAAGTGGACACGGTGTTGAAACTGGACGAGGGCGAGCCCTACACGATCCGCCGGATTACCTTCGAGGGCAACACCACCACCAAGGACAAGGTCCTCCGCCGTTCCCTGATGGTAAAGGAGGGCGACCCTTTCAGCATGGAAGGCTTCAAGGATTCCTACACCGGCCTGGGGCAGCTGGGCTTCTTTGATGTGAAGAACCAGGAACCCGACATCAAGCCCGATCCCGAAAAACCCGTGGTGGATATCAAAATCAAGGGCGAGGAGTCCGGCGTCAACGAACTGCTTTTCCAGGGTGGCTATGGTTCGCTCTTCGGCTTCTCCTTGGGGGTCAGTTTCTCCACCAAGAACCTGGGTGGCGGCGGTGAGACCCTGGGTTTCAGCTACAACGGTGGCGCCTACCAGCGGAACATGTCGATCTCCTTCATGGAGCCCTACATCTTCGATATGCCGTATTCCCTGTCGGCCTCCATCGCCAACGGCACGACAGACTATGATGCCTCCCGCGTCGGCGTTGCGAACGCCTACAAGCAGTTCACGCGCAGTCTCGGCCTTTCCACGGGCACCCGTCTGAGCACCTTCTTCCCCGGTCATCGGTGGGCCTTTTTCACGAGCTACGCGGTGGGTTATAACTTCCGGATGATCCGTCTTGAGGGAGGTCGCAACTACTATTTCCGTGATTCCGGCACCCAGCTCACATCCTCGATAAACCAGAGCCTCACCTACAGCACGGTCAATCACCCCTTCAAGCCTACGGCGGGCACCAAGCTGGGCATGAGTCTGGAATACGGCGGTTGGCAGTTCGGCACGGACAAGCCCTTCTACCGGGCCACCTGGGAATTCACCAAGATCGCCAATATCGCGGAACGGCACATCTTTGCGGCGAACTTCACCTATGGCTATTTGCGGAACCTCAGCAACGAGACCCTTCCACTCTGGGAGATGTACCGGCCCGGTGGCGAGAATAGCATCCGTGGCTATCGCTACGGGCAGGTTGGCAGTGCCCTCAAGGACAGCAGTACCAATCTCGTGGTAGTGGGCGGTAACAAGCAGTTCATCGCGAACCTCGAGTACCAGTTTAAGATCGCTGACCAGTTCCGCACGGTGCTCTTCTATGATGCGGGCAACGCCTGGGCGCCCGGTACCCCGGTCTTCAGCCGTGACCTCGTCCAGGGCAATAATGCCTATGGAAACGCGGTGGAATACCGAAATCCCACCCTGGTGCGCTCGATGGGTATCGAGCTGCGTTTCTTCCTGCCCATCAGCCCGGCTCCCCTTCGCCTGATCTGGTCCAAGAAACTGAATCCCTACCCCTTTGATCTCGAATCGAAGACCGACTTCCAGTTCAGCATCGGGACCACCTTCTGATCCATGGTTGGCACGCCCCCGGTCACCGCGATAAACTGACGCTTCACTTTGGAGTATCCATGCGCCGTTTCCTCACCGCCCTCGCTCTGGTCGCTGCGATTCCCGTCGTCGCTCAGGAGCCCATCACCCGCTTCGGAGTCTTCGCACCTCAGCGCGTTATTGAGACTTCGGTTCGCGCCAAGAAGGTCTTCGCCGAGCTGGAAGTGCTCAACAAGACACTCACCGAAAAGCTCAAGTTCAAGGGGGAGGAGATGCAGAAGCTGGAGCAGCAGATCAAGTCTCCCGCCCTTTCCGAGGAAGGCCGGGCCAAGCTTCAGCGTGAATTCCAGGATGGCGAACTGGGCTTCAAACGCCTTCAGGAGGATAGTCAGGCCGAGTTCCAGAAGGCCGAGCAGAAGGCCATGGGCCAGTTCAACCAGGAAATCGGCCCCATCCTGCTGGAGCTTGCCAAGGAACTGAAGCTGCAGATGCTCTTCCAGTTCAACCAGCAGATCATGATCCCGGTGGATGTCGCCGCGATCTCGTCCTTCTCGGACGAACTGGCCAAGCGCTACGACAAGAAGTTCGAAGGCGGCGTACCGGCTGCGGACAAACCCGCGACCGAAAAACCTGCCGTGAAGGCCGCTCCGAAGACGCCCAAGAAGTAATCAGCGTCCCGTCGAGCCATAGCCTCCCTCGCCGCGTTCGGTCCTGCCGAGCGCGGCGGGGTGCCTTTCGGGCTCCCATACCCATCGGGCTACCGGCGCCACGAGCAGTTGTGCGATGCGATCACCCCGGTGGATCTCGAAGGGCTCGGTCCCATGGTTGATGAGCAGGACCGTCACTTCGCCCCGATAGTCGGCGTCGATGGTGCCCGGCGCGTTGAGCACGGTGATCCCGTGGCGCAAGGCGAGCCCGGAGCGGGGGCGCACCTGGGCCTCGAAGCCCACTGGCACCGCAAGGATGAGTGCCGTGGGCACCAGCCGACGTTCCCCCGGCTGTAGAGTCCAGCATTCCGGCTCAGGCAGGGCCGCCCGCAGGTCCATGCCGGCCGCATGGGCGGTGGCATATTCGGGCAACGGCAGACCCTCGCCGTGGGGAAGGACGTGAAGGGTGATGCGCATGATCAGGACCTCGAGATGGCCATGGCGAGGGCCGAGCCGTGGCCCCCAGGAATCGCGACAATGCCGGTCTGGAACGGGTCGGTTTGAAGCACCAGTGAAACCAGGAGTCGGACACCACTGACACCCAGGGGGTCGCCCAGGGCCAAGGCACCGCCCGCCGGGTTTACTTGGTTCGGGTCGAGTTCGGGAAGTTCAGACAGCAGGGCCAGCACGTGGGCCGCCGAAGGCTCGTGGATTTCCCACCTGTCGACATCCTTGAAACCGAGACCGGTGCGGAGCAGGAGTAGCCGGATGGCTGAGGCACAGCCTGATCCCGTTTCGACCCAGTCCAGGATGCGGCCCAATGGTGTGGCCCCGGGCGGAATGGCCGAGGCCAGGAGCAGGGTGGCGGCTCCATCGGCCGAAGCGGCGAGATTGGCCGTTGGAACAACCCGGGACGCTTCGGGTGGTTCGTCCTCGAGGATGATGCGAGGCCCTACCCTGCCCAGGAGGGTCATTGGAGCGATTTCCCGAACCCGGGAGGCACGGGCCGCGAGGGCCTTGCGTCGACTGGCGGCCGTCCAGGCATCCTGGGCTTCGCGTGAGAGCCCGAAGCGGAGGATCAGTTCTTCGGCCTCCAGGGCCACAGGAGGGCCATCGATAAGGATACTATCGAGCATTACGGCCTCGCCCATGCGGATGCCCCACCGCGCATCCGGGACGAGGTAGGGGGCGCGCGAGAGGCTCTGGGTTGCACCCGCCAGAATGAAGTCCGAACCCCCGAGTTGGAGGCTCTGGGCGGCCAAAGCCACGGCCTTAAGTCCAGAGACGGCTCCGGCACAGGGGGCGTGGGCCGCAACATGGGCCAGAATGTCCGCAGCCAGTGCTGCCCATCGAGCTGGTTGGCCCCCGGCTCCAGCCGGCAGGGCGCAGCCCAGGATCACCTCATCGATTCGATCCGCTTCGATGCTGCCCCGACGCAGCGTCTCTCGCAGGGCGTGGGCTCCCAGTTCGGGCGCAGCAAGAGCCTTCAGCCACCCCCCGAAGGCGCCAAGGGGAGTCCGGGCTGCGGCAAGGACGAAGGTAGGCAATGGCTCTCCATTACTGGATAAACCTTACCATCCCAACCTGAAGGCTCTTGTCTTGGCCCCGTGGTTGGGCCCCCAGCTAATCCGTTCCCTGGTTCGCGCGTTTTACATATGTCCGAGCCCGAACTCGGTTCTTTTCCAAGGAGAGACCATGAAATTCGCCCGCGTTTCCTTGACCCTGGGGGCCCTTCTGGTCTGTGGTGCCCTCGTGGCCCAGGTGCCCGCTCCGCCGCCACCGCCCGCTCCCCCGGCGCCGCCCGCGCCGCCTGAGCCCCAGATGGTGGGGAAAATCCGGACCGAGAAGCGCACGGAGAGGCTCGCCAACGGTTCGAAGCTCTGGATCAAGAACCGGAACGGCGGCATCCGTGTGACGGGCTGGGACCGCGAGGAAGTCGTCCTCACAGCCGAAATCCGGGATACCGAGCGCCGGAAGATCGAACTCCTCGTGCAACGCAAGGGTGAGGATCTCGATATTGAGGCACTCTTTCAGCACCCCCATTGGACTTTTTCCTTCGGTTCCGTGCAGAGTCCTCGGTGTGAGATGACCTTGAATGTGCCCCGTAAGCTCCAGGCCCATTTCCGCACGACGAACGGAACAGTCTCCGTGGTCGCGATCGAGGGCTTTATCAACTGCGAGACCACCAACGGCGACATCAAGGCCCGCGAGATCGCAGGCGAGGTCCACGCGGACACCACCAACGGGACCATCGAAGCGGTGAAGTTGCGGGCCCGCATCCGGGGCGGCACGACGAATGGCCGGATCATCCTCGAGGATGTGGACGGCGGCATCCGTATGGAAACCACCAACGGGTCCATCCAGGCCCGCAATCTCGACGGCTGGGATGAGGGCATTTCGCTGGAGACCACCAACGGGTCCATCGAAATGGAACTCGGAAAGGCCAGCGGTGAGCTGCGAGCCTCGAACAGCCATGGCAACCTGGAGGTGAAGCTGCCCGGTGCCCAGGTGATCGAAGTATCGAAGCACAGCGCCCACCTGAAGGTGCCCGGCCGGAACCAGAAGATCACCCTCGCCACGACCAATGGCAGCATCCGCGTCCGCTAGAAAGAATGGCACCCAGCTGCGCTAAGCTTGGCGCATGCGCATTCCGGTTCTCCGCATCCTTGCACCGCTTCTCGCGGTCACGGCCCTTGCCCAGGTTCCCGAGGTCAAGGAACGCCGACTCGCCAATGGTTTTCAAGTCTTGTGTGTCGAGCGACCCGGGGTGGGTGCCTTCCACGCCCGGCTCGTGGTGCGGGGGGGGCGGGCCGATACGGGCACCCTACCGGCGGCAGCGGCGGAACTACTGGCGCGCACATTCTTCAATCGTCTCCTGCCCGAGGAGACAGGCCCCGAGAACGGCTACGAAGCACTCCTGAAGCAGGAGGAGGGTGCCTTCGAGACCCTTCGTCTGGAGCGAATCCGTCGGATTCGGCAAATAGGCGCCGAAGGACCATCGGAGGATCTGGGCCTGGCCCAGTTGCATGCCAAGCACTGGGCAGAGCTGCGGGCGAAAATCGAAGCCTCGGCCCTGCGGGATCCCCTGGAGGCTCTCGGCGCCACACGGCGGGAAGCGTCTTCCGGGGCCGATGAAATCGCCTTCAGTCTGGATTTGCCCGCCCCTGCCTTCGAGCCCTGGTGTCGACTCGAACAGCGGCACCTCCAGCGCCTCGCCCTTTTCCAGTTTCCTATTGAGCGTGAGCGCCTGATCCTAGAACTCGAGAAGGGGTACCACAAAGCTGAAGAGGCCCTTTCGATCCTTCTGGGGACGGCCTTAAGCGGCCACCCCTATGCGCAGACCTACGATCTGCAAAAGGGAAGCCTCGAGGGGCTCACCTGGTCTGGACTCCGCGCCTTTGCGCACACCCTTTTCTCGCCGGAGCGGATGACGCTTGTCCTGGTAGGGGATTTGAAGTTGGAGGCGGCGCTGCCGGCCCTGGAGGCGAGTTTCGGGGCCTTGACCGTGGCCCAGGAGGGACGGGGACGGCGGGAAGACCGCAGCGTTGAGTTGCCTCAGGCGCCCGGCTATCGCCGTCTTCAGGCCAGCACGGCTGGGGAACCCCATTTCTTTGCGGCCTGGCGGATTCCCCCGGCGAACCATCCCGACGATGTGGCCCTCCGAATCCTTGCCCAGGTCCTGGGGGGCTCGAAAGGCTCCCGGCTCATTCGACGCATCCAGGAGGAACGAGGCCTTGCTCGCAGGATTTCCGTGCGGGTAGGTGTTCCTGGGGGGCGGGATCCCTCCCTCTTCATCATCGAGGTCAGGCCTGCTGACGGGCATGGTCTGGCGGAAATCGAGGAGGCGCTCCACGGGGAAATTCTCCGCATTCAGCGCGAATTTTTTCCAGAAGAAGAGATTCGCCGGGCTCAGCGCCAGATGGAGACGGAGTCGCTGATGGTTCAGGAGGACGCGGCCTCACTAGCCAGGATGCTAGGCCGAGCCGTGGCCCAGTCCGGGGACTGGCATCAGGCCTTTCGAGTTCGAAGCCTTGGCCGAGATCTTACCCAGGAAGAAATCCAGGGCGTGGCCCGGCGCTACCTGGTTCCCGGCCAGGGGATCAGCGCCCTCCTGGAAGCCGATCCGCTATTGGCGCCAAGGGATTCTCTGGAGGAAAAACTGGGAAAGATCCTGACGATCCTGGTGCAGCGAAAGCTGGAGGATCCGGCTCTGGTCGAGGCTGTGGTGCGGGAAACCCTGCGACAGGTGCGCATGCTCTCCGTCTCCGAGCGCGAACAGACCATCAAGCTGCTTGAAGCCCAGACGGGATCATGAGACGCCACCCGCGATTGCTTGTCTGGGTGCTCGCGGCACACCTAGGCCTTGCGGCAGGCTCCGAGACCTTGCAGGAATTCCGCACACCCAGCGGCCTTCGCGTGTTCCTCGATGAGCGTCACGAGCGGCCCCTGGTGCGTCTGGAACTGCGGCTAGCCTGGGATGACCGGGCATTGCCTGGTGGCAGCGAGTGCGCCGGCGAGTTGATGTGTGCTGTGCTGGGTCGCTGCGGCGCGGGCGGATTCAGCCGCATGGCCCTGGAACGGACACTGGCGGACCGAGGCTTGAAACTGGGTCTGGAGGGCGGAAGGCATTCTCTGGCTTGGTCCATGTTGGCCGATAGTCAGGACCAGGAGGATGCCTTCGCCTTTCTCGCCCATGCGGTCTTTCGTCCCATCCTTGCGGAGGGTGTCTCCTCGGTCCAGCAGGATTCCAAGCGGGCGGTCACCTCGGAGGACGCGTTCAAGGCCGGCCTGAACTTCCTGACCGAAGGAGTGACGACCTGCGACCTCGATCTTCCTGGATTCTTGGCCCTCCATCGGCGGTTGGTGCGCCCGAAACACGCGGTGTTAGTGATCCAGGGCGACCTCAGCCTGGTGCAGGCCAGGCAACTCGTGCTGCTCCACCTGGGCACCTGGGGCCCGGCTTCCGAAGCGCCGACCGAAGGAGAGAAAGCACCCCTGCGGCTCGCCTCGCGTCAGACCATTCCTGGGGGAGAGCGGGCAGCCTGGGCGGGATCCCTCGCACCCGAAGGCAAGGCGTCTGCTCGAGCGGCCCATGTGCTTCTGGCGTTCCTCCTGGAGCGCGTTTTGCGTTTGACCCCGGGAGAAACCATCGCAGTGGAGGCTCCCCGGCCTGAGGGCGATGTCGGGCCCATCCTCTTCAGGACCCTCGTGTCTGTCTCTTCCGATCCCGAACGCCTCCTGCGGGACCGACTGGACCGTCTCGCTGCGAGTGGGTTCAGCGCTGCGGACCTGGAAGGAGCCAAGCGGCAGTGGCGAGCAGAACGGCTCGCCCTGGCGCTCCATCCGGAAGAGCAGTTGTCGGCCTGGGCCCATCGATTCCTGCGCGGTGATCCGGGCGCCTTCCTGGAAGAAATCCAATTGGAGGGCGTGAACGCCGCCCTTCGCAGCCGGATTTCCCCTCAGGCCCTCCATTGGCTGGTAAAGGGGAACTGAGCCCCTAATCGAGCCCGACGCCGAAGCGACCGGCCAGGTCCAGGTAGCGGCTTCGGATTTCTTCGATTATCTCCAAAGGAAGATCCGGTGCGGGCGCCTGCTTGTTCCAGTCCTGCAGCGACTCGAGGTAGTCCCGCAGGTACTGCTTGTCCAGGCTGGGCGGGTTGATGCCGGGCGTCCACGGGTCGGCGAGCCAGTAGCGGCTGGAGTCCGGCGTCAGCACCTCGTCGATGACGAGCAGGCCTCCGTCCTCCAGAAGACCGAATTCAAACTTGGTGTCGGCAAGCAGGATGCCCCGCTGAGCCGCCAGTTGCACCCCGCGGGCATAGAGCGCGAGGCTGATATCCCGCAGCCTGAAGCCCAGCTCGAACCCCACGATGTCGCACATGCGCGCGAAGCTGATGTTGATGTCGTGCCCCTCATCCTCCTTGGTGGCGGGCGTGAAGATGGGTTCAGGCAGGCGCTCCGCCATGCGGAGACCGGGCGGGAGTTGGATGCCGCAGACGGTGCCGCCCGCCGCGTACTCCTTCAGCCCAGAGCCGGCCAGATAGCCCCGCACCACGCATTCAATGGGCAGCGGGTTCGTGCGGTGGACCAGGACGGAGCGGCCCCTGAGTTGCTCGGCGAAGGGGTGGAGACTGGCTGGGAAGTCCTCCACCTTCGTCGCCACGAGATGGTTCGGCACAATATCCGAGGTGGATCCGAACCAGTAGTTCGCCACCTGGGTCAAGATCTTGCCCTTGTCTGGAATGCCCTGGGGCATGACGCAGTCGAAGGCGGAGATGCGGTCCGTGGCAACCATCAGGAGTTGGGCGCCGAGATCGTAGACATCGCGAACCTTGCCTCGACGGAAGGCCGGGAAAGGCAATTGGGTGGAGAGCAGGGGGGAGGTTGTCATGGCCACCTCAAGGGTTGGGAAGCTCGGGAATGTGTCGAGGGGTGGGGGCCATCCAATGGAGGCCCACCGGCATTAGCTGGTAGCGGTTCTGGAGGGTCACCCACCGGGAGAGTTCAGGTTCCCGAATGGTTCCCTCCGGGCCGGTGGTCGGCAACCCGCGTTCCCGGATGAAGGCCTTGACTTCACCGGGGCTCACGCCGAGCACACCGGAGAGCTCTCCCAGTGAATAACTCGTTTCGCCCGGAATCGTCATGAGCACCCTGTAATCGAAGGTCTCGCGCAGCACGGAGAGCGTGGCCAGCCTATTTAGTTCCAGGGCGGCGTCCAGGTGGGGGCAGGGATCTCCGCCTCCGTAGCTCTTGGCTTGAGCTGCGCCGATATGAGCTAGCGGATGGGCGGGATGGAGCATGAGGACTTGAGCGAAGGCCTCCTGGGCCTCCCGGTAGTGCTCCAAGTGGAGGAGGGCCTCCCCGCGGTGGAGCAGGGCCTCCGGGTCCAGGGCCTCCGGTTTGCCAAGCTTGGCATGTATCCAGCGGTCCGCCACAGTGAGCATTTCCTCGACCATGCCCTGCTGGCGGAGCAGGGCTGTCAGGCGGGCTAGGGCGGGCAGGTGCCGGGGTGATAAGAGTAGCATCCGTTCGAACAGTTCCATGGCGCGCAGGACATCCCCATCCTGGTCGAAGCGCTGGGCCCAGTCCCACAGGATCTCCGCCTGCCTCGCCGTGGAATGATTCGGGGTCCCCCTACGCATATCCGTGGGGTGCAGCATCTGGGTGCGGACCCAGACATAGCGCTGAGGCTGTCGGCCGAACTCCGTGGCCAACTCATCCTCGATGGCCCGGACAATGGTCTTCAAGCCTTTGTCCCACAGGGGCGGCACGGGCATCTGCACATGCGTCTGTAGCTCGCGCCGCAGTGGCTGCAGGGCATCGTCGTTCCGTCCAAGGTGAAGTTTGAGGCGAAGCACCAGGGGCTCTCCACTGTCTCCCTGGAAGACCCCTACGCGCAGCATGAGCTCCCCCGTATCGGGGTCGAACCCGTCCAGGAGGAGGTAGTGAAGATGGGACCGCATGGCTCGAGAGTAAAACAGGCAGGGGCGGGGTGCGAGTCGGGAGACGAAATCTTTGGGTCGTGTCGGATTTTTCCAGTTTTTTCTCCAAATTTCGTTGACGGCTAGGCCGATGCTACCGAACATGGAAAGGTTTCACCCCTCGAAGGAGCCCCCCATGAAGATCCTGGCTCGTATCGCCCTGGTTTCCGCCGCTTTGGCCATCGTCCCCGCCAATGCCGCCGAGGTTGGCATCATCCTGGACAAACAGTTCGGCAAGGCGCAGACGGTGACGGCTGGGATCAATCAGAAGTACGACTCCGTGAGCCCCACGGGCTTCGGGATCCGCGCAGGCATCAGTGTGCTCGATCTCAAGGTTGCGGAACTTGGGCTGACCGCCACCTACCATCCCAAGGCCGAAGGAGATCTGGTTCTGGGGACTACCCCCCTCGGCAAAATTGGCAATGAATACATCGCCATTGGTGCTCAGGTGGATTGGAAGTTCCTGGTGCAAATCCATGCAGGCGTGGATATGCGCAGCGAGAGGCTCACATGGACTCCCGTGTCTGGTACCAAGGAAAGCACCACGGTGACTCGGCCCTGGTTGAAGGCGGGCATAGGTTTTTCCGTTCCCACACCACTTGTAAGCCCCTTCTTCCGCCTCGAAGTGGCCATGGCAGCTTCGAAGAATGACAAGACAGTGGACAATACCCCGACCGAAAACACCCGCAAGGCCCTCGCCCCCGAATTCCAGGTCGGCCTCTACGGCGGTATCCGCTTCTGATTCCTTCCCATCCCACCAAAAAAGGGCGTCCGCAGGGCGCCCTTTTTTGCGACTATGAAAGGCAACAACTTCCGAGGCTTCATGATCCTGCGTGTCCTAGGGTGTTCGGGTGGCGAGGCCGAGGGCGATCGACTCACGGGTTTGCTCGTGAATGGCACGGTGGCATTGGACGCCGGGAGTCTCACGCTGGCGCTGACGATCGCCGAACAGGTGGCGATTCGGCACATTTTCCTCAGCCATTCCCACCTGGACCATATCTGCACACTGCCCTTCTACACCAAGAATGTTTTTGGCCATGTACATGCGCCGGTGGAAATCCACGCGCTGCCCGAAACTCTGGATGCGCTTCGCCGCCATCTTTTCAATGACGAAATTTGGCCGGATTTCTCAGTTATTCCAAGTCCGGATGCACCCATCATTCGCTACTCGGAGGTCGAGCCGGGACACACCTACGAAGTGGAGGGACTGCGGATCACGCCCATCCCAGTGAACCACTTGGTGCCTACCGTCGGCTACCTAGTGGAGGATGAGCGTTCGGGCTTCCTCTTCACCTCCGATACCGCCGAAACGGATGCCGTCTACGAGGCTGCGAACGGCGCGAAGCACCTGGATCTCTTCATCACCGAGGCTAGTTTCCCCAACGAGCAGGCTTGGCTGGCCGAGGTCTCCAAACACTTGACCCCCGCGAAGCTCGCCCAGGAACTGAAGAAGCTGAAGCGCGCAGTGCCCGTTGCGGTCTACCACCTTACGCCGGGGGACAAGCCCGTCATGCTGCCTCAGATCGAGGCTCTCGGACATCCGCGCCTGAGCCTGCTCGAGCAGGACGCGATCTTCGAATTCTGAAGATGACTATTTCTCTCTGGTCCATAGGCGCTGAAGGCCTTTTCTGTGCGGAACCAGATCGGATGGAGGCGGTCCTCCGCTCCGGGCACACCTACTGGCTCGACATGGAAATCGCCGATATCCCAGCCATTCTGCCGTATCAGGCGCTGCTGCCCGGCCATCCCCTCAGTTGGGAGGATGCCGGCAAGCCCACCCAGAGGCCGAAGCTGGAGGAGCACGGGGATCATTTCTTCCTCGTGATGCGCGGCCTGGATACGGCGCGCCATCGTTTGGCGGAGCAGTTGCACACCCTGCAACTCGCCTGCTTCCTGACATCGAACTGCCTGATCACCATTCGCAGCGGTCCCATGGCCAGCGTGGCAGGGGTGCGGGAGCGGGTTGAAAAGGAACTGTTGCGTCTTGAAGCGGGGCCGGATGGGCTCCTTCACGCGATTCTGGATGACCTAGTGGACCGCTACGGGCCGCATGTAGAGGAATGGGAAGCGGAGATGGATCGCCTCCTGAAAGAGGCGATGGACCGCCCACGGCAACTGATCATGGGCCACATTTTGTCCATCCGGAAGCATATGCTGCTGTTGCGTCGCCTTGCCTTCAACCAGCGGGAGATTCTGACGCTCCTTGCACGAGAGCGAGCGGGGCTCATCCAGCCTCACTGGCTACCCTATTTTCGCGATGTGCTGGATCATCTAACCAGCCTGGTAGAGGCTTCGGAGACGCTTCGGGACAGTGTCTCGATCGCCGTGGATGTGTATCTGAACAGCGTGAACAACCGCCTGAACGAGGTGATGAAAGTCCTCACGGTGATCAGTTCGGTCATGCTGCCCCTGACCCTCGTGACGGGGATCTTCGGGATGAATTTCGACCGCATCCCGGGCCTTCACCATCCTTCGGCGTTCTTCGTCGTGATTGGCGGAATGATTCTGCTTGCCGTGGGCATGCTCATCATTTTCAAGCGTTCCCGGTGGCTTTGAACGACGGTCAGTTGGAGGCCGAACCTCGAGCCTGGGCACGGATGATGGTGGCGTCCAGATCTGCCTGGGCAGTGGCCAGTTCCTGGGGATTCTGGGCATCCTTCAGGCGTTTCAGGGCCTCCTGGCGGGCGCTCTCCAGGGCGGTGGCCTCGAGCATCTCCGGTGTTTCGCTCTGGCGAGCGAGGATGGTGACACGATCGGGACCCACTTCGGCGAAGCCCCCGAAGACCGTCAGCAGGTTCTTCTGACCGTTCTGGATGTAGGTGATGAGGCCGTCGCCCACGGGCGTCAGGACGGGCGTGTGGCCCGGCAGGATGCCGTAGTAGCCGCGGTGGGCCGTGGGGAAGGAAAGCTCGGCCACCTCGGCGGAGAAAACCTTCCGTTCGGGCGTCACGACTTCAAGGAGAAGATGGCCGTCCATGGCTTAGACCGCGGTGCCAAGCTTCTTCGCCTTTTCCACGGCGGCTTCGATGGTGCCGACCATGTAGAAGGCCTGCTCCGGCAGGTGATCCCACTTGCCATCACAAATCTCGATGAAGCCCCGAATGGTGTCTTCCAACCCCACATAGACGCCCGGGATACCAGAGAAGGCTTCGGCCACATGCACGGGTTGGGACAGGAAACGCTGCACCTTGCGGGCCCGCATGACGGTGTTCTTGTCATCGTCTGAGAGTTCGTCCATGCCCAGGATGGCGATGATGTCCTGAAGTTCTTTGTACTTCTGAAGGGTGGATTTCACGCGCATGGCGGTGTTGTAGTGGGCCTCGCCCAGCACATTGGGATCCATCAAACGACTGGTGGAGGTGAGCGGATCCACTGCAGGATAAATTCCCAGGGCCGACAGATCACGGCTCAGGTTCGTGGTGGCGTCCAGGTGAGCGAAGGTCGTGGCAGGCGCCGGGTCCGTGTAGTCATCCGCGGGCACGTAGACCGCCTGGATGGAGGTGATGGAGCCTTTCTTCGTGGAGGTGATGCGCTCCTGCAGTTCACCCATCTCCGTGGCCAGCGTGGGCTGATAGCCCACAGCGGACGGCATGCGGCCCAGCAAGGCGGAGACTTCGGAACCGGCCTGGGTGAAGCGGAAGATGTTATCGATGAAGAGCAGCACATCGCGGCCTTCCTGGTCGCGGAAGTACTCGGCGACGGTCAGACCCGTCAGCGCCACGCGGGCGCGGGCGCCGGGGGGTTCCGTCATCTGGCCGTAGATGAGGGCCACCTTGGACTCGGGCAGGTTCTCTTTGTCGATGACGCCGGAATCCATCATTTCGTTCCAGAGATCGTTGCCCTCGCGAGTGCGCTCACCTACGCCCGCGAAGACCGAGAAGCCGCCACGGGCCTTGGCGATGTTGTTGATGAGCTCCATGATGAGCACGGTCTTGCCCACGCCCGCGCCGCCGAAGAGGCCCACCTTGCCACCCTTGGCGAAGGGCTGCAGCAGGTCGATGACCTTGATGCCCGTTTCCAGCATCTCCTTGCTGGTGCTCAGCTCATCAAATTTCGGCGCCTCGCGGTGGATGGGCAGGTAATGTTCCGTCACGATGGGACCGCGTTCGTCCACGGGGTCACCCACCACATTGATGATGCGGCCGAGGGTGGCGGGGCCCACGGGGGCCAGGATGGGTCCCGTGGTATCGGTCACCAGCTGGCCTCGGGTCATGCCGTCCGTGGGCTGCATGGACACGCAGCGCACGCGGTTCTCGCCTAGATGCTGCTGCACCTCGAGCGTGACCTTGACGGTCTTCCCCTCGGCAGTGGCAACATTCGTTGTGAGGGCGTTGTAGATCTCGGGAAGGTGATTCTCGAACTCGACATCCACGGCGGGGCCGACGACGGCGATCACGCGGCCTTGTTTCAAGTCGGACATGGGGAACCTCAAAAAAATGGAGACCGCGAATGAAGCTGAATTATTAGGACGCTGCGCCGCTGACGATCTCGATGATCTGATTCGTGATCGCGGCCTGACGGACCTTGTTCATATTGAGAGTGAGCTTGTCGATCATTTCCTGGGCATTGGAGCTGGCCTTGTCCATGGAGGACATGCGGGCCGCATGCTCGGAGGCGCTGCTCTCCACGAGGGAGCGGAAGATCTCGGTCTCGACGAAACGAGGCAGGAGGCTTTCCAACACGCCGTTCGGATCGGGTTCGAGGAGATGGCTGACCTCGGACTTGGCTTCGAGCTTCGCTTCGAAGGCCATGGGGAAGACCTTGATCACTCTCGGCCCCTGGTTGATGGCGGAGTGGAAGTAGTTGTGAACCATGTAGAGGGCGTCAATCTCACCCCGGGCGTACTGCCCTGTGGCGCCTTCGGCGATTTCCTGGGCCACTTTCAAGAGGCCTGGAAGGGCCACCTGGAGAAATTCGGCCCCCGTCTTGCGCTTCTGTTTGCGGGCCCAGTCGGAGGCTCGCTTGCCCACCACATCGAGGTGCGCCACCAGACTGCCCTTGTCGAGGAAGAAGGCATCGGCGGCCTTCAGGAGATTGGCGTTGAAGCCACCGCAGAGGCCCTTGTCGCTGGCGACGACCACAACGCGGATCTTCTGTTCTTCACGGGGGGACAAAAAGGCCTGCGCCAAAATCGAGGGCGGCACCGATACGCCGGCCTCGAAGCGGACCACCACGCGGCCCACCACCTCGTGCAGTTTGGTGGCGTAGGGCCGCATCGCCACAAGCCGGTCCTGAGACTTTCGCAATTTGACGGCGGAAATCATCTTCATGGCCTTGGTGACCTGCTGGGTGTTCTTCACCGACCGGATGCGGCGGCGAATATCCTGGATCGAAGCCATGGCTTATGCTCCTGCGCCCGACTGCAGCGACAGGGCGAAGGTCTCCTTGAAGGCGAAGACCTGCGCCTTCAAGGCGGCTTCGGTCTCCTTGGGGAACTGGCCCGTCTCGCGGATCTGGCGCAGCAGATCGGCAGCGTTGACATCCAGGTATTCGAAAAGCTCCTTCTCGAAGCGCTTGATTTCCTTCACAGGCACATCATCGAGATGGCCGTTGGTGGCGACCCAGATCATGGAGACCTGCTTCTCCACAGGCATGGGGAGGTACTGGGGCTGTTTCAGAATTTCTACCAGGCGCTGACCACGGTTGAGTTGGGCCAGGGTGGTCTTGTCGAGATCCGAACCGAACTGGGAGAATGCCGCCAGTTCGCGGTACTGTGCCAGATCGAGTTTGAGCGAGCCTGCGACGGCCTTCATGGCCTTCAACTGAGCCGAGCCGCCCACGCGGGACACGGAGATGCCCACATTCAATGCCGGGCGCACATTGGAGTTGAAGAGATCCGTCTCCAGAACGATCTGACCGTCCGTGATGGAGATGACATTGGTGGGAATGTAGGCGGACACATCCCCGGCCTGGGTCTCGATGATGGGCAGGGCGGTCATCGAGCCGGCACCCCGCTCGGTGCTGAGCTTGGCGGCGCGTTCCAGCAGGCGGCTGTGGAGGTAGAAGACATCGCCAGGGTAGGCCTCGCGACCCGGAGGACGGCGCACCAGCAGCGAAATTTCACGATAGGCGGCAGCCTGCTTGGAGAGATCGTCGTAGACGCAGAGCACATGCTGACCAGGATTATCGGCGCCCGCAGGTTGTCCGTTGACGCCATGCCACATGAAGTACTCGCCCATGGCGGCTCCCGCCATAGGGGCCAGGAACAGCATCGGCGCAGGCTCGGAGGCCGTGGCGCTGATGATGATCGTGTGTTTCATGGCGTCGTGCTCTTCCAGCGTCTTCATCACCTGGACGACGGTGGAGCGCTTCTGGCCGATGGCGACATAGATGCAGATGACCCCGTTGCCCTTTTGATTGATGATCGTGTCCAGGGCGAGGGCGGTCTTGCCGGTCTGGCGGTCGCCGATGATGAGTTCGCGCTGGCCCCGGCCGATGGGGATCAGGGCGTCGATGGCCTTGAGGCCCGTCTGCATGGGTTCGTGCACGCCACGGCGCTCCACGATGGGAGGCGCGATCTTCTCGATGGGGTTGTAGAGCGTGGCTTCGATGGGACCCTTGCCATCGATGGGAATGCCCAGGGAATTGATCACGCGACCCACGAACTGGGGGCCCACCGGCATGCTCATGATCTTGCCCGTGCGCTTGACCGTGTCGCCTTCCTTGATCTTGGTGTACTCACCCAGCAGGATGATGCCGACATTGTCCTCTTCCAGGTTGAAGGCCAGTCCCATCACGGCGTGGGGCAGTTCCAGCAGTTCACCGGCCATGACCTTTTCGAGGCCGTGGGCGCGGGCGATGCCGTCACCGACGCTGATGACCGTGCCGACCTCCGCGACGTCCACCTGGGCGTCGAAGCCTTCGATCTGGCTGCGGATGATGCGGGAAATCTCTTCCGCGCGAATGTCCATGCAATCCTCCGAGTATTCCGGAATGAAAATAGGTGCTTAGGCAGAAAGGAGACGGGTCTTGAGTTGACGGAGTTGCCCCTGAAGAGAGGCATCGTAGACGGTGGAACCCACCTGGACCCGGAGGCCCCCCAGGAGTGTCGCATCCTGGCTCCATTGCAGGCGGATGGTCTTGCCGGTGCGCAACGAGAGCGAGGCCTCCAGGGCCTTGGACTGGGTCGGGCTCAAGGGCTGTGCGCTGGCCACCGCCGCGTTCACCACGCCCATTTGCTCATCCACCAGCTCATCGAAGGCGGTGACGATTTCGTGGATCAGGTTCAGTCGGGCAGCCTGGGCCACGACCAGGAAGAATTTGCGGACACCGCCGGTGACGCCCGCCTTGGAAAGAATTTCGTCGAAGGCTGCGGCCTTCTTGGTGGGACCAATCAGGGGAGCCGTGGTCAGGCGCTCCAGATCGGCATTGCCACGCACCAGAGTGTTGATGGCGGCCAACTCCTTCTGAATGGACTGAAGGGTGCCCTGCTTCTGGCCAATCTCAACCATGGCCTTGGCATAGCGGCGGGCAACGAGGCGATTGCTGCTCATCGGGCACCTCCGACCTGCTCGATGGAACGATCCAGAACCTGTTCGGCGGTCGCTCCCTGAACCCGGGTCTTCAGGCGCTCGGTGGCGCCCTGCACGGCCAACTGAGCCACCAGGGCCCGGAGTTCCTGTTCAGCCAAGCGTTTCTGATACTCGATTTCCACGCGGGTCTGGGCCAAGATCTGGTCCGCCTCCTGTCGAGCGGCTTCGAGGATCCGCTGCTTCTCGATCTCGGCGTCGGTTTCGGCCTTGACCATGATCCCGTCCAGTTCCTGCTGGAGCCCGGCCATCTTGGTCTCCAATTCCTGGACCTGGGCCTGGCCCTGGGCCTGGTCCCGCTCCGCCTGGGTCAACTGGTCCTGCAGTTCCTTCGTCCGCGCCTTGAAGGCGGATCCGAGCGCGCCTTTCAACAGGAAGAAGAGCCCGAAGAAGAAAACGGCGAAGTTGAACAGCTTGACCATGAACTGGCCGAAGAGGCCGAGGGTCACGCCGAAGAGCTTGATTTCGGGACCGTGGTGGGCCTGCTGGCTGACAGCGGCTTCGTGAGGAGCGCCTTGCGTCGAGGCTGGCTGAGCATGGCTTCCTGCAGCCTTGGGGGAGTGGGCCTCCTGGGTGGCGGGAGCGGCGTGCTCCTGGGCGCGCAGGGAGGGGCCTGTGAGCCAGAGAGCGCAGATCAGAATCAGGAAAATTGTTGGCAGGGAGCGTCGGCGCGTCATGAATCAGGCCTGCTTCAGAAGGTGCTGGACCATGGATTCGGAAAGGGCGTCCACCTGGGCCACGAGTTCGGCCTTGGCGGTCTCTCTACGGGCCTTCAGGTCCTCGAGGGCGGCGCTGCGGGTTTCGGTGGACTGCAGTCGGGCCTTCTCCAGCAGGGAAGTTCGTTCCAGGGTGGCGGCAGCGGCGAGCGCCTTGCGGTGTTCGAAGGCCTTGCCGCGCAGGTCCCGCAACCGAGTGGCGTAATCGGCCTGCCGCAGTTCCACCCGCGCGGCAGCCTCGGCCTTGGCGGCGCCCCCGGCGGCGATGGCAGCTTCGCGTTCATCCATCACCTGGGTGACAGGCTTGAAGAAGGCGAATTTCAGGAAGAGGTAGAGCATCGTCATCAGCACGATGACAAAGCCGATCTGGTATGGATCCAGCTTCATCGGGTCCGGAAGGGCATCCATGAAACTCGGGGGCGCTCCGCCAGTCAGGAGGCCCATCCCGGTCAGACTTTCCAAAGCGATTGGAATCACAGTCTCCCCCAGTTTCCGTTCCAGCCCAGCCAAAACCGTAAGGGTTCGCGGGTCGTTTCCACCCCAAGGACAGAGGCTGGCAAAATCTTACCGCTAGGTTTCCCAGCCTCCAAGGATGCATTTTGGGTTGACTTTCGTCACAGGCCCATGGGAGGATTTCGGTTCGGCGAGACGGGCGATTAGCTCAGTCGGTAGAGCGCCTCCTTTACACGGAGGAAGTCGGCGGTTCGAGCCCGTCATCGCCCACCAGACACACGCTGGTGTATTGAAAACCTGGGGTTGTAGCTCAGTCGGTTAGAGTGCCAGCCTGTCACGCTGGAAGTCGCGGGTTCGAGCCCCGTCAGCCCCGCCAACAAAAGCCCCCCGCCAGGGGGGTTTTTTGTTGGCGGCTTATCAGGGGCTCGAACCCGTGAGAAGCGAGGGGACGCGGGGTTCGAGCCCATCCGTTGGGTTGACGCCCCCGGTCGGATTCATTCCCAATGTTCCCCATTCATCTGACATACCATTGAATTTCCAGGCATCTCTGCCTTTCCGATCGGCCCCCATGAAACTCCCTCTCGTCGCCATTTGCGGACGCCCCAATGTGGGGAAGTCCACACTCTTCAACCGCCTCACCCGCACACGCACGGCCCTGGTTCACGATTTGCCTGGCATGACGCGGGACCGCTCCTACGCCCATGTGACCTGTCTCAGCGAGGAGGGCGAAGCGGAGGAAATTTTCGAATTGGTGGATACCGGGGGACTCGATTTCGAGGGTGACGATGTCATCACCGCAGGCATCACCCGCATGGCCCAGGCGGCCATGGCCGAGGCACACGTGCTGATGATGATGGTGGATGCCCATGATGGCTGGAACCCAGGCGATGCCGAGATCGCGATCAAGATTCGTCAGGCCGGCAAGCCGTCAATCCTGGTTGTAAACAAAATTGACGGGGTGAAGAGTGGATCCCCGGACGGTGCCTTCTACGAACTGGGGTTCGACGAAGTCCACATCATCAGCGCCAGCCATGGCTCCGGCGTTCCGGACCTCCTGGCCTCCATCAGGGAAAAGCTGCCCTTCCATCGCACACCGGAGGAAGCCGAGCGCCATGATCCGGCAGAGGAACTGCGCTTCGCCATCATCGGTCGGCCCAATGTCGGCAAGTCGTCGCTCACGAACAAGTTGTTGGGGTACGAACGCAGCCTGGTGAGCGAGGTGGCTGGCACCACGCGCGACACGGTGGACACGGTCTTCAATGTGGACCAGCATCTCTACCGCCTGATCGACACCGCGGGCATTCGCCGCAAGGGCAAGACCACCGAAGGCGCGGAAATTCTCTCGATCCTGAAGGCCAAGCAGGCCATGGCCCGAGCCGATGTCTCGCTCCTGCTCATCGATGCCGTGGAAGGTGTCACCCATCAGGATGCCGTCATCGCGGGCTATGCACAGGAGGCTGGCGCCGCCGTTGTGCTCGTGATCAACAAGTGGGACCTCGTGGCCAAGGACACCTACACCTCCATCGCCTTCGAGGAGAAGATCCGCTTCGATCTCGGCTTTCTCAAGCATGCGCCCATGCTTTTCATTTCGGCCCTGACCGGACAGCGGGTGTCCAAATTGTTCACGCTCATCCATGAATGCGCGGCGGCCCATGCGCGGCGGGTTCCCACGGGCAAGCTGAACCAGTTCCTGCGCGAGGCCGTCGCGGGGATGTCGCCCCACGCCGTGGATGGCAAGCTCCCCAAACTCTATTTCATGACCCAGGTGGGCGTCCGCCCGCCTTCCTTCGTCGTCAAGGCCAACACGGACCGGGGCCTGCACTTCAGCTATGTGCGGTACCTCGAGAATCGCCTGCGCGAAACCTTTGGCTTCGTCGGCACGCCCATCCGCCTGAGCATCCAGAAGAAGCAGAAGGGTGACGAGGAACCCCGGGAAGGGGCCAAAGTCCGAAGAATCATGGATGTCGGCGAAGGCTTGAAACCCTCCCGGCGGCCTCGGGCGCAGGGTCCGCAGAAGCCGGATGCCCGGAAGTCGACTCCCCGCAAGAAACCCCGGAAGGGATGAAGGGGGCATCAGGCGGGTTGCGGTAAGAGTATGCTGGTGGGGGGGATTCGGATGGATCATCGAATCGCGGACAACCGGGTGGCGATCGCCACCTGTGTCTGAAGTTCCGGGTCCGTCGACTGGAGTTGTTCGGATCGGCGGCCATGGAAGCTCCGGGTCGGGAGCCTGCCGATTTCGATTTCCTGGTGGAATTCGGTGATCTGGGCGCTGGCGAATGGGCGGATGCTTACTTCGGTCTTAAGGAATCCCTTGAAGCCCTTCTGTCGCGCCCCGTGGACCTTGTGATGCCGAAGGGCCTGGACAATCCCTACCTGCTGCGGTCCATCAATAGGAACAGGATTGGGCTTTATGCCGCGTGAACCCCGCAAGTATCTGCACGATGTCCTTACCGCGGCCAGCAGGATCACAACCTACACAGACGGGTACGACACGGAGCGTTTCGAGGCGAACGATCAACTGAGGTCTGCCGTGGAGCGGCAGTTTGAGATCATCGGTGAGGCCCTGGCCCAGCTCAAGTGCCTGGATCCTACCCTGGCGGCCCGGATTCCAGAGGCTCCGCGAATCGTCGCGTTCCGGAACCTCCTCATCCATGGCTATGCCTCTATCGATTCGCGGATCGTGTGGGATATCGTCATCACCAAGCTGCCTTCACTGCTCAGAACGGTCGTGGAATTGTTGGCTGATCCGGGAGGAAGTGCAGATGCGTGAATCCGTGGTTGAAAAAATCGAAGGCGATTAAGCGGAGGAAGGCGGAACGGCTTCTACCAAGGGCGCCCCCGATATTTTTGATAGCAATGATTCAGAAGGTCGCCTGGATGATGCCCCCGTCCACCTGCAGGGAAGTGCCGGTGATGTAGGAGGCTCGCTCGCTGCAGAGGAACGCGATGGCGTCACCGATTTCTTCGGGTCGGCCGATCCGTCCCACGGGAATGGAAGCCGCGGTGCGTGCGAAGTAATCCTGCAGGCTGATGCCCTCGGCCTTCGCTTTCAGCTCGCCCAGATGGGTCTGCCGATCCGTCATGATGTGGCCGGGCAGCAGCGCGTTCACGGTCACACCATCCTTGGCCGTCTCCTGGGCCAGTGTCTTGGTGAGCCCCGAGATGCCGGCGCGGAGCGTGGAACTGAGGGTGAGGATCGGCGTGGGCTGCTTGGCCACCAGGCTGGTGATGTGGACGATCCGGCCCCATCCACGGCTGCGCATTCCAGGGAGTACCAGACGGCAGAGGCGCACCACGTTCATCAATGTGGAGTCAATGCCCGAAACCCAATCCGCTTCCGAGAGTTCCTGGAAGATCGCCGCCTTCGGGCCGCCCGTATTGGTGACGAGGATATCCACGGGGCCCAGGCGTGCCAGGGTCTGCTGATACCAGGCCTCGAGTTCCTCCAGGCGACTCACATCGCAGGGGAGGGCCAACACCTCGATGCCGAGGGCCTCCAGTTCCTTCCGGGTGGCTTCGAGATTCTCCGGGTTTCGCCCGCAGATCGATACCTTGCAGCCCTCCTGGGCCAGGGAGAGCGCTGCGGCCCTGCCGAGCCCCTTGCTGGCCGCCGCCACCATCGCTACGCGGTTCCGGATGCCGAAATCCATGGATGTGACTCCAAATTCGGCTCAGGGGCCGATATTAAGCCTTCTGGTTGGGCAGTTCCAGGCCATAGCCCTTGGCCTTGTCTTCGGTCTTCAGTAATAAGGCGAAGACGATGGCCAGGAGGCCAAAGCAGGTGAAGACCGCCATGGGCAGCATGTAGTTGTAGTGGACGATCGTGATGTCCTGCATCTTGCCGTCGACCATCTTCTGGAGCATGTCCTTGCCGGTGACGCAATATTTGTCGAGCAGCAGTCCGATGAGCCAGGGGGCGAACATGAGGGCCACGAGATTTTGCAGGAAGAAGATCAGGGAGTAGGCCGTCCCCAGTTGGCGCTCGGGGATGAGCTTGGGCACGGAAGGCCACATGGCGGAGGGCACCAGGGAAAAGCCGACGCCCAGGAGGAGCATGGCGAACACGGCGATCAACCAGTTGTTCAGGAAGGGCACGGTAAAGATGATATGTACCGTCATGATGAGGATGGAGCCCAGGACCATGATGCTGGCGCCCTTGCCCTTCTTGTCGTAGATGCGGCCGAAGGTGGGGGTCAGCAGCATGGCGCCGATCGGCAGCAGGCTCGGGATGATGCCAGAGAGCTTCTCGGAGACGCCGAACTTCTGGACCATGAGGTCCGGGGCGTACTTCAGGAAGGGGAAGACACCGGAGTAGAAGAGGGCACAGAGAATGGCGATGTACCAGAAGCCCTTGTTGCCGAGGATGGAGAAGATGTCCGCGAAGCGGAACTCGTCTTCGGGATTGTCGCCCGTGATGCCCTCGGGATCAGAAGCGTCCAGTTTCTTGTCCATGGCCATGTAGAAAATGTAGGCTACCAAGCCCACCCCCAACAGAAGCGCACCCACCAGGATCGGCGTGGAGACCTTGAAGGCGTTGGCAATGGGGGCGCTGACGCCCAGGGCAAGGCTGGTGCCGATGCGGGCGATGGCCACCTGCAGGCCCATGGCCAGGGCGATCTCATAGCCCTTGAACCACTTCACGATGATTTTGGTGGCGGTAATGCCGCAGAGTTCGATGCCCATGCCGAAGGTGGCGAAGCCGATGGAGGCGAGCATCACCTGGGCATTGGCGCCGAAGAGTGTCTGGCCGTCCAGGCTGTGGGTGCTCATGGCCCACCACTTCAGGCCACACCCCAGCACCATGAGGATGGAGGCCAGCATTCCGGCGAAGCGGGGGCCTTTCTTGTCCAGGATGATGCCGCCGATGACCAGCATTCCGAGGAACACATTGAACCAGCCGTACGAGCTGGTAAAAAAGCCGTATTGCGCGCTCGTCCAATGGAGTTGCTGTTCGATGAGCGGCTTGAGGGGCGCGGCCACGTCGGCCACGTAGTAACCGCACAGCATCGTGAACGAGACCACCGCCATGGCGGTCCAGCGGGCCGCTGCGGATTCGCGCAGGGATTTCTTGATGGCTTCGACCATGAGGGCTCTTCCTGAAGGGTGGGGGTGGGGGCAACCAGTTGCGCGGCCATCGGGGAATGCAGCAGGGCGTTCGCGCAAACCTCCAGCGTACTCCAAACTCCGCTCTGCATGGGTCTGCCTTTACAAAAGCTGGGTTGCCTCCATCCTGGTGTCATGCTTCCACTGCTCATTCCTCCCGCCCAGGTCCAGGAAATCCCTTCTCCGCCTCCGGGCATCAAGCTGCCCCCCACGCTGGTCTGGAAGCCCGGCAGTCTCGAACTGTTGCCCTTCGACGACGAGCGGTTCGAGGTGCGGTCCACCCGGGAGAAGGGGCCCATCTATATAACGATCGAGGGACGAGTCTGGCGGTTCTCGCTCGTCTCCGCCCAGGGGCGCGTGGGATACCTGACCCTGGTGCGGCGGTTGAAGGCCGAGCTCGAGGCCGCCGGCTGGGTCTGGCAACTGGAAGAACAGGGCGTGGCTCGCCGCGAACTGGGCGGTCAGGACCTATGGTTGCGCTTTTCGTCCGCTGGCAGCGGAGAACTGAAGATGGTGGTGGTGGAGCGGCGGGAAGCCCAGGCCTTCGTGCTGGCCCGCCCCGGGAAAGCGCCCGAACTGCCCTCGGCCCAGGAGGACTTTCCCTACCTGCCACCCTGGCCGGGCTCCAAGATCGTGCGCTGTGCCGACACCTCTAACCCTGTCGCGGTGGAATTGGCGGACGGGAAGCAGGGCCTGGTGAAGGTGAACTTCATCGAAAAGGAGTACGAACTGGCTGCGGCCGTTTCGGCCCATGAGTTCCTGACGGTCTACAGCAAGGCCCTCATGAATGCCGGATGGGAAATCGAGGGCCGCTTCCGCGGGAAGCTCATCCAGATCCAGGCGGTCTATGCCCGGGAAGGCCGTGATATACGGGCAACACTCAGGTTGCTGGGGAACGCCATGGCCATCTCGGTCGCCGATGTCGGGGCCCAGCGCCCGAGGTGAGGCGTAGTTCCGGGTCATGCGTTTGCATCCGGGGGAAAAGAGCTACCGCAGAGGTCACAGAGGAAAAGACGAGAGGGCACCGAGATGGAAGTCCCCTCTTGTCAGTATCTTTTCTCTGTGCGCTCTGCCTTCCTCTGCGCCCTCTGTGGTTCAGCAGTTTGTTGCCAAAATTTGTTCCGGAACTTTTCCCATATCCCTTCTTGAAGTCGACCCGAGGGTGGCTTATCCTTGGAAACCGAATTTCTTTGTGGACCATTGCGTCTAAAATGGTTTTTCCTGGCAAGGATAATAGGAGCATCCCATTTTCATCCGCCCCCGGCGTCTTCGTCGTACCCAGGCCATCCGCGATCTTGTGGCGGAGACGGATCTGCGCCCCCGGCACCTGATCCAGCCCTATTTCGTGCAGACGGCCGAAGGCAGCAACCCCATCGAGGCCATGCCCGGCATCGCCCGCACGGGCCTCACGGCCACCGTCAAGCAGGTGGAGGCTGATCTCAAACTGGGCCTCAAGAGTGTGCTGCTCTTCGGCGTGCCCGACGAGAAGAGCCCCTTGGCGGAATACAGCCACGATCCCCACGGGATCGTGCCTCTCACCGTCACGGCTCTGAAGAAGGCCTTCGGCAACGACCTCATCGTCATGACGGATGTGTGCCTGTGCGCCTACACCGATCACGGCCACTGCGGCGTCGTGCAGGACGGCTATGTGGCCAACGACGAGAGCGTGGCGATCCTCGCCGAAATGGCCCTTACCCATGCCCAGGCCGGGGCCGACATCGTGGCGCCCTCGGACATGATGGATGGGCGCATCGCCGCCATGCGCGCCCGCATGGACGACGAAGGCTTCCAGAATGTGGGCATCCTCTCCTATGCCATCAAGCACAATGGTGCCTATTACGGCCCCTTCCGCGAAGCCGCCGATTGCGCGCCCAAGTTCGGCGATCGCCGCAGCTACCAGATGGATCCCCGCAATGCCCGCGAAGGCCTGAAGGACGCACTCCTCGATATCGAGGAAGGCGCGGACATCCTGATGGTGAAGCCCGGCCTCCACAACCTGGACCTCATCTGGCGCCTGAGGGAAGTCAGCCTGCTCCCCATCTGCAGCTACCACGTGTCCAGCGAATACAGCGCCGTCAAGGCCGGTGATCGCCTGGGCTGGCTCAACGGCGACCAATTGATGTACGAGCAGCTGATCAGCCTGCGCCGCGCGGGCAGCGACATGATCGTCACCTATGCCGGCCGGGAAGCCCTGAACAAGGGTTGGCTCAAATGACGACATCACAACGGGAAATCAAGTTCATGCGGAAAGGAGGGTAGTGATTCAGGTGATCCACCCGACTACGACTGCAATTACGACTACGACTACAACCACAACCACAACTTTTTTGGAGGTCTCGTGAGAGGCAAGTTCAGTAAATCTGGTCTTCTGGCCGCCGGAATGGTATCCGCTGTGATGCTGTTTACCGGTTGTAAAGGCAGTGATGGCGCCACCGGCGCCACCGGCGCAACGGGCGCGACCGGCGCGACCGGCGCCACC
>CAIPUA010000042.1 GCA_903868115.1 uncultured Holophagaceae bacterium
AAAAGACCGTCCAGGGTCGAGCGTGAACAGTTCACAAGGTCGCAGACCTGCTCTACGGATATCCCCCGACACGCTCTGTCCCGGATGATGCGGGACGCGGCCAGGGTAATGGGGTCCTGCGCGGTGGTGGTGTCTGTGGATTGACGCTCCATCACTCTCAGAGGGTGGATGTTATGCATGCGTGGTTCCACGGTCTCACCATCCATCATCCGGGTCAGCATCTCGGCGGCCAGCTTGCCGATCCGTTCGCTGTCGGGCGCGATGCTGGAGAGAGTCGGGCGGCAAAGGCGGCAGATGATCTCGTCGTTATCCACCCCCATCACTGACACATCTGAAGGCATGGCGATACCAAGCGTTCTGCAGGCAGTAATGACCTGTTGCCCGCGAATATCGTTGCAGGCCAGAATCGCCACGGGTTTCTGCACCTTACCCAGCCATGCGGAGAGTTCCGGTTCGAATTCAAGCGCATCGCGTTCGCGCCGGAGAACGTTTACAGACGCCGCAGAACGGACCGATGGGGTATACAAGTCCACCTTCATCCCTCGAGCATTCAGGATTCGGGTGAAGGCTTTGGCGCGGCGATCCGAAAAGAAGATCCCTGGGTAGCCGCAGAAGGCGAAATGGACAAACCCAGCCTCGCAGAAGAAATCCGCGGCCAATTGAGCCACCTTTTCCGGATCCGTGTCCAGAACGGGGATCTTGGGGCAATTGCCTTCGCCCTGCACATCCACGATGGGCACCCCCAGCGACAGTAACTTCCGTCCAAGCTCCTCGGATGGGATGTAGGCGATGACCCCGTCGATGTGGCCCTTCTTCAGCCAATGGGGTATCTGCCGGGCCTCCCAGCCTTCGTTGGGAAAGATCAGCCAGTCTTCCCGCTCCAAGGCGTAGGAGGCCACGCCCTGACAAATCCCCCGACCGTAGGCCCGTGAGGCGGGAACCAGAAGTGCGATATGGCGGATGCTGGACATGAGCTGCAACCTACCTCAAACGGTCTGTTCGAGTTTTCCTTTTACGCTTCAGGTCTGGGCTTGCCCGCGGCATAGCTGGGGACATGGCCTCGGAACCCGTAGTAGGCAATGTAGACGTAGCAGAGCACAGGGAGGAAGAAGGCGTGATGGATCCCAATGTGATCCGCAAAATAGCCTTGGAGCAGAGGGACCAGGGCGCCTCCCACGATAGCCATGCAGAGGATGCCGGAACCCTGGCCGGTATGCTTTCCGAGACCTTCCAGGGCCAAGGTGAAGATGGTGGGGAACATGATGGTGGTGTAGAGCCCCACGGCCAGGATTGACCACATCGCCCCCTTGCCGGACAGCACCAGGGCGATCGTCACCAGAAGACCGGCTTCCATGGCCGCATTGGCCAGCACCTTGCCGGGGTTGAAAGCCCTTAGCACGGCAGAGCCAATGAAACGACCGATCATGGCACCACCCCAATAGAAGGCCAGATATTTGCCTGCGACCTCCAGGGAGAGATTCGCGATGTTCGGCTGGTGCAGGAAACTCACCAGGAAGCTGCCGATGGAGACCTCGGCCCCCACATAGAGGAAGATTCCCAGAGCGCCCAGGATGAGATGGTTGTACTTCCAGGCACTCTCGTGCTTATCATCATGCACCTCGACCCCATGGGACTCAGCTTGGTCGGCTGCCATGATCACGGGGAGCTTGATGACGGCAAAGGCGCCGGCAATGATGAAGAGCGCGGCGGCAATGGCCAGATAGGGTTTCTGCACCGATGCGGCTTTCATGATATTGAAGGCCGTCTGCTCTCCTACGGACATTCGGGCAATCTCCTCCATGGTCTTGGTGGCCGCCCCCAGGATCAGGAACGAGCCGAGGAGGGGCGCGATGGTGGTGCCGAGAGAATTGAAGGCCTGGGTGAGATTCAGGCGGCTGGAGGCATGTTCCGGCTTGCCCAGGATGGCCACAAAAGGATTGGCGGAAACCTGGAGCAGCGTGATGCCCGAAGCCAGCACGAACAGGGCCGCCAGGAAAAGGCCGTAGGAGCGAGTTCCCGCCGCCGGGTAAAACATGAGACAGCCGATACCGGCCGTGATTAGCCCGATGACGATACCCCGCTTGTAACCCACCTTTTCCACAATGAAACCCGAAGGCAACGACACCACGAAGTAGGCCATGAAGAAGGTGAACTGGATGAGCATCGACTGCATGTAGTTGAGGTTGAAGAGCCCCTTGAGGTGGGGGATCAGGATGTCGTTCAGGCAGGTGATGAAGCCCCACAGGAAGAAGAGTGAGGTAAGCACCGTGAGCGGAAATGTGTAGTCCGCGCCCTCAGATCTGTTCTGGGCTGCTGCGGGTGTGGAGCTTGGCAGGGTTGCCATAAAATTCACCTCGTTCGAAGGGAAATGGGAGCTTGATGATCAGCTTACAGATTGCCATTGTGAAAGATCAACACATATCGTCTATTTCTCGCATGATCGGAACTCCAGGGTTTGTCTGCAAAGGCGTAGAACCTGCGGAGCATGGGCACCTCAGAGTTCTTCGCGGACGATCTTTTCCGCGAACTCGATCACCTTGATCTGGTAGCTGGAATCGGCATAGTCGCGGCCCTGAAGCTTGAACTGGGTGACCCCCATGTCCAGGAGCTTCTGCCGGGCCGCAGGCGTGATCGTGAAGTTGTGTTCCATGTCCTCGGGTCCAAGGCCTTCGGCTTGGAGTTGCTCCTTGCGGATACCTTCGATCATGGCCATCCGTGCAGGGTCATTCTCCCGGGCGACTCGCTCACGGTAGGCGGGATCCGCCAGGAAGCAGCCCGCGCGGGGATAGTTCCGCTGCTGTTCCTGGGCGCTGGAGTTGCCGGCGAGGCTGCAGCGAGAAAGGTAGTCGTAGTGGTCTTTTCGAAGGCAGTGCAAATAGCAGTTGTCGTTGACGATGAAGACCAGCTTTTCCAGGGGAAGGCTCGTCAGAAGTTCCGGCGTGTAAGCCCAGGTAGGCATCATCACCACCTTGTCGTAGCGCTGGCAGGCCTGAGTGTATTGCTCAAGCTTCGTAAAAACGAAGCAGATCGAGGCTGTGAGCGCGTACCGGGGAAAGTGGCTGGAGACATGCTGCCGCAGGCTTTCCGATGCCACAGTTACTCCGTTCAAAGGGCTGTGGAGCTTCATCAGCAACCAGTTGCCCAACTCGTCTTCGGTATCCAAGGTTTCCAGCGTGTTGTTGAAGGTGAGGTCTAGGCCGATGCCGGCCCGGTTGAGGGCCTGGACGCGTGCCAGCGCCTCGTCCAGATCGTGTTCCGTCAGGGAGTCGTGCCAAGGGGAGACCGGGTCCGTGACGAAGGAGCGGTTGAGCATCAGCCGCCCTCCGTTCCATTGGAGTCCCTGGATCGTGTCGTAGGCGCGAACCTCGACGGGCTTACCAGAGGCCCGCAGCCGTTCCGCCAGGGAGATGATCTGATCCGTCCGGTGGAGGCCGGAAGGAAGGCTGAGAGTCAAGGCATGGCCCATAGGCACTACTTGGCCTTGGCAACAGGAAGTGGGTAGGCGATGTCGCCCACATTGAAGCCTTCCACGAGCATCCTGGGTTGCTGCCCTCGTGTATCGGCCTGTCGAAGCTCGGTGTGGATGGTCGTCTTTTCGCCGGGCATTAGGGTGAGATAGTTGTCCGAATAGAGCACTGGCAGGATGCGGTCACCCGCGTTTTCGCGAATGGCCTTCAGGCGGACCATCAGGGCGGGCACCGAGGAGACATTGCGGAGTTCCGTGACGATCTGCCAGCACTCACCCTTTTGCTGGCGGGTGGTGATCGCTTCCAGACGGGCCTTGGGGAGCTGACGCAGCGCCTGGGTATCCTCGATCTCCAGACCGCGACAGTAGGTGTTCTCGGAAACGGTCGCCTCACCGCTCATCAGACGCAGGCGAATGAAGTAGATCGGCGAGAGACTCACTGGACGCTGGATGAGGATGGGCGTGGTGCAGCTGTCCTCAGGGCATCCGATGCGTTCGGGTTTCCCGGGAATGTCCAAGGTGGCGAGGGTGTCGAGGGCTTTGCGGCTCTCCCACTGGAGGCTGCCATCCAGGTTCAGCAACTGCGCCACGGCAGTAAGGCCCTTGGTGTCGCCGCCGTTGTAGTTCACCACCTCCACCTTGTCGGTTCGTGCGTTCCACTGGATGTGGATGGGCTCGCAGGCTTTCTTGGCGGCAAAATAGGCGGCCGTGGGTTCCAGGAAGTAGTCGTAGGTCTGCCACACGAAGGAAGGCCAGGCCGGGTGGCTCATCCAGATGAGCAGGCCCTGGCGGTTGCGTCCCTGGCCCTCGAACATCGCGCGGTAGCCGTCGTAATTGAGGAACTGGGCCAACCCCGTCCATTCGGCAGCGCTCTGAGCGTAGCCGTAGGATTTTCGAATCATCTCCAGGTAGGAGCTACCACCCTGGGCGCCGCCCAGACAGAAGTCGTGCAGACCCCACTGGGGTCCCATGGGCCACTGGGCACTCTCCGGCATCATCAGCTTCAAGCTGTCGTAGGTGGGAATGTTGGGCATCCCCATTTCGCTGTGGAGTTTTATCATCGGACGCACCGCATAGCTGTCGAGCGGCATGGCCTGGTAGGGGCCGTGCCCGGTCGCCACATCGTCGGCAGAGCTGGAGAGGTAGGGAAGACCAGGATGCAGCTCCGTCAGGAGGCCACGGATGGCGTCATCGATGGGCTTGGGTGGGTAGCCCTCGTTGCGCCCGCAGTAGAAACCCACAGAGGGATGTGTGCGGATGCGACGGACCATGTCGGAGGCGTTGGCCATGAAGAGCGTGGCGGAATCGGGATCATCGCCATCCCAGGGATTGGCAAGCCAAAAATCCTGCCAGACCACGACGCCGTGACGATCGCAGGCCTCGTAGAATTCGTCATCGCCCGTCTGACCCACCCAGTTGCGGATCATGTTGAAGTGCATGTCGGCGTGGTAGCGCACGGCAGCATCGTATTCGCGGCCCCGGTAGCGCAGCATGGACTCCGGGAAACCCCAGTTGCCGCCCCGAGGAATGAAGCGGCGTCCGTTGACCCACATCTGGAAGGAGTCATCTTCCATGCGGTAGGTGAACTGCCGAATGCCCGCCTGGAAGCTCTTGGCATCGGAGACGCCATCGGTTGTCTCGAAGCGCAGTTCCACCGGATAGAGTTCCGGGCTGCCATAGCCTGCGGGCCACCAGAGCCTGGGATTCAGGATCGTCAGGGCGGGGACGGTGGAAGGGTCAAGCTTCACGGGTAAGGTCTGGCCGGCGGCCAGGGTGATGGGCCGTTCGAAGCTGATTTCCCCGAAACGGCCGCGCAGAGTGCCGGAACAAGGCTCCGGGCCTGGATTCCGCAGCGTCACGCCAAGGGTCACCTCTGCCGTGATCGAGGGGCGCGCGGTCGCTGGGGCGGTTGCCCCGGCTTCGGGCCGCAGCGGCTTGGAAGCCTGGAGCACACTCTGCACTGAGGGGTCTTCCAGAGTCACGGCGCCGGTGCGCGTCAGGTAGACATCGTTCCAGATGCCGGTGTTGCGGCCGCGGATCGTAGGGATCCAATCCCAGCCGATGGAGGCGTGGTAGGTGGGATTGTCCGTGCCGAGAATGCCGCCGTTGGTGTCGGGGTGATCGAAAGTCTTTTCCTTGACGCTTCCGGGTTGGGAGTTCTTGATGATCCGCACGGCCAAGGCATTGCTCTCGCCAGGGCGGATCCATCGGGTCACATCGTAGCGGGCGCGCTGGAAGCCACCCTCAATGCGGCCGAGGGCCTGCCCGTTGAGAAAGACCTCGGCCTTCCAGTTGATGCCATCGAAGTTCAGCCAGAGTTTCTGCCCCTTGGCCAACGGTGCGGGGATGAACTCGTCCCGGTACCAGAAGTCGGCGTAGAAAAAAGCATCCGAAATCGCCATCTGGTTGTCACCGAAGTTGGGATCGGGGAGCGCGCCGGCGTTGACGTAGCTGCTTAGAATTGTCCCGGGCACCGTGGCCGGAATCCAGTCCGCGTCCTGGAAGCCGGGCCGGGAAAGAGCAGAGCCATCGGCCTTGACCAGGGAATCGCGCTGGACGCGCCACTTGCCGGCGGCCAGATCCAGGCGTCCATCCTTGGCGGGGGTTGGCGCAGGTTGGGGGCGAGCTACCAGCCCTCCCGTTCCGTAGACTTCCAATTCGGTCAAGGCATAGCCCTGAGGCGAAGCGGCGCGGGTCATCAGCACCCGCAGGTAGCGGGCCTTGGCCTTCAGCTTCAGGTCATCCACGCTGCCGCCGGAGGGCAACGGCTGCACGGTTTTCCAAGCCGCCGCATCGTCGGAGACCTGGATGGAACCTTCGGTGGCGCGCTGGAGCCAGCGGCACACCACGCGGTCGATGTTGCTGGAGGCGCCCAGATCCACATAGATCCATTCCCAGCCAGCGGTGGCGCTTTTCCAGGCGCTGGAGAACTGGAAGGGCCCGCCCAGGGGCACCGCCTTTTCCTGTCGCGACAACTGGAGTTCGGAGATGGTCCAGCCCAAGGCTCTTGGATTTTCGAACTCCAGGCGGTAGTAGGGCTCACGGGATGGGCTCGCCAGGCGCAGGGTGGAATCGATCTCGCCGCCCATCCGGGTCATGCCGGAGCAGTGGCCCACTTGCTTCCAGGCCTTGCCATCCGGGGAGGAGAAGAGCAGACAGGTCCAGTTCTCTGGGCCCGGTTCAGCGGCCTTGACGCGGCCGAGAATGCGAATCTTGTCGACTTCGGGGGCCTCGCCACCGAGCTGCAGCTGGAGCCAGGCGCGCCTTCCCTGGTGCAGCTGTGCCAGCGCGCCGGGCGACTTCAAGTCGATGCCCGTGACCCAGTTCCCATCACTGATCCATTCCCGTTTGTTTTTTTTCAACAGCCCATGCTGGCTGGTCGCGACCGCAAACCAGTGCGGCTGGGTGGTTTCCACGATGCCATCGGTGACGAGTTGCGCGGTGAGGTTGTAATCATGGCTGCTGGAGTGGAAAGCCGGCCGATGCAGGGCCAGATTCCGGAGGGTCTGCCGATCCGTCTGCAGGGTTGGCGAGAAGTCTTCCCGGGGATTGCCGGGATAGACACCGATCCCGCGCGAAAAATCCTGGGCGTTCAGGATCACGCCAAGGGCCGATGCACAAAGGAAAAGCCGGATGAGCCTGTTCATACGCTGTCACTCTCAGGTTTTATTTTCAGACAGAAAAGAGGCCGCAGTGAGTACTGCGGCCTCTCCACATTGCGACTTGCTAGAAATGGTAACGGACCCCGAACTGAAGCCAGGCGGGGTTGACGCCCCCCACGCGGACCAGCGGGTCGCTGATACTCTGGCCCGCGAGTTCGGTTTGCTGGAAGACGAGTTCACCCGACAGGGAAGGGGTGAAAGCGTACTCCAGGCCCAGGCGGAGACCGAACTTGATGCCCTTCACATCCTTGAAGGGGAAGTGGTGGTCCACATCGCCCGCGTCCGTGCTTTCCGTCCCCGAGAACTGGGCGGAATAGCTGTTCAAGGAAAGCCCAGCCAGGCCCCGGAGCCCGGTCACGCTCGTATCGAGCAGCAAGTCGGCGCCCAACTGGAAATGCGTAAGGGAGGTCTTGAGTCCGAAGCTTTCCTTGCCGGGCATGAGGCCAACGGCGAGCTGGAGCCGGACGGGGGCATCCGTCTTGTACACCTTGGTGTCGTAGGCGGCGTTCAGGTTGAAGCCCGTGGTGGCGTTTACCGCTTTCTTGTATGCGTCCAGCCCCTGGATGAGGGCACCGCCAACGGAAAAGCCCGAGGTCTGGGCCGCCAGCGGAAGCGCCAGCAGGGCGAATAAGGTGGTTCGAATGGAATTCATGGGTTCACTCCTTTGGGCCGGATGGCTAGAACCTGAGACCGATGCTGAAGTCGCCGACCTTGCGCCCGCCGTTGCCATTGTTGTAGTCGTTGAAACGGTTGCCGCCCGTGTTGTAGGTTGAGCCGTAGGTGCCGCCGGAGTTGTTTGCGTAGGCGCGTCCGGGGATGGTCCCCTCCCACGAGTTGCCCGAGACTCCCCCCGAAACCTGCTGGTCGAAGAAGCCCAGGGTGTGGGTCAGGAGCATGTGGTTGAAGATGTTGTCGATGGACACATAGCCGATCAGGTGGGTCTTGACGAGGCCGATGGGCACATCCCACTGGATCTTCATGCCGACCTGGTAGTAGTCCACGCCCGTGTTGTAGGCGTTCATCCCGCCGACGTAGGAATTGTACCAAAGGTTGGCCGAGGAGGTGCCGGCGGCGTTGGTCGGACGGGTGTCGATGGCGATGAGTCGTTCGCCGTTGAGAGTGCCGGGCAGTTGCACGCCGCTCCAGCCGGCAAGGCTCTCGTAGCTGGCTCGGCCGTTCAGGCTCCCCATTCCGCCCAGCCAGCTGTCGGCCTTGATGGAGAAGGAGATGTTGCCCGCGCCCACGGGACGCACGTAGGTGACGAAAAGATGCCCGACCTGGTTCCGGTTGAGCACGCCCTTGCCGACCGCTGCGACCTGCTGGGCAGGCGTCAACAGGGCCTTCTGGAGGTTCTGGAAGTTGTAGTAGTCCATGTCGTTGGTGCCGGTGGTGCGATCCCAGGTGTAGCCACCGGAAACATTCCATCGGGCCGAGAACTTCTTGGAGAAGGTGTATTCCAGGCTGTTGAACTCGCGGGTGTTCTCGGAGTTGATCCAGTAGCCAGCGCCCTTGTACATCCGACTGGGATCGCTGGGATCGGGGCTGACCATGTGGACCAGATAATCCATGCCATAGCCGCGGACGGGGCCGACGATATCATCCTTGTAGAGGCGCCTCACCAGGTTCAGCTTGAAGTAGCCCGAATCGTAGTTGCGCTGGTAGCCCAGGTTGAACTCGAGGGCGTAGGGCGCCTTGAGGTTCTTGGCGCTATACGTCTGCCGGGCATCCACGAAATCGAAGGAGGGGGCATAGTTGCTGGCGTTCGTGAGGGCGGCATAGTCCACGAAGCGCACGCCGAACATGTTGGCGCCGGTGTAGGTATAGCCGTTGTAGGTCCCAGTGGGGGCGTCCGTAAGCGCGGCGGCCGTGTCGAAGCCGGGCTGCGTGGCGGCGAGGCCGGCACCGCTCCAGAGATGGACGGTGCGAACTTCCCATTCGTTGCCGCGGAACTCGTTGGCCATCTGGTCGGAATAGGCAGAGGCCAGCTTGGCGGCAGACAGAGAATAGATTTCCTTGTTCTGGCCATCCGGGTTGAACTTCACCTGGAGGCGGGGTTCCACCAAGCTGGAAGCATCCAACTCAACTCCGCCCTGATCCTGCATGGTGAGGCGGTTGAAGCGGATGCCGCCCAGGACGCTCCAGCGGGAATCGATCGTCCAGACGTCGTTGACCCAGAAGGAGGTCGTGCTGTTGGTGGAATCCGCGGGGGAGTTCCAGAACTTCTCCATGTGCGCGCTGGGGCCACGCATGGCATCAGACCAGTGCACGAACTGGTCGTTCCAGGGCGAGAGCCCGGGCCAGCCTGTTTCTCCGGTGCCTGCGGTCAGGATTTCGGTGGGCGTCGTGCCGGGGGCGCCCCGGCGGAAGACAGGATAGAGGTAGGATCCCGTGGTGGCATTCAGGTACCAGCCACCCTGGAAGACCGCGCGGTTGCCCTCCTTGGTGCGGCCGAAGTTGTAGACCGTGGCGGCGCGCTCGGCACCGATGTCCAGCTCATGCTTGCCGGCGAAGTCCAGGAAGCCCTTGGCATTCACCGAGAAGCCACTGTTGCCGGTCTTTTCGGCCTGATTGTAGGTGGACAGGCGGTTTTCAACCGTGCCCCAGCGATAGCCGTCCTCCCACTGCACCCAGGTGTGGGCCATGCCGTCCAACTGGTGGAGCATCATGTTTGGAAGCTGGCTGGCGAAGTAACCCATGACCGAAACGCCAGGGTTGGGGTTGGGCACATCTTCCGCCTTCTTAGTGGCTAGGTTCACCCGAGCCTCCACGGACCAGTTGGAGCCCAGGGAGCCGTTCCAGCCCAGGGTGTAGGCGTCCACCTTGGTGGTCAGATTGCCCACCATGTCCGCATCCATCATCATCCAGGGATCACTGGAGTGCTCACCCATGGAGCCGCCCTCTTTGGTCGACTGGGACAGGATGGTCAGGAAGAGAATGTGATCCGCGTTGATCGCGCCGGTGAGTTTGCCCTCGATCTTGTTGTACCGGGTAGAGGCGTGGCCGATGGTGCCCGCGTCCTCCAGGTTGGTCGTGTAGCCGCCACCGGGACCCGCGAAGACCCGGCTATCCACGCCGGCGTTCAACCCGTAGGTGGCCATGGGGCGCAGGCTGTAGGGGCCGATCCCGCTCCGCACGGTGTCCCAGGGGATGATCGTCGTGTTGCCACCGTTTACCAGCCTGCCTTCAGCGGTATAGCTGAGTTGGTAAGTCTTGGCCGTACTGGGCTGGAAGCGGGCGCCCACGGAGAACCAGAGCCGATCCTTGAGAATGGGGCCGCTGGCGGTGACATCCGTGTAGTGACTGAAGTCTTCAGAGGTGCGCGCGGAGTTGTTGCCCGCATCCGCATAAGGGAAGTTGGCCTGCCAGGAATTGCGGGTGGCGTAGGCGCGGATGCTTCCTTCAAAGGTGTTGGAGCCGGTCTTGGTGACCATGTTGATCTGGCCGCCGTTGACGCCGCCATTTCGGGCGTTCAGGGCGGACAGCACCACCTGGACATCTTCGACGGTGTCGGGCAGGGGCGCAAAGAGCGTGGTGCTCTTGTTCGTACTGTCCTTGACGTTCATGCCATCGATGCGATAGGAGATCTGGCCCTTCTGGGACCCGCGGACGCTGGCATCGGTGGCCCAGCCCGTGACACCCGGCGTCATGTTGACGATGCTCTCGAAGTTGAGGCCCACCGGCAGTTTGATGAGTTCAGCCGCCGAGTAGTTGATGGACACCTTGTCATCGGATTTGGCTTCCGCCGTGACGTTGGAGACCACTTCTACCGTGGCGGAGGATACCTGGACTGACTTCAGGAAGAAATCCATGCTCAGGTTGGAACCCAGGCCCACGCGCACACTGGAGGCGGTCTTGCCCAGGCGTCCGGGGGCGCTCACTTTGATGAGGTAGTTGCCCACGGGCAGAAGCACGGCGCGGTATTCACCGTTGGCACCCGTGGTGTAGACGCGGGGCTGGAACAGGGCCGAGCTCTCGAAGCTGATGCGGGCGCCGGCAATGGGTTTGCGCGCCTCGTCCATGACGGCACCGCTGAGGGAACCCGTCACGACCTGGGCCATCAGGCTGGCGCCGCCAGCGAGCACGAGGGCCATGACCGGAAGATGGGAAGCTTTTCGAATATTCATTTTCTCTCTCCGCTCGCCCTGGGGCTAGAAATGGAACACATAGGCGATTTCAAGATGGGGGACCATCCTGGTTTTGCTTGTCAGCGTGTCGTTGGGCCAAGTCGCGCTCAGGGAGGAGACGCGACCCACCACTGGGTAGCCCTGCTGCGGATCGTAGGCACTGGCTGTGCCCGCGAAATGGTTATATTCGATCGCCTTGTAGTTCAGCAGAACCACGTTGAACTCAAGGCTGGATGTCTTGTCGATGTTCCAGGTGACACCCGCATAGGGGCTGGGATTGAGCCCACTCTCCTCGGGCGTGCCATTGTAGAGATCGCGCCAGCTCTTGCTCAGATTCACCCCTCCGTCCCAGGATGCGCCCCAGTCAGTGCTCTGGGCGTCGCCAACATACTGGTGCTTGAAACGGCTGCCGAGCTGCACGCCAGCCTGCCAACGCCAGCCTTCCATCAGGGCCTGGTTGAAGGCGAGGCGAACCGTAAATCCATCCAGCTGATTGCGCTTGGTCTCGTGAGACTTTTCGGCATTCATGAGGTTCAGCGTGCCGGGAAGTAGGCTCGCACTGGGCGTCGTGGCGTACTGGTCGCCCGTCTTGTAGAAATAGCCCAGCTCCAGGCCGATCCGCCCGACGCCGACGCCATATTCCAGGTTCAAGCCGAAGCCCGAGGCATAGGCCCGGAGATTGTCCTTGGTGCTCGGGGCATACCCGGCCCGGATCTTGAAATCCTTACTGAAGCCCGTGTCCTGGGCGTCCAACATTCCGACGGATGTGGCGAGGACGGCGGTCAGGGCCCAGCGAGCCAAGCTGGTTGCAACACGCATTGAGAACCTCCTTCGATTGGCTGACGGCCGGATGGCCGAAAGATGGTTGGTGGGGTAGAAACACGGGTCGACCCGATTTTTGGAAAGGGTCATTGAGAAATTGCGTAGAGATCAAAGAGAACTGGTCAAGAGTGGAATCGAAAAATTGGGATGTATATGGCCTTTTTTCGTAAACAGATGTAAATTTTTTGAAACTTTTGCCGACCCCGTTGCACGGCCAACGCCTTTCCTGATAATCGAATCTTGAAACACTGAATTGCAACAGGTTGACTCTGGAGATGGGCTCATGCGAAGCAGGAATGTGCCATGGCTGGTCTGCCTTCTCATGGCCGGGATGTTGGTGGGGTGCGGTGGGGGCGGCGCGGGTCTCCCCTCGGCGAGTGTCCCGTCGTCCACCTTCGACAGCGGGCCTGAGACCACGCGGACCCTGCCTCTAGGGCGCGGGATCAACCTGGGCAACATGCTGGAAGCGCCTATGGAGGGCGCCTGGGGCTTCAGTGTCCAGCAGGCCTTCTTCCCGATCATCAAGGGAAAAGGCTTCGACACTGTGCGGATTCCCGCTAATTTCGCCGCTCACGCCGCCTCGTCAGAACCCTACACGGTTGATCCGATTTTCATGAGCCGGGTGGCCACGGTGCTGGACTGGGCTTTCCAGCAGAACCTGAATGTGATGCTCGATTTCCACGGCTACCAGGAGCTCTGCGATGCCCCGCTGGCCCAGGAAGCGAGGTTCCTGGCACTTTGGGCCCAGATCGCCGACCGCTTCAAGGACGCTCCGGACAGGCTGTACCTGGAACTGCTGAACGAACCCAATGGCAACCTGAACTCAGAATTGTGGAACCGCATCTTGGCGAAGGCCGTTGGTGTGGTTCGGGCGGTGGATGCCCGCCACACCCTCGTCATCGGGGGCACGAACTGGAATTCTGCCTATGCACTGAAGGACCTGCAGTTGCCCCCCGGGGAGAGCAAGGTCATCGCCACTTTCCATTTCTATTCACCCTTCACCTTCACCCACCAAGGCGCCGAATGGGTGACCCCGATCTTGCCCACGGGCATTTCCTGGCCGGGGCCGAATGTCCAGGGAGCCTGCAAGGCCATCACGGATGAACTGGAGGTCGCCTTGGCCTGGAGCCGCGCCAATGGCAACATTCCTCTTTTCATGGGTGAGTTCGGCGCCTATTCCAAGGGAGATCTCCAGTCGCGCGCCAACTGGACGGCCTATGTCCGGAAACAGGCCGAGCAGCGCGGCTGCAGCTGGGCCTATTGGGAATTCTGTGCGGGATTTGGTGCCTACGACACCGGGACGGGGTACTGGAACCAGGCTCTGGCGGGAGCCCTCGGGGTGCCGTGAAGGCCATCTGGCGATCTTGGCCACTGGGTATCGCAAGGAGTGAAAATGAGTGATCGCATTGAGCGGATCGATGCCCTCAGAGGCTGGGCGCTCCTGGCCATCGGGGTCATCCACTTCATGGAGCAGTTTCTGGGCGCCATGCCCCCACCCGGGATGATGTCCTACACCCAGCACGGTCTCGCCGATCGTCTCCTCGAGGGCCTGGGCTTCGTCCTGATCCGCGGCAAAGGCTTCGCGCTCTTTTCCTTTCTCTTTGGTCTGAGCTTCTCCCTGCAGATGCAGCGCGCTGAAGTGCGGAACCCCACGGGTGACTTCCGCCCCCGCTTCGCCTGGCGTCTCGTGATCCTGGGGCTCATGGGCGGGCTTCACGGCCTGCTGTACTGTGGCGATATCCTCCTGATCTATGCGCTGCTGGGGCTCCCGCTGCTGCTGTTCTATCGGCTGGCCGACCGCTGGCTCATCGTGTTGGGCCTGCTCCTGGTGCTGGGCACACCCCGACTGCTCTACCATGTCGTCGCCCCAGCGCCCGTGGCGGCCAAACTCGCCCTGGCCGCGACAAGGAGCCTGGACGAGGCCCGCACCCATTGGGAGAAACTCACCCGCGGCTCCATGGTCGAGGTGGTCCGAAACAACGCTTCCAGTCCCCTGGTGAACAAGTTTGACTTCCAGTTCGGGTTCTTTGCCCGCGGCTACCAGACCTTCGGCCTCTTTTTACTCGGCCTGTGGGCCGGTCGACGCCGTATTTTCGAGAACGTGGACGAGCATCTTCCGCGCTTTCGTAAAGCCTTCCGCTGGAGCGTGGGACCGGCCCTGTTCATCGGTGCTGTGATCCTTTCCGGGATGACTTATTCCGCTTTCCATCCCGGGGCAGGCGGTGGCGAGGGACCGCCTGGGAACCTGTGGACCTGGCCCATGGTGCTCGGCACATCGTTCTACGACGCCTGGAATTTCGTTTGCACGGTCTGCTACCTGACGGTTTTCGTCCTCGTCAGTCGGTGGGCGCGAGCCGGCCGGTGGCTGCTCCTCCTTGCACCGGTGGGACGCATGGCACTCACCAGCTACCTGCTCCAGACCATTTTCGGCTGCTTGCTCTTCATGGGCTTTGGCCTGGGCCTTCTGGGAACCGTGGGCAATGCCATCACGCTGCCCATCGGTTTCGCGTTCTTCAGCTTGTGTGCCTGGGTGAGCACCCACTGGCTCAAGGTCTTCCGCTTCGGACCCGTGGAGTGGCTCTGGCGCTCCCTCACCCTGTTGAAGGTCCAACCCTTCCGGCTGCGATCCTCCGCAATCAGATAATCACCAAGGAGGTACCCCATGCGACCCATGTTTCGTTTGCCCCTGCTGCTCGGCGCCCTTGCGCTGGGTTCTACCGTGGTGGCCAAGGCCCCGGATTTTAAGTCGCCCGAAGTCGGCACCCGGGATGTGACCTTCCGCTGCTACGCGCCGGGGGCCAAGGCCGTTTCGGTCCAGGGCCTGCGCAATCGCAAGCCCGAGGCCATGACCAAGGATGCCTCGGGTGTCTGGTCCGTCACTGTTTCGGGTCTGGCGCCTGATATCTACGCCTACTCCTTCGATGTGGATGGAGCCACGGTGTTGGATGCGCGCAACCGTTCTTTCAAGAGGTGGATCACCACGGAAAGTGCCTTCGAGTTCACCGCGGGCACCAAGCCGCTTTGGTCCACCCAGGCGGTGTCTCATGGCGTCGTGCATCGTCATGTCTTCACCTCCGAGGCGGCGGCCCGGGAGGATGCCTTCCAGGTCTACACCCCTCCGGCCTACGACTCCAAGAAAGCCTATCCCGTGGTTTTCCTCTTTCATGGCTACGGAGATGATGAGACGGCCTGGGCTGAGGCGGGACACGCTGCCCAGATCGCGGATAATTTGATCGCCGCCAAGCGCATGGTGCCCGCCGTCATCGTGATGACCCACGGACATCCGGTATCCATCCCCACAGTTCGGCAGGATGACTACTGGAGCCGGAATGATGCGGCCATGGCTCAGATGGTGATTGAGGAAGTCCTGCCGCTGGTTGAGTCGCATTATGGTGTGAGCACCAAAGCCTCAAAGCGCGCCATCGTTGGGCTTTCGATGGGGGGTGGACACGCCCTTCAGATAGGGTTGGCCCATCCCGAACTCTTCCAGTCGGTGGGTGCCTTCAGCGCCGCGGCTCCTGAAAAGGATCTCGCGATGTTGTTTCCCGGGCTGACCAAGTCCGCCGTCAAGCCTCTGCGGCCCGCGCTACTCTTCCTCGCCATCGGGAAGGATGATTTCCTCCTTAAGCGCAACGAAACGTTGAAGCGCTGGCTGGAAAAGGAGAACGTTCCCCATGTCTGGCGCCTCACCGAAGGCGGCCATGAATGGACGCTGTGGCGAGACTATTTGGGCGAGTTCCTGGAGAGCCTATTTCGCTGAGGTGGATGGGAACAACAAGAGATCGCCCCGCTCATTGGGTGACGGCTTCCGGTTTGAGCACCGGTGAGGCGATGGGCCATGCGTCCGTCCTGAACGAGGAAGCCGGCAGACCCGCCCGGTTGAACAGGTTGCACACCGGCGCATCGGCCCAACCGTAGCGCACCGCCTCGACCTTGACGCCCGCGGGCAGGTCCAGCAGCACCTCTGAACCCCGGATCCGCGCCGGCACCTTCCCGAACTGCTGGTCGCTCCCCGCGACCTCGAAACCCCTCAGAGGCCCGCCCTTGGCCACCAGACCGCCCTGGGCGGAGGTGAACAGTAGTCGGACCCGCATGGGTTCGACCTTCATGGTGTGGAAGATCGGCCCCGAATAGGCCGTGGACTTACCGTAGGCGACCGCTTCTGCGGCCCGGGCCAGACGCAGGCCCACATCTTCCTTGTTGCGCGGGTGAACGTCAAAGGGATTGCCGATATCCAGTGTTACCACCATGGCCGTGCGCGGTTCGGCCAGGGCGACCGCCTGGGACTCTCGCAGTTCCGCCCAGCGGCCGATCTCTTTGCCACCGGGAAGGAAGGGCGCTATCTGCACGAACAGGAAGGGGAAGTCCTCCCCGCCCCAGGCCTTGCGCCAATCGCGGATCATGGCCGGGAACAGGGTCCGGTACTCGTGGGCCCGGCTGGAGTTGGATTCTCCCTGATACCAGATCACCCCGGCGAAAGTCATCGGCAGGAGCGGTGCGATCATCCCGTTGAACAGACCCGAGGGGCGCCAGGCATCGCTGCGTGGATCGACCGGCGGGGCAGGAGGCGGCGGCACCGGTCGCCCCTGGCCCTCAGCGGCCGCGGCTGCGGGTTCCCAGGCGGAGAGGTCCTTGCGAAAGATCTCCAGACGGGTGGGGTAGCTGGCTGTGAGCCTGTCCCAGTTTTCGAGCAGCGGTCGCAGGGCAGGTTCGGCCGCCAGCGAGGGGGCGCTGGTCCAGGCTTCGGCGGGGGTGCCACCCCAGGAGGTGACGATCAGTCCCACCGGCACCCCCAGGCGATGCTGCAGGCGCCGGGCGAAGAAATAGGCCACGGCGGAGAAGGTGCCAATTCGGTCCCGGGTGGCGGGGACCCATTCCCCCTTCATGTCGGTGAGAGGCCTGGGCGCCACGGTCCGGGCCAGACGGAACTGGCGGATGGCCGGGTTGGCGCCGGTGGCAATGACCTTTTCAAAACCCTGGACGCCGCCCCAGGCCTTGTCGGTCCCCTCCAGGGCCATCTCCATGTTGGACTGGCCGGAGCAGATCCAAACTTCGCCGATGGCCACGTCATGGACAGTCACGGTGTTGTGGCCGGTCACCACTAGGTCCAGGGAGTCCCGGGCCTCCAGGGCTGGCAACTCCACCCGCCAGCGCCCCGCGGCGTCGGTGACCGTGGTCGCCTGGAGCCCGGCCAATGCTACCTCCACCCGTTCCCCGGGATCCGCGCTGCCCCAGACCGGAATGGGACGGCCCCGCTGAAGCACGAGGTGGTCCCCCAGGAGCGGCGACAGGCTGATATCGGCCCAGCCGGCGGCTGTTGCCAGGGCAGCGATGGTGGAAATGGCCACGTGCTGGAACGATCTGAAGGGGAGAAAACCAGGCTTGGCCGCGGGCTTGAACATGGGTCGACTCCTGTGCGGGCAGAATTTCAGGCTAGCATACGCACGATCGCTCACAAGCGCTCGGCCCCCATTGGACAGATACTGACGCATCCGATCCTGGAGAAAGCCATGTCTCTTCTTCACGCCTTGCTCTGCGCCGCCCTGACTGTTTCTGTCGCCGCCGCACCTACCCGCAAGCCCAGCCCCGTGGAACTCGTGGATCCCTTCATCGGAACCGGCGGGCACGGCCACACCTTCCCTGGTCCCAGCCTGCCCTTCGGCATGATTCAGCCCGGCCCAGACACCCGTCTGACGGGCTGGGACGGGTGTAGCGGCTACCATTTCAGTGACTCGGTGATCTATGGCTTCAGCCACACGCACCTATCCGGCACGGGCGTCTCGGACTACGGCGATGTGCTGCTGCTTCCCGTCACAGGTCCCGTGAAGCTCAAATCCGGCTATCGCGCCAAGGGTGAACAGGCGCCCACCTTCGACCCCGTTGGCTACGGCAGCCACTTTCGCAAGGCATCTGAACAGGCCGGCGCGGGCTACTACACGGTGGCGCTCGACGATTACGGGGTGAAGGCCGAACTCACATCTACACTGCGCGCGGGTTTCCACCGCTATACCTTCGAGCGCGCTGAGGGCGCCCATGTACTTCTGGATTTGCAGCACCGCGATGAGGTGATCGCCTCATCGCTGAAGATCGTGGATGACCATACCGTGGAGGGCCTGCGGCGCTCGAAGGCCTGGGCCACGGATCAGCCGGTGCATTTCGTCGTGCGCTTTTCCAAACCCTTCAAGGCCGAAGTGGCCGTGGACGACCAGTTGCGGGCAGGGCTCACATCGGCCGAAGGGAAGAACCTCAAGGCCGTACTGCGCTTCCAGGTCCGGCCCGGCGAATCTGTGCTGGCCAAGGTCGGCATTTCCGCCGTCGATATCGACGGTGCGCGGCGAAACCTCGACGGTGAGATTCCCCATTGGGATTTCGAGCGCACCCAGCGCGCCGCCAAGTCCGCCTGGGCCAAGGCTCTCGATAAAGTCGAGATCGAGGGCGGCACGGAGGCCCAGCGGGCGATCTTCTACACGGCCCTCTACCACGCCTTCCTCCAGCCCAATGTGTTCACCGATATCGATGGGCGCTACCTGGGCCGCGACCTGAAGATTCACCGCGCCGAAGGCTACACGCAGCACACGGTCTTCAGCCTTTGGGACACCTTCCGTGCCGCCCACCCGCTCTATACGATCCTGGAAACCCGGCGCACTCGCGACTTCATTCGCACCTTCCTGGCCCAGGTCGAGCAGGGCGGCCTCCTGCCCGTGTGGGAGCTCTGGGGCAACGAGACCGGCTGCATGATCGGCAACCACGCGATTCCCGTGATCGTGGACGCCTACCTGAAAGGCATCCGCGACTTCGACGCTGAGAAGGCCTACCAGGCCATGAGAAAAAGCGCGATGCAGGATCGGCTGGGCCTGGCGGCCTACCGCCGCCACGGCTTCATCCCCTTCGATCAGGAGGTGGAGAGCGTCTCCAAGACCCTGGAGTATGCCTATGACGACTGGTGCATCGCCCAGATGGCCAAGGCGCTGGGCAAGACTGAGGACTATGCGCTTTTCCTGAAGCGCTCCCAGGCCTACCAGCACATCCTGGATCCCGAGACGGGCCTCATGCGCCCCAAGGCCGATGGGCGCTTCAAGACCCCCTTCGACCCCGCCGAGGTCGATCACCATTACACCGAGGCCAATGCCTGGCAGTACAGCTTCTTCGTGCCCCATGACGTGGCGGGCCACATGGCGCGCCTGGGCGGACCCGAGGCCTACGCGGCCAAGCTGGACGAGATGTTCGGAGCCCCTAACCGCACCAAGGGGCGCAGCCAGGTTGATATCACGGGGCTGGTGGGCCAGTATGCCCACGGCAACGAACCGAGCCATCACATGGCCTACCTATACAGCTTTGCGGGTCAACCCTGGAAGACCCAGGCCATGGTCCGCCGCCTGATGGAGGAGATGTACCGAAAGGATCCTGATGGCCTGATCGGCAACGAGGACTGCGGCCAGATGAGTTCCTGGTTCCTTCTGAGTGCCATGGGCTTCTACCCCGTGAACCCCTGTGGTGGCGACTATGTGATCGGTTCTCCCCTCTTCGGGCGCGTGACGCTCAAGCTCGAAAACGGAAGGCGCTTCGTCATCCGGGCGCAGGGACACGGTTCCTACATCCAGTCCGCAACGCTCAACGGCCGGGGCACGACGAAGGGCTTTCTGCGCCACGCGGACATCCTGAAGGGCGGCGAACTGACCTTCACGCTGGGCACCGAACCCAACCGCGCCTGGGGCTCCCGGGAAGCGGATCGCCCCCATACCGCCGAGCGGGAGCATCTCATTCAGCCCGCGCCCTATGTGGCGAAGGGTGAACCCGTCTTCCAGGCGCGCACCCTGGTGAGCCTGGCCTCTCCTCTGCCCAGTGCGGCCATTCACTTCACTCTGGATGGCGGAACGCCCACCGAGGCATCACCCCGCTTTCAGGCCCCCCTCGAACTGAGCGAGAACACAACCCTGAACGCCATCGCCTTCGCGGCAGGCTTCCCCCCGAGCCCAAAGCTGGAGGCCCGCTTCAAGCGGATTTTCGTGCCGTGGGGAATCGAAATCCAGACCCCCCTCCATCCTCAGTACACCGCAGGCGGCAAACAGGCACTGGTGGATGGCCTCCGGGGTAGCACAGACTTCCGTCTTGGCGGCTGGCAGGGCTACCTGGGCAGGGACCTCCTAGCGGAGGTGGATCTGAAGACTCCTCGTCCCATTCACAGGCTGGCCCTGGGCTGCCTACAGGATCAGAACGCCTGGATCTTCATGCCCGCCGAGGTCAGCTTCGAGCTTTCCCTGGACGGCCAAGCCTGGTCCCCCGCAGGCAGCGTGCTGAACACGGTGCCAGAGAAGCACGATGGTGCCATCGTGCGTGACTTTGCCGTGGAAGTGGGCGGCCAGCAGGCCCGGTATGTGCGGGTGCGCGCACGCTGCATTGGCCCCTGCCCGGAATGGCACAAGGGTTCCCCTGAGCCCAGCTTCATCTTCGTGGATGAACTCATTGTCGAGTGATCGTGGATAGACATGGCAGCAGTGGAAATGACAAAGGGAGACTGTGATGTATCTTCACAAAATGAAAATTTCTGGCCCGCATGGAAAGGGCTTGGTGTTGACCAGGACCATTTCGTGAACTTTGTTGAGCGCCAGCATGGTTCGGGACCAGGAGGAACTCATGGCTCGCTTCGCGTTCATGGACGAGGTGCTCGGGGGGCGGCCGAAGCGCTGGCTTTTCTGCGGGCCCTGGAACGGGAGCTGGAACCCTATTCCCAGGAACTGGCCGCGTTCCTGGAGGCCGGAGGACCGACCATGAGCCGCTCCGGACGCTTGGCCCTGGACAGCGGGGTGCGTTCCTACACGGCCCTGTTGGGCTGGGCCCGGGCCGCCATTGATGTCTACGAAACCCCTGAAGGAGGAACACCATGAAACCCGCCCAGACCCTGCTGAAGCTCGTTTTCGCCTGCCTGATTCTCATGCTGGTGCAGGCCCTGGCCGGTCTTCTGCTGCCACTGGGGGTCCAAGGGCCGAACCCCGGCCCCTGGTGGCTGATCTCCAACGGAATCGTCGTCACAGTGCTGACCCTGGTGGCCCTTCGAGCCCCCTGGAAAGGCTGGCAGCTGGCCCTGGTGCTCTCGACCCTTCCCATGGCTATCCAGTTGATGAACCTCGTGGAAGGCCTGGCCTTTCTCACGCATGTCAGTCTGCCCTGGCGACGCCTGATGCTCATGACGCTCCTTGCCTACATCCTGGCGCTTCCTCTCTGGAGGCTGTTGTTTGGTCGCAACGAACGCACGGCATCCACACCGGCAGCCCCATACGCCGGAGCGGTCTGGCGGCTCCTGGTCTCTGCCGCCGTCTACGTGCTGCTGTACCTGGGCGCGGGCATGATCATCTTTCCCTTCGTGAAAAGCTCTATGCCACCCAGATCCTCCCGGGCCTGGGCAGCATCATCGCCTTGCAGTTCTTCCTGCGCGGTCCGCTTTTCGTGGCCCTGTGCCTTATGCTACAGCGGGGCTTGCGAATCGAAGGCGCAGCGGGGCACCTTGCCGTGGGCATCGCCTTCACCCTGCTCAGCGGAGTCGCCCCCATGATCGCGCCCAACCCCTTCTTTCCCGATGCGATCCGCTGGGTCCATCTCGGCGAGATCACCGTCTCGAATTTCCTCCTGGGGGTGTTCGTGAGCTGGCTCTGGAAGCCAACCCGCTGAAAGGGTACGTCGTTGCGACAAAAATATACGGATGGATTCGGATGGAGTAGAAAATGGCGGATATGTTCACGTTCACGGTTCCAGGGGGCTTTTGGAGAACGGAGGAGATCATCGCCCTGAAGCGGCGGATCCAGGCCACGGGCAAGCCGGTACGAATCCAGACCTATGACACGGTGCAGGGCCTCCAGTGGAACGGGGGACGGCTGACCTTCACGCCTGGCCTTGTGCAGAAGGAGCAGGCCGCGATCTGTCCCTTTTCCGCGGATAGCCTGCCTGAAGCCGTGGAGCGGGTGCGCTACCTGAACAGGGAGGGCATCGGCTTTCATTTGGCGTTCAACAACATCCTGGAGAGCCTGGATGTGGAGGATGAAGCCGGGAACTACCTGCTCCAGAACCTGCACCACGAGATGAATGGTGTGACGATCGCGACCCGGGCTCTCTGGCGGCACATCACAGCCAACTTCCCGAAATTCGAGAGGACGGCCTCCATCTGTTTTGTGCTCAAAGGAGATGAACAATACCGGAAAGCTTGCGGTGAGTTCGAAAAGGTGGTGGCGTTGCCGACCATGGCCTACGAACCCGAGCGCCTTCGAGGACTGCCCCTGGATCAGCTTGTCTTCATCGCCAACGACGAATGCTATCTCTTCTGCCTGCGCAAGGATCACTATGCCATCGTTTCCCGTTGCAGCATGAGCGGGAATTCGACTCGGAGCGATCAGGTCATGAACTTCGGACGCGATGTGTGTCTGGGGAAGGGCACGGATTATTGGGAGCGCACGGATAAGCTCTTCGATCAGGAGTGGGCCGGTGGCATCTGGAGGGCCCGTGAACAGCAGCTTGCTGAAGAGGGATTCACGGAGAAGGATCACGCGTATCTGCTGGCCATCACGCCCGCCACCCGTAGGAATCTCATCCAACTCGGCGTGCGGAATTTCAAACTGCAGGGCCGTGAATACAACAATGCCAGCTACCAGGGGAAGGTGATCGAGTTTCTGGAGCGAATGGTGAGGGACGAAATATGAGTCCGACCCACGCATTCCATCTTTCTGGTGGCATCACTAAAACCGACGAAATCATCCGTATTACCCGCAAGCTTCGAGGCTTCGGCAAGCCCGTCAGCATTGTCGCCTATGACACGATCCAGGGACTGCAATGGAATGGTGGACGGTTGGTCTTCAACACGAACTTCGTGCCGGATAGCAGCTTCCCCCGATACTCAGACATCACCATCGAAAACCCTGGAGATGCGCTCGATCGGGTGGCCCGGCTCAATGATGAGGGGATCGCCTTCAACCTCACCTTCAATAGCACCATGGAAAGCCTCGATACCGAGGATGCGGTGGGCAACTTTCTGTTGGAACGGCTTCACAACGGTATGAACAGCGTCACGGTGGCCACGGAATCCCTGCGTCGCCACATCCGAAGCCACTACCCGAACTACAGCATCGTGGCATCCATCTGCCTGGCCATGTCCACCCTGGAAGAATGCGTCCAGGCATGTCAGCGCTACGACAGAGTCGTGATGCTTCCGGTCTTTGCCTACGAGCCCGAACGCTTCGCCTGCCTGCCCAAGGACAAGCTCATCTTCCTCATCAACGATCTTTGCTATCTCTTCTGTGTCCGCAAGGATCACTACGACTACATCTCCCGCTGCCACCTGGCAGGCAACACCACCCGTGAAGAACAGACAGCCAATTTCTCCAACCTGAAATGCTTCGCCCAATCCGTGCCAGGCTACCGCAACAAGGTCCGCTTCGAGTCCGACAGGGAAGTGAACGCCCGCGTGAGCGCCCTTTGGTTAGAGCACCTAGCCCGGGAAGGTCACAAACCCGGCGACCTGTACGACTTCAACTTCAATATCACCCAGACCGCCCGCCGAGGCATCATCCGAGCGGGCATCACCCAGTTCAAGCTTCAGGGTCGCGAAATGGAGGATGCCACCTACCAGCATCTGGTGGTGGACTTCCTGGAAATGGTCGTGCGGGATGAACTGTAAGAAACGCATCGTTGTCGGATTACTCAGGACCGACTACCTACCTTCATAGACCACGGCCCTTTCCATGAAGATTTTGCGCCCCTTGGATCTGGCATCAGCATCAGGACGGATGACGATACGAACCGTGTTTCGCTCTCGTTGATCTTTCCAAGACACTGGAATTCAGTTGGCGCGCCGTAGGCGACCCCGATCATCTGCCCCGCCCATCCCCCACGAACCCTACCCAACATGGAAACCCGGCTGAGATCCTCGGTGTCCGCGAAGAACCGATCGTCTAAATGCGTGGTGAAGAGTTCCTCCAGGTGGCGGGCGAAGGCTCCACCACCCCCCATCTGCTTCACCAGCCAGGCCGCGTCGTGGGGCATGTAGAGGCTGTAGTTCCAGGCATTTCCCTCGATGTAGCCCTGGTCGTGGGGTTGCAGCGCATCGAAGGGTTCGCGCCACCGCCCATCGCGGCGGCGGGCCCGCATGAAGCCCGTCTTGGCATCCCAAAGGTTGCGACTCGAAGCCGCCCGGCGCAGGAACTCGGCTGCGTCGCCCTTGCGGCCGAGATCCCCGGCCATCTGCGCGATAGCCCAGTCATCGTAAGCGTATTCCAGCGTCTTCGACGCACTGGAACTGTGGCCGTCATCGGCGACCCAGCCCAGCTTCATGTAGTCCGCCAGCCCGTCGTAGCCTGGCGTGGTGGCCGTGGTCTTCATGGCCTCGAAAGCCTTGGCGCCATCAAAGGTCCGAATGCCCTTCATCCACGCATCGGCGATGACGCACACCGCGTGGTAGCCGATCATGCACCAGTTCTCCTGCCCGTGGTGGCTCCAGATAGGCAGCATCTTCCAGGGAGACTGGTCGAAGTGGGCGAGCATGGACTGCACCATGTCGCCCGCGCGGCGCGGCGCGATCATCTTCACCTGGATGACATCTCCTGCTTCCGTGTCGAAGCCGAAGTGCAGCTTCAACGCTTTCCCGGCCATCTCCGGAAAGTCTGAGGTCTGGTCCCACTTGCGCCAGAAACCCTGGTAGACGACCCGCTCCTGGTTCTGTTGGACCATAGGCCTTGAAGGGCTTGCTGAAGGCCATGGCGAAGTAGAGGTGACGGTCCCGCCCCCAGCCGCGCACATGGCGGTATCCCGTTAGGAGATCCGACCCCTTCACCTGAACCCGCGACCAGATTACCTTGCCCTCGTGGTTGTAGATGCTGTGGACAAGATCCAGGACGATGCGGCTCTCCGAACTCTTCGGGAAAGTGTAGCGATGAAAGCCCACGCGGGTAGTGGCCGTCAGTTCCGCCTTCACGGCCGGATCGGTTAGCTGGACGGTATAGTAGCCCGGACTTGCCGACTCATCGCGGTAGCGGGAGCGGTAGCCACTGCCAGATAGGATGACAAGATGGAAGAAAGACTGAAGGCTCTGCGTGGAAAAATCGAGACCATCTTTCAATGTCCCAGGCACTGACGGCAGGGCGTCAGACTGCGTCCTCGGGTTTGTCCGAGGTCGCATTATGGAAGGGGGCCAGGACCGTGAACAGGATCGAAGGGATGGCCACCAGAAGGGCCAGCATGAAGTATGTGGTGTATCCCACCTTGGTCTGCAGGTAGCCACTCAGAGAACCGGTGGCGACCATGCACAGGTTGAGCCCTAGACCTGTGGAGAAGGCATAGTGGGCCGTGCGGTAGGGACCCGGTGCCATCTGCTGCATCATGTAGATCATGAGGCCCACGGCGCCGAAGCCCCAGCAGAGCTTCTCGATGAAGAAGACGCCGCCGATGAGCCAGATCTGGGTGGGCTGGGCCATGCCCAGGTAGAGGAAGGTGACATTGGGGACATTCATGGCCAAGGCCAGGATGAGCAAGGATCGCTTCAGGCCGCGCCGCGCCACAAAGAGCCCGCCAAGCACGGACCCCAGGATGAACGCCGAAAGGGCTACGATGCCGGTCAGGATCCCCACCATGGTGTTATTGAGTCCCAGACCGCCGCTGCTTCGCGGGTCCAGCAGAAACAGGGGGCCGATCTTGTCGAGCATTCCGTAACCAGCGCGAAAGCAGAAAGCGAAGGCCAGCATCATCCAGATATCCTTCTTCTTGAAGAAGGTGACGAAGGCGTCCCAAAAGGTGGCCATGGCGTGCCCGAAGGACTTGGGCGCATCCGTCGCCTTGGTGCCATCCGGGAGCACCAATCGGTGCCAGAGGGCCATGCCGCCGACGATGACCGCGAGAACGGCGATGATGATGGACCAGGCGTGGGCATAGGCCTGGGGGGAAGGCGTACCCAGTCGCTCGCCCGCCAGGATGCCCACGAGCAACACCATGGGGCCACCCACCAGCAGGTAGCCAATGTTCCAACTGGCGCTCTGGATGCCGGTGAAGAAGGCCTGGTCCTTGGAATCCAAAGTGGTGACATAAACCCCGTCGGTACCGATGTCCTGGGTGGCGCCCAGGATGGAGGCCACCAGGAGGAGTCCGAGCACCGGGATGACCCAGGCCTGCAGACGCAGGGCCGGCGCCATCAAGGCAAAGGCGCCTGCC
>CAIPUA010000043.1 GCA_903868115.1 uncultured Holophagaceae bacterium
GGCGCCGGGAATCTGTCGCACGAGGCCGTCACACAGTTGAACAGGGTCCGTCACGACCGCAGCGTCCACGTTATTCACCAACGGGCAGTTCGGAGCATTGAAAGTAAGGGCCTGCAGCACGGGCACCATATGGGCCTGGGCAGGCTCCATCAGCGGACTGTGGAAGGGCGCGCTCACGGGGAGCTTCATCATCTTGCGGCCTCCCATCGCCTTCAGGATCTCCATAGCGGCCTCAACAGCCTCCGCATGGCCCGCAATGACGATTTGTCCGGCGCCGTTGAAGTTGGCTGGCACCACGATCTTCCCCGTCCTGGAGGCCGCCTCGAGGCATCCGGTTTCCACCTCGGAAGCGGCCATGCCGATGATGGCCGCCATGGCACCCACACCGACAGGTACCGCCACCTGCATGGCGCGGCCGCGTTCGCGCACTGTACGCACCGCATCGGCAAAGCCCAAGGAGCGCGCGGCCACCATAGCGCTGTACTCACCCAGACTATGACCCGCGACGAAATCAGGCTTGGGAAGCCGGGCGCCGAAGGCCCTCACAACCATAATGCTGTGAGTGAGGATGGCGGGCTGGGTGTGCTCGGTGAGCTTCAGGGTCTCCTCGGGCCCTTCGGCCATCACCTTCGACAGGGCAAAGCCCAGGGCCTCGTCAGCCTCCTGCAGCAGGAGTTTGGCGGCGGGTTCGGCTTTCACCAGAGCCATCCCCATGCCCACGGCCTGGGAACCCTGTCCCGGGAACAACCACGCGATTTTACTCATCTTCGATCCCAAATAATGATTCACCACAGAGGTTCGGATGGCATCAAAAAATAGAACACGGAGAAAAACAACTCATTTATCAGTTGTCTTTCTCCGCGATTCCTCGGTGTTCTCCGTGCCGTGGGAAGGTTCGCTTAGTTCCCACCCATCTGTGCAGCGACTTCAGCGGCGAAGTCATCCTTGCGCTTCTCAAGGCCCTCGCCCATGCCCCATTTCACGAACCGACGCACGACGAGCTTCTCGCCGATCTCGGCGGTCTTCTGGGAAATGTACTGCTCCACCGTGAGGTCCTGGTTCATCACGAACTGCTGCTCGTAGAGGCACGAATCCTTGAAAATGGAGTTCATCTTGCCCTCGACGATCTTCTCGACGATGTTCGCAGGCTTGCCAGTGGCCTCGGCTTGGGCGCGGGCGATCCCCTTTTCCTTCTCGATGAAATCCTGCGTAACTTCGTCACGATGCACGAATACAGGTTGCGGATCGTGAGCGGCGCAATGCATGGCGATTTCACGCACCAGACGCTGGAATCCCTCGGTCTTGCCTACGAAATCCGTTTCGCAGTTCATCTCGATGAGCACGCCCACACGGCCACCGGGGTGGATGTAAGCTTCGACAATACCCTCGGCCGCGATGCGATCGGCCTTCTTGGCAGCTGCAGAAAGGCCCTTCTTGCGGAGCCAGTCCACGGCCTGATCGATGTTTCCGTCGTTCTCTTCCATTGCCTTCTTGCAATCCATCATGCCAAGGCCTGTCTTGTCGCGCAGCGCCTTCACATCCTGAGCGGTGAATGCCATCTCGATCTCCTTTGTCAGGTCTGAATGTTTTTAGAGAGAACACACTGATACCTATTCGTGAGCCGCACCCGCAGCCCACGAACAGGTATCTCTGGTGAGGCTAAGCCTCGCCACCCTCGTTCATTTTCTCGGCCATCATGGCCTTCATGTCGTCACCTTCCGATTTATCCCTGAAGGATTGACGACCCTCGAGGATGGAATCGGCCACACGCTCGGAGAAAAGCAGGATGGACCGGATGGCGTCGTCGTTTCCGGGGATCACGAAGTCGATCTTCTCGGGATCGCAATTGGTATCCACGATGCCCACGATCTTGATGCCCAGCTTGTTAGCCTCGGTGATGGCAATGTCTTCCCGGTGCGGGTCGACCACGAAGATGACATCCGGCACGCCGCGCATGTCGCGGATGCCGTGGAAGGATGCGTCCAGTTTGGTGCGCTGGCGATCCAGAGTGAGGATCTCCTTCTTGGACATCTGGGCGGTGCGGGCCGGATCGTTCAGGATGGCCTCATATTCCTTCAGCTTGTCCAGGGACTTCTTGATTGTGGCGAAATTCGTGAGCATGCCACCCAGCCAACGATTGTTGACGTAGTGGGCGCCGCAGCGAGCGGCCTGCTCGGCGATGAGTTCCTGCGCCTGGGGCTTGGTGCCCACGAAGAGAAAGTTCTTGCCCTCGGCAGCGGCCTTGGTCAGGAAGTTGGCCGCCTGATTCCACAGGCGCAGGGTCTTCTGCAAGTCGATGATGTAGATGCTGTTCCGGGCCCCGAAGATGTATTTTTTCATCTTGGGATTCCAGCGCTTCGTCTGGTGTCCGAAATGGACACCGGCCTCGAGTAGTTCCTTCATCTGTATGGCAGCCATGGTGGCCTCCTCAACAAAACCAGCGACGTTTCGCCGTGGTTGCGGCCCCGCCGCAGTTGGGATGAAAGGCGGTTGCCCGCCCGATTCGACCGAAATTTTCGGCCCGGTGAAACTTCGGGGAGCCGCAGCTCCCCGAAAGGAATCCGATACATCTTTCCAGCAGAACCGGAAAGATCAGCGCTTGGAGAACTGGAAACGGCGTCGGGCACCCATCTGGCCGGGTTTCTTTCGTTCCTTCATACGGGGATCGCGAGTCAGCAGGCCCACTTGGCGGAACGTGGCTCTGAGCTGATCGTTGTAGCGCAGCAGAGCGCGGGAGATGCCCATGCGGATGGCCGAGGCCTGACCGGAGGGGCCACCTCCGGCAACCGTGACATGGAAATCGAATTTTCCAGACATGTCCGTGATGGCAAGAGGTTGATTGACCACCATCCGAAGCACGGCGTTAGGGAAATAGTGCTCCAGGGTTCGACCATTCACCATGATGGTGCCGGTGCCGGGACGCATGAAGACACGAGCGGCGGACGTCTTACGACGGCCCGTTCCATAGTTCTGAGAAATCGCCATGGTGGCCTCGAGAGATTACAGCTTGATGGTCAGAGGTACGGGCTGCTGAGCTTCGTGGGTGTGCTCAGCGCCGTCGTAGACCTTGAGTTTGCGATACATCGCGCGCCCCAGGGGACCCTTGGGCAGCATGCCCTTGACGGCCGCTTCGATGACCCGGTCGGGATGAACAGCCTGCATGACATCGGCGCGAACTTCCTTCATGGAGCCTGGCCGGGTCGTCGTGCGGCGGTACATTTTCTGCTGGGGCTTACGACCGGTGAGCACGGCCTTCGCGGCATTGATCACCACGACATGGTCGCCCATGTCAAGGAAAGGGGTCCAAGTGGGCTTCATCTTGCCGGAAAGGATATCGGCAAGAACGGTACTCAGACGACCCACGGGAATCCCTGTGGCATCCACGAGGAACCACTTGCGGTCGATCTGATCTTGGGCCTTGGGGAAAAAGGTGCTCATGGCCAAACTCCGGTGCCTCTCGCGTCGCATACGCGGCCCACCCTCGGCAGGTCGCAGAAAGGCAACATTATCGCTGAACCGACCCAAGGTCAAGGATGAATTTCCCTTGTCAGGCCATTCTGGGAAAGGATCCAGAGTTCCTGGGCCACACGAGTGGCTCCCATTCCATCAATCAGCGCCATGCCATCCCGGGCCTGTTCCTGGCGGCTTTCCTGCCCTTCGGGACTGAACCAGTGAGCCAGTGCCTCGGCGACGGCGGCGGCGTTGGCGTCGGGCCCCACCCCAAGGCTGAAACAGGCATTGGCCCGCGCCAAATCCCCGATCATACGGGCCTGGCGTTCGTTCTGCCCCCATGCAGCGGCCGGAACCCCCATGCAAAGGGCCTCTGCGAGAGTGAGCCCTGCTGCGCACCAGATGGCATCGAAGTCCTTGATCCCGCGGGTGAACTCAGGGATATGAGAAAGAACCGAACATCCCGGAACCGGCGCACCTTCCACGCCCCTGGGCGCGAGCAGGGTGCAGGCTCCCGCCCACCGACCCTGGGCAACAAGACCCCCAATTACCTCGAAGGCGCGCTGTGCCAGACCAGGGCCATCGGTCCCGCCGAAGGTTACCAACAGCTTCTTGACTGAGAGTGGCTGCGGGACTTCGCGTCGCGGCCGCAAAGGGATTGCCACCGGGCTGACGACTACGAAATTCAGCCCCCGAAGCACGCGACAGGCGCCATGCCTGGCCTCGCATGGCCGAACTTTGCGGCCATCCATGATCCTCAACGGACCCGCAGGCCAGTTGATTCCCTCCAGATATGGCTGAAAGAGAAGATCCGCCTGTTCGTGGGCATCCCCTTCGTCCTCCATCAATGCCACCTTCAAGGGACGCAGAGCCTGGATCTGCTCCGGGACGCAATCCCACTGGTCCAGGAGCGCAATGGTCGCCTGGGCCTTGAGCTCCTCAGGGATCCGGGCATGGGGATCCTCACCCAGGTCCAGCACTGCACAGGGGAGCGCCTGATCTAGAAGTGGGTGCCACCCGGAACCCACTCGCCGGGCGCGTTTATCCCCGCTGACAGCCAAACAGGCCCTCCCGCCCAGCGCGGCCCATTGAGCCTGGATCGCCAAAGCGCGTGCGACATGACCAAGGCCAAGCCGGAGGTCAGTGTGGACGCGGAAGATGAGTAGGGGCGGCATGGGTATCTGGAGGTTTGATTCCAAGAGTCTGCCAATAGAAGGGCGACTCTGCAAAGGCTTCTTGTCGTTCAGGGGAACGGATGCCCCTCCGAGAATCCAGGCCGGGGGTTCGCGGCAGCGGGCGCCACGGCGATTGGCCATCCATCACTGAAGTAGGCCTCCTTGTAGCGCACATATCGAGTCCAGACGCTCTCCACCCACCCGCGCTGTTCAACACTCAACTCCCGCTTGACCGTGGCAGGCCAGCCCGCGATCAAGGTATGTGGGGGTGCCTTGAAACCTTCACGCAGCAGGGAACCTGCGGCGACCAGACAGCCCTCGCCGATCTCCGCGCCATCCATGACCGTGCTGCTCATACCGATGAGAGCACCCTTGCGAATAGTACAACCGTGGAGCATCACATTGTGGGCTACGCTCACCTCAGCCTCGATGAGGAGCGGATGGCGGTCGTTCGTCACATGCAAACAACAAGCGTCCTGGATGTTCGTGCTTGAGCCGATTCGAATCCAGTGAACATCCCCGCGAATGACACAATTGAACCAGATGGAGACATCATCATTCAGCTCAACATCGCCGATCACGATGGCATTGGGTGCTACGAGAACACGCTGGCCGATGCGCGGGGCCATGCCTTGGAACGGAGTGATCACGGCTACCTCTTAATCTGGCAAATTTTATAGATAAGATGCACCCGCAATTCTCGCGGCATGGGATGGGTTCGGAACCACCCAATTCGCCCCAGCCTGCAAGAAGGCGGTCTAGACAATCCCGCAGCGGCTGTATAAACTGGTGGACCGCGGGCGTATAACTCAGCGGTAGAGTGCTATCTTCACACGGTAGAAGTCCCTGGTTCGAATCCAGGTACGCCCACCACTCCTAGCCCCCCAAGCACTCGGGGGCTTTCGCTTTGAAAGAGCCACCATGCCCTTCATCCTCGCCACCCAGGTTCGCGTCGGCATGATCATCAACTTCGAGGGCGAGCTCTGCCGGGTCACCTATGTGGAGCACCAGACGCCCGGCAACCTGCCCGCCCGCATCCAGACCCGGATGAAGCGCCTCAAGGATGGCATCAACCGCGAGAACCGCTTCGGCTCCAGCGACAAGATCGACAAGGCCAGTCTTGAACAGATCAAGATGGAATACCTCTACGAGGACGGGGACAATCTGGTTTTCATGAACAATGAAACCTTCGAACAATCCGAGCTCAACAAGGAAATCCTGGGGGATGATCTCGTGTTCCTCTATCCCAACATGGAAGTGGAGATCGAGTTCTACGAGGGCGCACCCCTATCGGTGGCCCTGCCCCCCAGCATCGTGTTGGAGATCCTCGACACCGAACCGGTGATGAAGAATGCCAACGCCACCGGATCTTACAAACCAGCCAAGCTCGAGAACGGCATCACGGTGAATGTGCCGCCCTACATCGAAGCTGGTGAAAAGATCAGGGTGAACACCACGGATCGCACCTATATGGAGCGCGTGAAGTAGAGCACCCAGAAGGTGAATCCACGCTTCCGGGATGGCCTCCAGGACGGCCAGGGCGCGCTTGGCCTCTTCCCTCCAAACAGAGCAAACGTCCTCGATGTTGCGGAACATAGGGCCCTCCTAGGAAGAAGGGCAGTAGGCCAGATCAGCTCTCGGACTTCAGGCTCTTCGCCAGCAACTGGGTGCGGATGAAATCGTCTAGGTCGCCGTCCAGCACCTTCTGGGTCTGGCTGGTTTCGCACCCCGTGCGGTGATCCTTGACCATCTGGTAGGGCTGGAGCACGTAGCTGCGGATCTGGCTGCCCCAGGTCACATCGGATTTCTCTCCGGAAGCGGCGGCCACCTTCTCCTCGAACTTCCGCCGCTCCACCACGTAGAGCCTTGCCTTAAGCACCTTCAGGGCGGTTGCCCTGTTCTTGATCTGGCTGCGTTCGTTCTGGCAGCTCACCACGATGCCCGTCGGCAAGTGGGTGAAGCGGACGGCAGACTCGGTGCGGTTCACATGCTGGCCACCGGCGCCGCTGGCACGGAAGACATCGATCTTCAAGTCCTTGTCAGGAATGTCAAGATCGATGGTGTCGTCCAGCTCGGGGCTCACATAGACCGCGGCGAAGCTGGTGTGGCGGCGTTTGGCGGCGTCGAAGGGACTGATGCGCACCAACCGGTGCACACCCGCCTCCGCCCGCAGATAGCCATAGGCGTACGGCGCGGTAACGATGAAGGTGGCGCCTTTCACACCGGCTTCGTCGCCGTCCTGGTAGTCGACCATTTCCGTGGCCCAGCCTTTGCTCTCGCAGTAGCGCAGATACATGCGGAGGAGCATGGCGGCCCAGTCGCAGCTCTCTGTGCCGCCGGCGCCGGGGGCGATGGCGACGATGGCGTTCGTCGGGTCCAACTCGCCACTGAGCATCATCCTCAGTTCGGAGGCCTCGATCAGCTGGCGCAGGCTGGCCTCCAAGACTTCGGCCTCACCAAGCATGTCGGCGTCATCCCGGGAAAGTTCCAGGGCCGTGTCCAGATCCTCCAGGCCACCGTTGAGCTTTTTCGCGGTGGCAATCTCCTCGGTGAGCAGCCCTCGGGCCTGGAGAACCGGCTTGGCCTTCTCGGGGTCATCCCAGAAGTTCGGCGCGGCGGCCTTTTCCTCGATCTGTTCAAGTTCCAGCGCCTTGCGTTCAGGGTCGAGGTGGGCCACCAGTTGACGCACCCGGGGGGCCAACTCTTGCTTGGCCCGCATCAATGTTTCGAAATCCATATCGCTTCCGTGTTGAAGGACGCCCGGAAGAGGGCCCCCAGCATTCTACTTTATGCCATTCGAGGCCGCGCCCGCTTCCCGGTATCCTGGAAGGATGGCCGATCTGACCACCGTACTGCCCGACGACCTGGAGCCCACCAACTACGGGCTCCTGTCCGGTCATTGCGAAACGGCTCTAGCCTTCTGCCGCTGGGAGCATCCAAACCCCGTGGGCCGGGTTGTGATCTCGCATGGCTACGGGGAGCACGGAGAACGCTACCGCCACCTGGCTTACTGGCTTCATCATTTGGGCTGGTCCGTATCGGCCCTCGATCACCGAGGCTTCGGTCGCAGCGGGGGCGTCCGGGGAGATGCGGACGGCATCCACGGCTTTGTGGACGACCTGGTGCTCTTCCTGCGCCACGAGCGACGCTACGACGCCGACCGGGCAAGTGCACCGCCCCGGGTCGTGGACGGCGTGCCCTTGCCGCCCCTGCCCGTCTGTCCCCAGATCCTGCTGGGGCACAGCTTCGGCGGCCTAGTCGCCCTGTTGGCCCTGCTCTGGCACGCGAATACAATGGAGGGCCTGATCCTGTCCAGCCCAGCGGTGAAGCTGAAGAATATTGGGTGGGTGCTTCGCGTGTTTCAGCGCCTCCTCCTCTGGGTTGCTCCGCACAAATCCCTGGATATGCCAAATGACAAGGGCCAGGTCTGTTCGGACCCGGTCTTTGTCCAGCGCTACTGGGCAGATCCCCTCTGCCATCGCTGCGCGTCCGCCGCCTTCCTCGAGGCGTTTCGCCAGGGTCGGGAGGAGATCCTGAACCTGGGCCACGAGTTGGACCGCCCCATCCTGCTGCTCGAATCAGGCAACGATACCGTAGTCGACCCGGACGCTTCCGAGGAACTCTGGGCCGGTGTCCGCCCGGGACTTCTGGAAAGGCACCGGATGGAAGGTTTCAAACACGAAATATTTCACGATCTGCGCCGCGCCGAGGCCCTGGCCCTTACCCAGACTTGGCTATCGCATTTCCCGGACGGACAATCCAGGAACCCCAGCCCCGCTTCCGCCACGACTGTATGAGAAACGAAGGGATCTACATGAAGCTCCGAAACCTCACCCTCCCCTTGCTCTTGGTAGCCCTGGCCGTTCCGACCAGTCTGGGCTGCCGGAAGAGCAGTAAGATCGCCAAGAAGGATGACGGCACCCGCACGGCTGCCCAGCTTACGGAAGAGGCCACCGCCTTCCTGCAACGGGGCAAGTGGGAGGAAGGCCGCAAGCTCCTGCGCGTGATCGAGGAGCAACTGCCCGGCTCGGCGGAATTCCCCAATGCCAAGCTGCTGCTGGGCGATAGTTTCTTCTTCCAGGGCACTGCCACCTATCCCGAGGCCTTGGTGGAGTACCAGAGCTTCCTGAACTACTTCCCCCGCCATGACAAGCGCGATCTGGCGATGTATCGGGTGGCGCTCTGCCACTACGCCGCCATCGAGAGTGCCGAGCGCGACCAGAGTGAAACCCGCAAGGCGCTGGAATCCTTCCAGTTTCTTCTCAAAGAGGTTCCGGGCTCCCCCTATATCCTCGATGCCAAGGCCAAGACAACCCAGTGCTGGCGCAGGTTGGCCGAGCACGAACTCATGGTGAGCGTGCATTATGTGAACAGCTATGCCTTCGGCCCGGCAGAGCGTCGGCTCAAGGCACTCATGGAGACCTATCCCGATTATGTCGATCGGGAGCGGGCCTACTTCTACCTGGGCGAGGCCATGCGCCGGAAGTTCGTTCCCACGGAGGTCCTGGAGCCCTTCCAGAAGGACTTCCTTGCTCGCCTCGGCAAGGAGGACATCTCGAAGCTGGACAAGAAGGAACTCGCCGAGCTGAAGACCGGGATCGAGAAACTCGGGGTCGATGAAGTGGCCAAGTATCGACAGGAGGCGCGGAACTATTTCCAAAAACTGGTGGAGAGCTATCCCAACAGCGAATGGACCGGCCGCGCCAAGGACCGACTCCTGGAAATGGGACAGTCCCATGTGAAGGAAGAGCTGGACAGCTAAAAAAACAGGTTCTTCAGCGATTTCCGGGAAAGGCCGCGCGGATCTTGAGGAAGAAGTAATCCTCGTCGCGGTAACCGTAGGCGATCCGTTTGAGGACTTTGATCTTGTTGTTCACGCCCTCAAC
>CAIPUA010000044.1 GCA_903868115.1 uncultured Holophagaceae bacterium
GCCAGCCGACGCTGATAGGCGGCCTTATCTGGTGCCTCCTGGACCCAAGCCATGAGCTGGTCAGTTGTGAACCAAGGAGTCAGGGAAGACGGTTTTCGCATGAGATCACCCTGGTTTAACAGGGTGACATTACTCTATGTTTGTTGTCAAATTGGTATCAGAGGGTGTTTTAAAATAATCACGCGGTTAACCTCGCGAGCATGAGCCTTGTCATCGCGATGTAGATCAAGGATTCGGCAGACTCGCAGAGTTCTTCGTAGTCCTTGCTGAAACGACGATAGCGGCCAATCCACGCAAAGGTTCGCTCCACCACCCACCTCCTTGGCAAAACTTGGAATCCCGTGGGCAAAACTGGGGGTTCAACGCCAGGTGGTAGCCAAACCCCTTGTTTCCAGTTGGGCTTACCGACAATCTCTGTTCGCCATCCGACCGTCTCCTTAACCCACTGGACAAGCGCTCCTCGGTATCCTCCATCCGCGAACATCAAGGAGACCCGTGAACATTGACCTTGCGCCGCCTTCAGCAACAGTCGAGCGCCGTCACGGTCCTGGATGTCCGCTGGGTGGACCTTTACTTTGACAAGGAGTCCATTCGTATCCGTGAGGATGTGCCTCTTCCTGCCCTTAACCTTTTTCCCTGCGTCGTATCCCCGAGGCCCCCTTTTTCGGTCGTCTTGACCGATTGACTATCGATGATGAGGGCAGATGGGTGTGGCTCCCGGCCCATCCCGATGCGAACAAACTCCCGCAAGGTGCGATGCACGTCTTCCCAGGCGCCTTGCCGCTTCCAGGTCCTGAATTGACTGTAGACCGTTTCCCACGGCGGGAGGTCGTGGGGCATCATTCGCCAGGAACAACCGGTGCGAAGCAAGTAAAAGATCCCGTTGAGAAGTTCGCGTAGCTCCCGCTTTCGAGGCCTTCCTCGAGGATCCTTCTTCGCTGGGAGTCTGCTTTGAAGAATCTCCCATTCTTTATCGTTCAGGTCACTGGGATAGGGATTGCGGTCCATACCCAAATCTCGGATCCAGTGGCTCTACGCGCAAGACTTTTTTTAAAACACCCTCTAAGACCGCCTCCGATTGCTGGAAGTTGGTTCGCCATCCGCGGCCGCTGTTCGCTGCATCACCTTCACCGTGGGAGTGACCGATATGGCAGAAGTCAGAAATGCCCCACAGACTCGATTCTTCATCCCCCCGGAAAAGCTCGACGAAAGCCGAAGGGCGTCCCGGTCGCTCCTGCCAACCCATATTTCCATTTCTGTCCTCGAGGCCCACGGCGACGAACCGCAGGATCTGCTGTTCGGGTCTTCAACCGTGGTGGATGGGAGCGTCCTGCAGTTCGAGTCGTCATGCTCTACCGTGGACATCGGGGATTTCAATGGCGTCGGTCCAGTCCCCGTATGGCTGGATGCGGTCCCGGGACTAGTCCGCCTAGTGGTGGACGGTGTCTCCCGGGCTGGCATTTCCGATGGCACCACGCCCATCCCATCCCTGCCTGCCATCATCTCCCTCGGCGGTTTACCTACTCTGGAGGTGACAGGTCGGCTTGAGGTGCGGGAACTGGTCATCGAAGGTATGCCGGAGGAAGAACTGCCGGGGGATCTGAAGGAATGGACCGAACTCCGTTCCCTCGCGCTGACCGACTGTGAAGCCATCAGCAACCTGAGATCTCTGGCGGATCTCCCGCACCTGGAGATCCTCGCCATCAACCCCTGCTGCAACCTAGTAAGTCTGGATGGGCTCCAGGGGCTGACGACCCTGCGCCATTTGAGCCTCGAGGGCTGCGGTGCCCTCGATTCCGTGGAAGCCCTGGTGGGAAACTCTGCCCTGGAGCGGGTGACCCTAGTGGGACATGATGCCTTGGAGAACCTGGACTTTCTGACCTCGGC
>CAIPUA010000045.1 GCA_903868115.1 uncultured Holophagaceae bacterium
AAGATAGTCCAGAACGGAGGCGGACGCAAGAGGACCAGAAAGTGCCAAATATCAGCATTTTCAATCTGATGGATCGTTCGCGAATGTTCGCCAATGTGCCAAATTAGGTCCTATACCGGTCTTTCACAGCGGTAACACGGGTTCAAATCCCGTTAGCCCTACCAAAAATACCCCAGAGAAATCTGGGGTGTTCTTGTATATAGACGAGATTTCGTTTTGAGAAAATGGCCCCCACGGAAAAAACACGGAAAAAAGTGCATCCTGGGGAAGCAGTGTTCTACCCTGTCCGCAGGTGGGCGGTTCACCCTGCCGGGAGCCTCGTTCGTGGCCTACCTGCCAACCATGCGGAGCAGCTCCTGGGGTGTAGCAGGGGGGCGAACCCTTGCAGGGTGATCAACAGTTCGAGTCAGCCCCGCGCGCGCGGGAGCAGGGACGGCGCACATTGCTAATTGACGCTGGCCAAGCGGTCCCAAAACAGCGTCGCTAGAGTCACGGCAGGCGCCTTCTTGGCCTGCTCTTGGCGTTGGTGAGGAGGTCAAACCTATGGTCAAGGACTGCTTGAAACACCGAAGAGGGATGCGATCCTTGCCGCATCACCAAGACCTTTGCCAATCTGATCCGTTTCAGGGTTCCCACCACGCGGCTCAGGTCCTCTGCGAAGCCCTGAGACCTTCCTTCGACATTCACCGTTTTGGCCCTTTATTTTCCCTATCCACAAGGACGTGTTGCGCCTGCTGTTCTGACCTCGGGTCATTCCAGGCCGGCGCCAAGCCGCGATTTTTTCTCTGCTTACCCAGTGCTCCGCAAAAGGCGGATCATGGACACGGAGGGTCCGATGAGCGTCTCCGCATATGTTTCGTTGGCTTTGGTCGGTATTGTTCCAGGGGCCGCCCAAAGTCCAGAGGCCCTGCTGGCGCAAGCCAACACTGCGCTGGAAGCCAAGGATTCCGCCAAGGCCCTGGAACTGGCCGAGCGACTGCTAAAAACCGACTCCCGAAATCCCGAAGCCTTCGCGGTTCGAGGACAGGCCCTGCGCCTGCAGAAGGATTTCCAAGGGTCGCTGGCGGCCTACAGCCGGGCCATCGAACTCAATCCGGCCGCCCACCGTGCCTTCGGCGGGCGGGCGCTGACGAGGCTCGCCCTGAAAGCCCCGGACGAAGCCCTGCGGGACGTGGAAAAGGCGCTGGCGATGCAGCAGGACTACTCCCGCGGCTGGACCATCAAGGGCGACATCCTCATCGACCAGAACCAGCACAAGGAAGCCCTGCAGGCCTATGAACGCAGCCTTAAGCTGGATCCGACCTACCCATCCGCCTTGCACGGGCGGGCCCGCTGCAAGGCCAATCTCGGCGACCCAGCCGGGGCCGTGGAGGACTACGACCAGCTGCTGAGGATCAACCCTGCCGAGGTGTTCGCCCTCTACAGCCGAGCCCTCAGCCGGGAAGCCCTGAAGGACACCGCGGGCGCGGCGGAGGACTACTCGGCCTGCATCGAGAAGGGGCACCGGGTCGCCGAGGCCAATTTCAGGCGGGGGTTGGCCCGCAAAGCCCTTGGAGACACCAGGGGCGCGCGCCAGGATTGGAACCGGGCGCTGGAACTGGATCCGAAGCTGACCGTCGCCAAGGACCGGCTCGGAGAACTCGGCCCCGCCAAGCTGGATCCCCCCGCTGAGCGGATACTACCTGCCACCGTGCGGTCCGGGGCCATTCCGGGTCTGGCCACCAAGGTTCCCGTGCTACCCCGTCCGACCGGGGAACTCTGGAGCAAGGCGTCGACCGACCAGGTGAAGCTGGCTTCCCAGGGTCCAGCCCTGGTCCTCGGCAACGCCGATCCCGGCACGGCCCTGCGGGCTTTGCCTCTGGCCGGCTTCGAGTACGCCCAGGAAGCCCTGAAATCCCTGTCGGGTCCGCTTTCGCCTGACCAGGAGCGGCAGTGGGGCAAGAAATGGCAGCCCTTTTTCGACTTCCCCGATCCGGAAGCGCTCGCCTATTTCCAGAAGCTCAACCCGGTGCTGGCCGAATTGCAGACGGTTCGCGCCACCGCTCACCAGGCGGCCCAGGATTTTGACGCCGCCTGGTCGGAAGCTGTGCTTTCCCATGCGGTGGGCGACGCTGAAGGCGCCGTCTCGGCGCTGGGCCAGGCCGAGCGTCACGCGCAGGTTTTGCAGAGCGGCAACGCCAAGCTGGAGGACCTCCAGCGGCGGGCGCAGGCGCTCGGCAATCCTCCCGACCCGGTGGCTGCCAAGGCCAAGGCCCGGGCCTGGAGTCGCAAATGGACCGGCGGGCTCAGCGAACTGGCCAAGCTCTCCTACCTGTGGCGGGTCAGCCAGCTGTATAACAAGAACCTCGACGGGCGTATGGCGGCGAATTACACGGCCATCTGGCCCGGGACCGAAGAGGCCTGGGGTCAATGGCTGGACGGCGGCAAGCAGGGCCCCGAACCGAGGGGACCGGAGCCTTCCAAGGAAACATTGCAGAAGGCCGGCGCCTGGATGAACCCGGTCTACGATGTCGCCGGGATCGGACCCTGCCTTCGAATCCACTTCGCCCAGAATGTGCTGCCGGAAGTGGCCGCCAAGCATGTGCTGGAGAAGGGCAAGGTCAGTCCATGGCGGCTTCCGGGCTTCGTCCACATCATGGGGGAGCCATGCCACCTCTGCGAGAACCAGGCTGCTGGCGGGATGCCGCCTCCGAAAACCCCCGTGGAGACCGTTCCCACGAAGCAGGCCAAGGACGAGGCCGAACTGAAAGCTAAGCAGGAGTCCATCGCCGAAAAGGAGGACCTGATCCGCCTCATCCAGCGGAACCTGGCCAGGGACGAGGCCGAGTGGTCCAAGGAAAGGGATTCGAACCGTAAGGAGGTCCTCTACCTGCGGGTGCTCAACAACCGCAGCGCCATCCAGCAGGAGCGGGACCTGGTCACCAGCCTAAAGACTGGTGAGTACGTCCACACGCGCACGCCCTCGGACGCCTACTGCCACGACCTCATGATCGTCCGCACCGTGGAGCGCATGCAGGCGGTGGAAGACACCCGGCGGATGGCGGTGGCCGTGGAAAAGATGGCAGCCAAGGCCGAACCCGACCAGGTCAAGCAACTGCTGGCGTTCGTCGGCCGCCAGATCACCGCCAAGGATCTGGCCGAAGGCAACCTCGGCAAAGCCCGGCAGGCGGCACAGGCGGTGTTCGACACGGTCCAGGGGCGGCGCGAGCAGCAGGCCGCCAAGGCGCTGCAGGACGCGGTGGACTACGAGGATTACGAGTTGCGGGCGCAGCGGGTGAAATCGATCGCCGCGGTGACCCTGCTGGTGACCGGCATTGCCGCCCCGGCCTACGCCGTAGGATCGGGAACCTTGCTGAGCGTGGGCGGCAGCAGCCAGGGCGCGGTCACCGCGGTGAACGTGTTCTATGGCGCCACCACCGGCACCATCGACGGCGGTCCGCTCGAAGGCGTCAAGCAGGCGGTGGCCATGACCGGCATGCCCGGCATGGTGGCGGCGGAAATGATGACCGGCTACCAGCGCGGCGGGCTGGTGTCCTCGGGCGGCGTTGTCGGCGCCCTGGAGCGCGGCACCGAGGCCTTCCTGGCGGGCAAGGCGGTCGAGAGCGTGGCCTCGAAGCTCGGCGCCTGGTGGGTGGGCAAGGCCAAGGGCGGCTCGCCGCCGCTGCCCGCCGCCAAGCCGGGGGTGACGGTGAAGGAGTTCGTCGAAGGCCAGACTTTCCAGTTGGCGAAGAACCAGGCGCAGAATCGCATCCGCCAGTACCGGGACACCGTGAACCAGATCAAGGCGGCGCGTTCCAAGGGGGCCGACACCGCCGAACTCGCGGCGCTGGAAGCCAAACGGCTCAAGCAGGCCACCCAGCTCAACGACGATTTCCTGGCCAAGCGAATCCTCAAGGCGGATGGCAAAGCCGGCCGGGCCGGCCGCGGTCCGGCCACCGGCACGGAGCTCGAGGGTGATTTCGCCAAGGCCGTCGACACCCTCCATCGAACCCAGGTGGATCCCGCCTTCCGGAAGGCGGTGAAGGACGCCGGCTACCAATGGAAGAAGCGCACGCCGGGCGGCTGGCAGAAGGCCGGCGATCCCAAGTTCAAGGACATGCGCCACGGCGACGCCGGCAAGACCCTGAACTCCGACCGCGACCTCGCCCTGGAGGAGATGGCGGGCAAGGACGACGGGGTCTATCAGTTGTTCAAGTGCGACAAGCCGATCAGCTTGAACGAGGCAGAGAAGGACCTGCAGCAGCTCTACAACCAGGCCTACAAGGGCGCCACCGGGGGAAACCCGCAGGCAGCGATGCAGAACATCACCACCTCCCGTTCGGGTGAGGCCTACAAGGATCTGGCCTACACCGGCATGACCGATCCCGCCAACGTCGCCCGGGTCAAGAAGGGCTGGGCCGAGCAGGCCAGCGAGGTGCTCACGACCAAGGTCTCCCACGCCGGCGCGGGGCAGGGGGACTTCTCCACCCTGTACAAGCAAATCAATGGCGCCAACCAGGCCGCCAAGGACATTGAGAAGCGGCTGCTACCGGTTCTCCAGGCCAACCGGGCCAAGGCCACCGGCCAGAAGGCCTTCGAGGTCGGCCAGGACATGGACAAGTGGAAAGCCATCCAGAGGGTCCTCGAGGAGGTGGAAAAGGACCCGGTCGGCGCCAGCCGCAAGCTCAAGGTCCTCACCGGACTGGAGAGCATTGGCGAAGTCTCCGATCTGGTCAGCAAACGCTTCCTGGGAGGGATGAAGTTGCAGTGAGGTGGGCTGATGCCCACTAGGCATATGGTCTATGGTCTATGGGCCCATGCAACGGCCCCGACCCCAGATGCTATCCACCACTGATCCTGAAAGCCGAATCAAGGGCTTCAAGCAGGTCATGTCTTGTTATCACAAGGGTTTCGAGGCCCCCGAATCCGGCTAGGCCGTGTACATGGCCCACCGCCTCGTTCGCCTTTTCTTCGACCTTGTCACTATCCACGGCCTTGCTGTCTTCGCTCAAACACAGTAGAAGGAAAGGCCCCAGCCCAGAATCGGAGTCGTCTATGCGCCGTTGCCCGCTGCTGCTCCTGCCTTTGCTGCTGTCGCTCTTCGCGCCGGGCTGCTTGACCGCCCAGTCGCAGTGGACGCGGCACTGCTCCCAACCCGATCCCCGCATCGGCCTCTCGCCGGGGGACTGGAAGGGCACTTTCTCGATCGACATGGGAGCGCAGGGCGCTGCCAAGCACCTGGGGATCGCCCTGCAGTTCAAGCTGACAGGAACGCTGACGGTTCAGGTGGCGTGGAACGAGACGGTCCGGAAGGTTCGTGGGCACCTGGAGTACACCTTCGGCGGCAGCGGCCACCCCGCAGCCGCCCTTGAGGTCGGCTCGGCTATGAAGGGCGCCAGCGATGACCTGCAGGTCATGATGGATGGCGCTACTTATCCCCGCAGCAGCGGGTTCACCGTGAAGGTCTTCGGCCAGGAGGCGGGAAAGCTCTACACCATTTCCCCGGCCGGCACGCACGAGACGCCCAAATCCGGGGGCGGCTCCATGCTGCTCCGCTTCAGGGTCACCAGCGCCGATTGCACCTCCGCCCTGGGCTCCGTGGATGCCGACTTGGTGGATCAGACCGCCCAGTCGCTGGCAGGCGGCGGCTACCAAGTGAGCGGGCCCACCGGCTCCTGGCATTTGAAGAACGAGGAGGACTTCACGAAGAAGGCAGAGGAGTTGAAGGAGCGTCTCGCCCGGGCTTCCGATGGGGAGCTGGCCGCCGTGGGTGCACGCCTCGCTCAGATCGCGGACCAGGTCAAAGCCGAAAGCCCCGCCCTGGCCCCCTGCCTGATGGACATCTGGTTCGACTACGCCGGGCGGATCAGGGCCCAATGGATCAACCGGGTCACTGAGGAACTGCAGGCCTTCACGGGCGACTATTTAGCCTTCGCCCCGCTGGTCAAGCGTGCCCTCGACTACGATCGCCAGCTGGCGCTCCTCGGCATGGACGAGTGCTCGCGTCCCTTCCACGAGAAGCTCTTTGCCGCCCTGGAGCGCGCCCACATGGCGCTGCTGGAGCGGATGATCCAGCAGCAGGCCCAACCCATCGATGTCCTGGCGGCCATGCGGGCGGGGGAACTGCTCGGCACCGTGGGGCCTGAACTCAACGCTCGGGCCATGGCCAACGTCCGTGACCATGTCGGGCAGATGGTCGCCAGGATCGACAAGGATTTTCGAGCCAGCATGCAAGGGGCCCAAGAGGGGAACACCCTTCCCTGCGAAATCCTGATACCCCTCGCGCGGCGACTGTGGTCCGTTGCGCGTGAACATGAACTGCTTGGTGGCGACAGCCCGAGCGCGCGGGAAAGTCTCAGCGCCTTTGGCAAGGCCTGCGTCGAGTTCATGCCAACGCCAACGCCTCCCCCGGTACCCTAGGTGCCAGCTATTATTGGGAGATCTCCCCGAAAGGCCACCACGGTGAGGCTTTTTTGGGTGTCCAGGTTGGCCTGGGATTCTGATGACAAGATGGTTACTGAGCCGAATGGCGAAAGTTGGGCCAAGCACGCCGATCCTCCCCCTCCTCCCGGCGATAATCACACCATGCCCCTTCGCTACCTACTTTCCTTGCTCCTCTGTGTCGGCCTCCAGGCTCAGGCCCCGGTGCCCGCACCATCTTCGGTTCCACCCTCTCCAGCCATGGCCCAGGCTCTGGATCCCGGCCCTTCGTTCATCACCATGCCCCTCCGCATCGATCTGGCCCCGGTGTTCGCTTCGGTGGAGCAGACCGCCCCCCGGGTTCCGCCGGGCGTGGAAAGTTGGACACCGCTGACCACAACGCCAGGGGCTGTCTACCGCTTCAATCTCTACCGGGATCCCCTCATCTTCCGCCTCAACGCCAACCGTATCCTGGTGCGCACGACGGCGCACTATTGGCTGGAGGTGGGCGTGAAGGCGGGCTCCTTCATCAAGGGGGTGGGCGCCTGCGGTCAGGGCACGGAGGGTTTCCGTCGCGTGCTGCTGGGCACCCGGGCCGAGCTGAGCCTCACGCCCACCTGGGGCTTGAATCTCAAGGCCATGCCCGACGATCCGGCACCTCTGGCGCTTTGCGAGGTCACCTTCCTGGGCTACGACATCACCGACAAGGTCGTGGCGGGCATGAAGGAGAACATGCTCAAGGCCACGGCGGCCATGGAACAGCAAGTTCGTGATTCCGCCATGCTGCGCCAGAAGGCCGAGGCCGTGTGGACCCAGGCCCAGCAACCCATCCCCCTCGCCGAAGGCGTGTGGCTCAGCCTCAACCCCGAGCGCATCCGCCTGGCACCCTGGAGCAGCCAGGGGAAAGTGCTGACCCTCACCCCGGAGATCCAGGCCCGGCCCGCCATTACGCTGGGGCCGCCGCCCATCGTGGAGACCCGCCCTCTCCCGCCCCTGGAGCAGGCTGTCAACGGCCTGCAGCCCGGTTTCAAGATCCGCGTGGACACAGACCTCAGCTTCGAACAGGCCACCGCACAACTGAAGCGGCAGATCGGTGGCAAGCGCTTCGATACCGAGAAGGGCAGCTTTGAAGTGCTGGACGCGGTCGTGCACGGGAAAGACGGCAAGGCCGTGCTGGAACTCACCCTGAAGGGCCGAGTCACGGGCAAGCTCAACCTCGCGGGTCGCCTGGTCTACAACGAGGGCCAGGGCACCCTGCAACTCGTGGACCTGGACTACACGCTGGAGAGCAGGAACTGGATCACCCAGTTCGGCGAGTGGCTCTTCCGCTCCACTCTGAAGAAGACGCTTCAGGAAAAGGCCAACTGGTTCATGGATAAGAGCCTGAAAGACATTCGCACCCTCGCCCAGGAAGGCCTCAACCGCCCACTTGCCCAAGGGCTCAATCTGGCGGGCAATCTCACGGAACTGAAGCTGGGCCAGCCCCGGGTGCTTTCTGATCGCTTTCGCCTGGATGCCTTCCTCGAAGGCCAGGTGAGCGTAGAGGTGGACGCCAAGGGGATGCTGGGGGAACTGGGCGGGAAATGAAGGAACGCAGTAGGGCATTTACCTGCTTCACTCGATGAGATAATGAGCCGTCGACCAGATAGCCGGATTGCACCTGCCCGAGAGCCCCATGTCCAATGCCCCCATGTCATTCGCCTCCATCCGCATCCGCTTGCTTTGTGGAGACGAGATTGCCATGGGCCAAGGCAAGGCCGATCTCCTGGAGGCCATCCTAGAGACCGGCTCCATTTCCGCCGCGGGTCGCAAACTCGGGATGAGCTACCGCAAGGCTTGGCTGATGGTGGATGAGATGAACCGCTGCTTTGTCCATTCCGTGGTGGAAGCCACCAAGGGCGGCACGCGAGGCGGGGGAGCCCGTGTCACGGAGAATGGCATGGAGGCGCTGGCCCGCTTTCGGGTCGTCCAGGCCAAGGCTCAGGCGGCCATCGAGGAGGATGTGAAGGCCTTCCGGCGCTTGCTGGCTCCTCAACCGAAGTGACCTGCTGGACTCTCTCGGCGGGGGGCCTGATATCAATCGATGTATCCTGTGAAGACTATCGCCACGGAAGCCCCTGCCATTGGGAAAACGGACCGATTGCCGCGGCGGAAGTTCGACCAACCAGGCCATGAATCGAAGTCAACTCAACTGGAGCCCACCATGCTGAAGCGCCTTGCCATCACCCTTGCCTCGCTCGCCCTGGCCTTCGGCCCGCAGAGCCAGGCCGCGCCGCCCACGAAGGACATCATCCTGGCCACCACGACCAGCACCCAGGATTCGGGTCTTCTCGACCTGCTCGTTCCCGTGTTTGAGAAAAAATCCGGCTTCCTCGTTAAAACCATCGCCGTGGGTTCCGGCCAAGCCATGGCCTTGGGCCAGCGGGGCGAGGCCGATGTCCTGCTGGTGCATTCCCCGGAGGCGGAAAAGAAATTCATGGCGGAGAGCTTCGGCCAGAATCGGCGACTGGTGATGCACAACGATTTCATCCTGGTGGGGCCTCCCCAGGATCCAGCTGGCATCAAGGCCGCGAAGTCTGCGACCGAAGCCTTCCAGAAGATCGGCGCAGGCCACCTCTTCGCATCCCGGAGTGACAACTCCGGTACCCACGCCCAGGAGAAAAAGCTCTGGAAGGCCGCTGCCCGGAGTCCCGAAGGTCAGAAGTGGTACCAGCAGACCGGGCTCGGCATGGGCCAAACCCTGAGTGTGGCCGCCGAAAAGCAGGCCTACGCGCTCACCGATCGCGCCACCTTTCTGGCCCTAAAGAAGACCTTGGGACTTGCCATCCTCTGCGAGGGCGATGCGGCCCTGCTGAATGTCTACCACGTGATCGAAGTGAATCCCTCGAAGTTCCCCAAAGTCAACGCCCAGGGAGCCAAGGCCTTCGCGGAATTCCTGGTGGCGAAAGAAATCCAGGACCTCATCGCGAAATTCGGCATCGAAAAGTACGGGTCGCCGCTCTTTTTTCCCGATGCCGGGAAAAAAGAAGAATAAAAACGAAGCCCCTGCGGGCGGGGCGATCCAGGGGCCTCTACGGCCCTGTACGCATCCGTTTCCTTCGAGGACCTCCATGACCAACGCCATTTTCAACCTTCCCGATTCCTACAACGAACCCGCGTTCAGCTACGCGCCGGGCACTCCGGAACGGGCGCGGCTGAAGGCCGAATTGGATCGGCAGTACGGGTTGGAACTGGATATTCCGCTCATCATCGGGGGCCAGGAGATCCGCACCGGCAGGCTCCAGAAGGCCGTCTGCCCCCACGAGCACGGCCATGTGCTGGCCCACTACCATGAAGCGGGTGAAGCGGAGATCAAGCTGGCCATCGAGGCCGCCCTCGAGGCCAAGGGGGACTGGGAAGCCATGCCCTGGGAGGATCGCGCCGCCATTTTCCACAAGATGGCGAGCCTCATCTCCGGCAAGTACCGCTACATCCTCAACGCCGCCACCATGCTCAACCAATCCAAGAGCGCCTACCAGGCTGAAATCGACTCGACCTGCGAAACAGCGGACTTCTTCCGCTACAGCGCCAAGTTCATGGAGCAGATCTACCAGAACCAGCCCATCTCCAATCACCACACCTGGAACCGTGTGCACTACCGGGCGCTGGAAGGCTTCGTCTTCGCCGTCACGCCCTTCAACTTCACCGCCATCGCCGCCAACCTCCCTACGGCCCCGGCCATCATGGGCAACACGGTGGTATGGAAACCCGCCTCCACCTCCATCCTGTCGAACTACTACCTGATGCAGCTCTACCGGGAGGCCGGGCTGCCCGAGGGCGTCATCAATTTCGTTCCGGCCCGGGGCTCGGTCATTGGCAAGCTCGTGCTGGAGCACGAAAGCCTCGCGGGCCTTCACTTTACCGGCTCCACGGGCGTCTTCAACGCCATGTGGAAAACCGTGGCTGAGAATGTAGGACGCTACCGCATCTATCCACGCCTTGTGGGGGAGACCGGCGGCAAGGACTACATATTCGTGCACAATTCCGCTGAGATCCCCGAGGTTGCCACGGCCATCGTGCGCGCCGCCTTCGAATACCAGGGCCAGAAATGTTCGGCCTGCTCCCGCGTCTATGCGCCCGCCTCCCGGTGGCCGGAGCTGAAGGCCAGCCTGCTCCAGCTCCACAACCAGATCCGCCTGGGCGATGTCAGGGATTTCCGCAACTTCATGAACGCCGTGATCGATGAGAACAGCTTCGATGCCACCCTGCGCTACATCGAACAGGCTCGCAGTTCCGATGCAGCGGAAATCATCGCCGGCGGCAAAGGTGACAAATCGGTTGGCTACTTCATCGAGCCCACGGTCATCGTGACGACTGACCCTCACTTCCTCACCATGGAGGAAGAAATCTTCGCCCCGGTCCTCACGGTCTACGTCTATGAGGACGAAAGGCTGGAGGAAACCCTCCAGATCCTGGACAGGACTTCCCCGTACGCCCTCACAGGCGCTGTCTTTGCCCGGGACCGCTATGTCATCAACCACCTGACCGCCGTACTGGCCAACACCGCCGGAAACTTCTACATCAACGACAAGTGCACGGGTGCGATGGTGGGCCATCAGCCCTTCGGCGGGGCCCGTGGCTCCGGCACCAACGACAAGGCGGGCAGTTTCCTTAACCTCATCCGCTGGACCTCGCCCCGCACCATCAAGGAATGCTTCGCGCCACCCACCGGCCTGGCCTACCCCTTCATGGGCGAGGCGTAAACAGTTAGGCTACGAGTCACGAAGGGAACTCCATGCACCGTCGGGCACTGATGGCTTTTCTCCTGGGCTGCGGACTCGCCTTCGGGCTCCCGCTCGCAGCCTGCGAGAAGACCCCATCCCTTGCCATCGCGGCGGCCGGAGATCTGCGGGGTTCGCTCGAGGAAGTGAAACAGGCTTTCGAGGCCAGGAACCCTGGCACGCGGATCGATCTGAGCTACGGCGCCTCCGGGAGCCTCACGGCCCAGATCCGACAGGGCGCGCCCTTCGATGTCTTCCTCTCGGCGGATGTTGAATTCCCGGAGCAACTCCGGCTGGCGGGCTTGGTATCGCCGGAAGGTCCCTTTCCGTACGCCAAAGGCTTCCTGACGCTGTGGGTCCGGCGCGAATTCGGACTGAATCCCTCCACCATCGGCCTTCGTCTGCTCCTGGACCCTCGCGTCAAACGCATCGCCCTGGCCAATCCCAAGGTGGCACCCTACGGGAGGGGCGCTGAAGGCGCCTTGAAACAGGCCGGCCTCCTGAATACGCTCCGTCCCCGGATGGTCTTCGGTGACAACGTGTCCCAGGCCGCCCAGTTTCTCCAGACCGGTGTCGCCGAGGCGGGCCTAATCTCACAGTCCCAGGCCCGCCATTCGGCCCTGGAAACCTCCGGATGGGCCTGGAAGGTGCCGGAGGACATCGCGCCGGCCCTTCTGCAGAGCGGCGTGATCCTCGCCCGAAGCCCAGTTTCCGCGCGGGCCCGGACCTTTCGCGATTTCCTGATGGGGCCGGAAGGACAGGCCATCCTGGCCCGACACGGCTTCGGCAAACCCTGATGGACTGGGAGGCGCTGCGACTCAGCCTGAAACTGGCTTCGACCTCCACAGTGATGCTGTTGCCCGTGGGCCTCGCCCTCGCCTTTCCCTTGGCCTACGGACGCTTTCGGGGTAAGGCCCTACTGGAAGCCTGCACCACCCTGCCCTTGATCCTGCCCCCCACGGTGCTGGGCTTCTACCTCATCGTGGCCCTGGGCCCCCGCAGTCCGCTGGGCCATGCCTGGGAAAACCTCACGGGATCGCCCCTGGTGTTCAGTTTCAGTGGCCTGCTGCTGGCCCAGGTCTTCACCAATCTGCCCTTCTTCCTCCAGCCGCTCGTTTCATCTCTGGGAGGCGTGGATCGCAGACTGCTAGAGGTGGCGTCCACGTTGAATGCCAGTCGCACAGACGCCTACCTCCGAGTGGCCCTCCCGCTGGCTTGGCGGGGGTTGCTGTCGGGAATGATCCTGACCTTCGCCCATGCCATCGGGGAATTCGGCGTGGTCCTCATGGTGGGCGGCAACCTGCCGGGCCGTACCCGCACGGCCTCCATCGCCCTGTTCGATCAGGTGCAATCTTTCGATATGGCGGGCGCCAACCGCACAGCCCTGCTGCTCCTGGGCCTCGCCTTCACCGTGCTGGCCTGCACGGCCTGGCTTCGGGGGAAGGAGCGCGCATGGCGCTGAAGCTGGATTTTATTCGCACCTTTCCCGGCGGCCCCCGGATCGAAGCGGCCTTCCAGATGGCTCTGGATCGCTTCAGCATCACCGTACTGTTCGGAGCCTCAGGCTGTGGGAAGACCACGATACTGCGCAGCCTCGCGGGCCTGGACCGGCCGGATGTCGGCTTCATTTCGGCTGATGAAGCAATTTGGTTCGACGCCCAGTCCGGGTGTTTCGTGCCACCCCACCTTCGTCGGGTTGGCTATGTATTCCAGGAGGCCGCCCTTTTCCCCCACCTTGATGTGCGAGGGAACATCACCTTCGGAATTCGGCGTTGGTCAGCACAGGAACGGCACGCGCGCCTCCGGGAACTGATCGAACTCATGGGCCTGGAGGGCCTGGAGCATCGCCGCCCGGCAGACCTCTCCGGCGGCGAGAAGCAGCGCGTGGCGATGGCCCGCGCTCTGGCCCCCCGCCCGCGACTGCTGCTGCTGGACGAACCCTTCGCCTCATTGGATCGTCCGGCGGCGGAACAGCTTCGCCATGGGCTGCGTCATGTTCTCCAGGCCATGAACATGCCGGCCATCCTGGTGACCCACAACCGGGACGAGGCGCTCTCGCTGGGGGATCATCTCCTGCTGATGCGCGAGGGGAGCATCCGCCAGGGCGGTCCTCCCGCGGAAGTCTTCGCCAAGCCCGATTCCCGAGAAGCTGCGACACTGCTGGGCTTCGGCACGATCGTCCGCACCCGCGTCGACGGCCGCATGGAGGGACTTTTGCGACTCGCCATGGGTGGCGTAGAACTGGTCGCACCGGATCCCGGCGGGCATTTCCAGGAAGCCTATGCCTGCATCCGGGGCGAGGGAGTTTCCCTGGAGCGGCATGCGTCGGGCACCGCGACCCAACGGAATCGCTTACCCGGAAGGGTCACGGCCCTCCATTCCCTCGGGCCTCTGACGCGCATCCACGTGGATTGCGGGTTTCCCCTGGAGGCTCTCGTCACCACCTGGGCCTGCGAGGACTTGGCCCTCGCTGTTGGCGAGTCGGTACACGCGGTGATCAAGGCGACCGCCGTGGTCGTCATTCCTATCGAGGTGTAGGGTGGATCTGATCTTGGAAGGCATCAAGGAGGCCCTGCGGCTGCTGCTCACCCTCGACCGGGAGGTCCTGGGCATCACGGCGCTGTCCCTGGCGCTCTCGGGATTCGCCACGCTCCTGAGCATGCTCATTGGAGTCTCCATCGGCGTCGTCCTGGCGCTCAACACCTTTCCCGGGAAGCGCGTCCTCATCAGTCTCGTCAACACCGGCATGGGGCTGCCGCCCGTGGTGGTGGGGCTCTTCGTGTCCATCCTGCTCTGGCGCAACGGACCTTTGGGCTCGCTCCATCTGCTCTACACGCCCATGGCCATTGTCATTGCCCAGGCGGTCATCGCCACGCCCATCATCGCGGGCCTCAGCCTAGCCGCCCTCCAGCAGCTTCCCCACGATCTCCGCCTGCAAATTCTCACGCTGGGCGCCACTCGCTCGCAAATGGTCTGGCTGCTCATCAAGGAAGCCCGCTTGCCGCTGCTGGCGGCCATCATGGCCGGTTTCGGTGGCGTGATTTCCGAAGTGGGCGCCTCCATCATGGTGGGCGGCAATATCAAGGGTTCCACACGAGTGCTCACCACGGCCACGGTGATGGAGACGAGCAAGGGCAACTTCGATATTGCCATCGCGCTGAGTGTGGTCCTGCTCGCCCTTGCCTTTGGCGTGAACGCGGCCCTTACGCATATCCAGCAGCGACGGCGACCCCGATGAAGATTCTCGGCCCGCGCCTCCTGGAAGCGAGGGATCTCGAAGTCCGCCGGGGCGAAATTCTCGCCCTAGAACTGCCGGAGTTGGATCTGCATTCCGGTGAGATCCTGGGGCTCATCGGCCCGAACGGCGCCGGGAAATCCACGCTGCTCCTGTGTTTGGCGGGACTCCTCAACCCGTCCCGCGGGAAGCTGGGCTTCGAGGGCCGGAGCCTGGGGACTGAGCGCGAACGCGCGGCCTATCGCCGGCGCGTCACCCTGGTCTTCCAGGAACCGCTGCTGCTCGATACCACTGTGGCGGAAAACATTGGAATCGGTTTGCGCCTGCGGGGCGTCGATTCTGCTGAACGCAAGCGCCGGATCGCCGAGAACGCCCAGCGTTTCGGTGTGGAAAACCTCCTCGCCCGCCCCGCCCGAGAGCTTTCCGGTGGCGAAGCGCAGCGCACCAGCCTAGCGCGAGCCTGTGCGCTGGAACCCCAGATTCTGCTGCTCGACGAGCCCTTCTCCTCGCTTGACCCACCCACTCGGGAAACCCTGTTGCAGGATCTCGGCCGAGTTTTGCGGGACACACGCTGCACGGCGGTCTTCGCCACCCACGATCTGATGGAGGCGCTCCACCTCGCCGATACCCTCGCGGTGCTGCGAGGGGGCCGTGTGGTTCAACGCGGCCCCGTGGGGGAGGTGGTCAATCACCCCGTGGACGAATTCGTGGCCACCTTCGTCGGCATGGAAACCCTGCTCGTGGGCCGGGTCGAGAATTGCCTGCAGGGAACCTTCACCCTGGCGGTCGGCCACCGGGAGATCGTGGGCACCGGTGCGGTCGAGCCCGGCCAGGAACTGACGGTGGGGGTTCGCCCCGAGAATGTAACCCTTTCCCTGCATCCGGACACGGAAACGAGCGCCCGGAACAGCTTCTCCGGACGGGTGACCCGGATCACATCCCGAGGCCCCTTCTTCAAGGTCGAACTCGACTGTGGATTCTTCCTGTCGGCATATGTGACCGCCCGTTCCAGGGAAGAGTTGGCCTTGGATGAGGGTCGAGAGGTTTTCGCCTCCTTCAAGGCCACGGCCGTGCATCTCATCCGGAAGTAGCCGGAATCATGGCGCCTTTTAGAGCGATGGTTGCGAGCAGATATTACGCTTCTTCCTGCGTTTGTCTTTCCCGAGCCGGGTGCTACCTTACCCAGGAAGCGTGGCCGTCATCAGCGGCCCGAATCTGTTGGCTCCAGCGATGGGAGGCACCTGAGCATGCGACAGCTGAGAATTAACCTGAACAAGTGCGATGCGGGTCGGAAGACCTGCCACCACGAATGTGAGGCCTCCTGTGCGGAGAAGGTCTTCAAGCTGAGCGATCCGGCGATGGCGGCCCTGCACATTCGCGAGATGGCCGATGGCAGCGGCCAGGCGGTCCTCTGCGACCAGTGCGGCGATTGCATCGTGGTGTGCCCAGCCGAGGCCTTGAAGCGCAACAAACTGGGCGTCGTGATGATCGACAAGAAGCTCTGTGTGGGCTGCTACATGTGCATCGGTTTCTGTGACAAGGAGATCTTCGAACGGAACCCCGCATGGTTGGAGCCCTACAAGTGCACCTCCTGCGGAATCTGCGTGAAGGCTTGCCCTCACGCAGCGCTTGAAATCGTCGAAGTCCCCGAGCCTCCAACCCGGATCATCTGAGCGAAGGAGCGGATTATGCACCAGGTCGTATTCGATCCCACCAAGGTCATGGACATCGACTTCACGAAGCGCACCGAGTACCTCGAAGGGCTCGACGCCATCAAGGCGGCGCACAAGGTTTTGAAGGAGATTCCCTTCACACCCAGTCGGCCGGACAAGGGCTACAACAACCGCACGCTGTATGTGAATGTCGGCACGCTGGAAGTCCAGGAAAAGCCGGTGACGCAGCAGATGAAGGATGTCTTCATCGGCGGTCGCGGCTTCGGCCTCTGGCATCTCTGGAATGCGGTCAAGCCCACCACGCGTTGGGATGATCCCGAGAACGAGATCATCATCAGCCCCGGCCCCGTGGCGGGCATCACTCAGTACGCGGGCACCGGCAAGTCTCTGGTGGTAAGCCTTTCACCCCAAACGGACATCCCCATCGATTCCAATGTGGGCGGCTACTTCGGACCTCTGCTCAAATTCAGCGGCTTCGATGCGCTGGAACTACAGGGCAAGTCCGACCGCGACATAATCCTCTTCATCGACGGTCAGAAGGGCCTCATCCGCATCGAGGAAGCACCGCTGGACCCCATCGACAGCCATGTGCTGGCGGAAGTGCTCACGCACATGTATGCCGAGAACGAGGCGGATCGCGTGAACATTTCCGTGGTCTGCACCGGTGCCGCCGCCGAGCACAGCCTCATCGGCATGTTGAACTTCTCGTGGTACGACCATCGGCGCGGCTGCATCCGTCTCAAGCAGGCCGGGCGCGGCGGCATCGGCACCGTGTTCCGCAACAAGCGGATCCGCGCGTTGGTGTGCCGCGGCCCCCAGGTGAAGGGCGACCTGAACCATGTGGCCGACTTCGAGACCATCGCCAAAACGGGCGTCAAATATCACAAGGAAATCCGCGAGAACGATCCCCACCAGTGCATGATGCGGCGCAACGGCACCGCGCACATCGTGGAGATCATGGACGCCTACGATCTGTTGCCCACCCACAACTTCCAGTACGGCTCACATCCCGATGTCCCAAAAATTTCCTCCAGCTACTGGCAGCAGCGCTGCACTCAGAAAACCGTGGATGGATGCTGGTACGGCTGTTCCATGGCCTGCGCCAAGGGCGCCGATGGGGTGATGCTGAAGACCGGCCCCTACAAGGGCCACATGGTGACGGTGGACGGCCCCGAGTACGAGAACGCGGCCGGGCTGGGTTCCAACTGCGGCGTCTTCGATCCCGATTATCTCCTGGAGCTGAACTTCTACTGCGACACCTACGGCATCTGCACCATCACCTACGGCACGCTCACGGCCTTCGTCATGGAGTGCTACCAGCGCGGCATCCTGAACCAGGAGCGCACCGGTGGCCTGGAGATGATTTGGGGCAACGCCGAAGCGGACCTGGAGATGATGCACCAGATGGCGCGCGGCGAAGGCTTCGGCATCATCGCGGGCCAGGGCGTGAAGAAGATGAAGGCGATCTTCATCAAGAACGGCTGGGGCGATCCGCAGCTGATCAACGACATCGGTATGGAGAACAAGGGCCTGGAATACAGCCAGTACATGTGCAAGGAAAGCCTAGCCCAACAGGGCGGCTACGCGCTCACCAACAAGGGGCCGCAGCACGACGAGGCCTGGCTGATCTTCATGGACATGGTGAACAAGCAGATCCCCACCTTCGAGGACAAGGCCGAGGCGCTCTACTATTTTCCGCTTTTCCGCACCTGGTTCGGTCTCAACGGCTTCTGCAAACTGCCCTGGAACGATGTGGTGCCCTCGGACAACTCCAAGCAGCCCGAGGCCCACAAGATTCCCGAACATGTGCAGAACTATGTCGATCTCTTCACCGCCACCACGGGCATCAAGATCGACAAGGACGAGCTAATCATGCAGTCCGCCCGGGTCTACAACTTCCAGCGCATCTTCAACATCCGCATGGGCAAGGGGCTCCGCAAGGACGACCACGCTCCCTTCCGCGCCCTGGGCCCTGTCACGACGGAAGAATATCTCTCCCGCCAGGAACGCTACGACAAGCAGATCGTGGACGAGATGGGTCTCGATCCGGCCACGATGAGCCTGGAAGAAAAAATGGCCGCCCACCGCACGTGGCGTCAGGGGCGCTACGAGAAACTCACGGACGCCGTCTACCAGCGCCGGGGCTGGACCCCGAACGGCGTGCCGACCTTGGCGCGCTTGAAGGAACTGGGCCTGGACGCCTTTCCGGAAGTTGTCGAGGTCGTGAAGCAGCACCTATGAATTCGGTCGCAATGCGACCGAATTCATAAGCTGAAAGAGAGAACGGCATGATTCAGGTGAACGGGGATCCGCTGGAATGGCGCGTGGGAATGACGGTGCGCGATATTCTCGTGGCCAGGAACTACCGGTTTCCGTTACTGATCGTCATCATCGACGACGCGCTCATCGCCCGCCAGGACTACGAAATCGCCACCGTGCCCGATGGTGCGGAAGTGAAGGTGGTGCATCTGATGAGCGGCGGCTGAGGTCGTTTCCCACAACGACGGAGGCCGCCTCGCGGCGGCCTCCTGCATCACAATCCGAC
>CAIPUA010000046.1 GCA_903868115.1 uncultured Holophagaceae bacterium
ATCACCTTTCTGGATCCGCACCAGCGAATCCACCTGAGCCACAAGGGCTGGCTGAGAGGTTCCAGGTCCGGCCGGAACGACTGACTTGCAGGCTACCGTCCAGGCCAGCAGCGGAAGGACGAGAAGCCATCCTGCTGTCATGAAAGAGATGCTGGGCTTGCGCATGCACTGCTCCTGGGTTCAGTAGAATCTGGTTCTGGAAGCCGTCTCCGGGGTCATTGGGGGGCTGCGGGACCTGGGTAGGGCCAGAGCTCAGGATCGTGAGTGTATCCCAGGAGTGCCTCTGCCGTTTTCAGGGAGGCGGGCCGCACCAGGTCGGCGATGTTCTTCCGGGCTTCCACCGAGAGTTCGCCTCGGGAATACACGTCCACCGAGGTTTTCACCAGGGGATAGGTTCGCTTCGGTCGGCCCTTGAACAGCAGTTCGCTCATCCGATCATTGGGATTGAGAATCTCCACGGCGGAGGCTCCGGCCTCCACCGTGCACGAGGAGAACAGGGTGCTCGAATAGCCATAGTGCGTGCAGCAAAGGCCAACCACGACCCGGGGTCCCGGGGTCGGCAAAGCGGCCATCCCGTCGCGCACGAAACCGGCGATGGCCGTTTTCACCGCCTCACTGTTGACATCGTTCTGGATTTTTATCGCGAGCCCTGAGCACGGCACGGAGACGATGCGTTCGGGCAGGATCCCGCGCTTCAGGAGTCCATCCCGGTGGGAGTTCGATTCGATGGTCGTTTCCGTCCCATAGATCACGGCGATCCCTTTGGGCGCTCGGCCCAGAGCCTCGGCGATCATGTCGATCCCCAGGCCGACGATGCCCACCACGGGAATGGCCGCAGTGCGCGCGAAGGGTGTATCCGGGTACACCACGGAAAGGGTATTGCACGCGATCAGGATGGCATCAGGCTTGAAGCGGCGGTTCATGGCCCCCAGCGCGTCATTGAAGACGCTCACCTTTTCCGCCGGGGTCATCTTGTTGTAGCCCTTCTTGGCCGTGGGCATGGCGTTGACGAAGACCAGTCGTACTTTCTTGAACGTGCGGCTGGAACGGCACCGTTTCTCGATTCCGGCCACGACAGAAAGACCGCCAAGTCCGGAATCCGTGACCACGATGGTGACGGAAGCCTTGGACTTCAGGCTTTTCTGGAGGGCCGCCACATCATCCTGGGATCTCAGGGACGGCGAGGGAATGAGCAGAACAATGGCAAGCCAAATCGCGCCAAGACGAAATCGATCCTTGAGCCAGTGGGTCACGGTGTCACCTTTCTCATCCGACTGAAGTTATGATGGGCTCTGCAGAGTCCCAAGGGTCTAGAGCACTCTTCCTCCCCGGCCGTGGTGATGAGCGATCCGCAGAGCAGGAGCATCCCCGCTGCAGTGTGTGCCAGGGCGCGGTTAAACTCAGTTAATTCCAAATTGTAGGAAATTCTCAATGAAACAGATCCTCCTCCGCTGCCTTCGGCAACCGCGACAACTCTTGATAGCCCTGGCGGCGACGCTGTTTTCAGCCGCCTGCGGGGACGGTGGGGGCGCGGCCGGCGTCATGGTCACACCTGCACCCCTGAATCCGGCGGCCTTTGTCCGAGTGGAAAGCGGCACCCTGCCCGTAGTGATCTCAGTGCCGCATGGTGGATCGTCCGTGCTGCCGGGAGTTCCGGAGCGCGTCCTGCCTGGCGCCACCACCGTGCTCGACACGAACACCTACGAACTGGGTCTCGCGGTCCAGGCCCAACTCTTCGCCTTGACGGGCAAGAATGCCCATCTGGTCGCAGCGCAGGTCAGTCGGAAGTATGTGGATTTCAATCGCAGTGCATCGGAAGCTTACGAATCCTCGGCGGTGGCGCCCATTTATACCTTCTACCACACGGCCCTCCAGACGGCCGTGAATGCCGCGAAGAGCCAGTCGTTGCCCGGGGCCATCCTCATCGATATTAACGGCCAGGGAGACGCCTCGACGCTCATCTTTCGGGGCACCCAGAATGGCCTCACCGCGGACCTGTCGACCCTCTACCGGACGGCCCCCAATGGACTCCTCACCGAAATGCTGGCTCGGGGCTTGACCGTGAGTCCCGCCACCGGTGCCACCGGCGAGAACGCTTCCTTCACGGGCGGCCACATCGTGCAAGCCTACGGCTTTCCCGGCGGTGCTCTGAATCGCGTGAACGCCGTGCAGCTTGAATTCGGCTTCGGTTACCGATCCCCAAGTTCTGCCTACACGGCCACCGCGACCTCGATGGCTGCAGCCATCAAGGCCCATTTGCAGGCCTTTGGCGGACTGCCCTAGCTTGGAAACTGCCGCCCTACTTGACGGATGCTTTCCCAAAGAGATCGGCGAAGTCGCGATGGAGGGTCTGTTCAGGTTCGCCGGCATTGAGCAGGCGGACGATGATGTCCGCGCCGCCGCCGGGCTTGAGCCGCACGGCCCAGACCGACATGGTGCGGGTACCGGTGGGCTTGAGACCCGTGCGGAAGATGCTCAGGTCGGGTCCTGCGTGCCGGTCCCTGGAAAAGGCGAGGAAGCCATCCAGAGTGTGGGGTGCCTTCGACTCCAGCAGTTCCTGGATCCGGTTGAAGCGGGAGAGGCTGCTGGCCCCGGGGTCCTTCTGGTTGGCTCCGGTCAGCGCCCCGGCCAGGTAGTGGTTGGTGTGGGCGGTCACGCCGTCACGGGTGACCTCCACCCGGACCCGGCCCCTGGGGCCGACCTCGATGCAGGCGACTTTGGTGGCATCGGCCACCAGCAGGAAACGCGGGCCGCGAAAGAGGGCACTTTTCGCCACTACTTCGTCCACAGTGGCGCACTTCGCGAGCAGTTTGCGTAGCAGGCCCTTCGTGTAACCCGGTTCCTGGCGCTCCGGTTTGGGAATGCTGCTGGCGGTGGCGCTCTCCACCACCAAACCCCTCTCGTTGATCCCAGCCTTCACGCCGGGATCCTCGCCCTCCGTGACCAGGGCGTAGTAGACATAACCGAGGGGAGGCGTGACCCGCTCGAGCACTTGACGGTCGCCGGGCGTCCAGTCCCGCACCTTCACGATGAGCGTTCCGCCCCCGGCCACCCGGCTGCCGTGGGCCGCGAATAGCGTGCAGGCCAGCGCCGCTTCCGAGGCTCCCAACAACAGCAGCGCCAGGATGGTGAGCCGCCGCAGGGTGGAAACGGTGGAAGCAGGGGCGCAAATGCAGGTCATGGTGACTCCGATGGCACCCCATGAGCCTCCCGCCAGAGCCCGGAGGCGTCAATGGGGAGAAACCATAGCCCTGCGGCATCCCGGCTTGGCTCGCCGCGTTTTCCTTTTCCAGCACGCGCGTTCGCCCAGGCTCCTGCGCTGTGGGACACTGGGCTTGGAGAGCTTGATCCATGGTTTCAAAGAAACGCTTCTATCGTTCGAGCACCATCTGGGGTCGCGCGAGAACAAGGCAGGTATGAACCTGCGCCCCATACTCCTGATGGTGGCCTTGGCGCTCAGCCAGATGTGGGGGAGAGCCATCGACCCGCGTCCCGTCCCTCCAGGCCGGGTGCCCCTGCGGGTGTATGGGCCCAAGGATGGACTCACCAGCCTGAACCCCGTGGCCCTGGCCCAGGACAGGGAGGGTTTCCTGTGGGTGGGCACCCAGAGTGGGCTATATCAATTCGATGGGATGCGCTTCCGCAAGTTCGGACTCGAGGAAGGTCTTCCGGCTACGGACATCTCGGCCCTGCTGGTGGCGACGGATGGCAGCCTGTGGGTAGGGACGGCCATGCGGGGACTGGCCCGCTACCGCCAGGGGCGATTCGAAGCACTGGGTCCTGCCCAGGGGCTTCCCCAGACAGGTTTCAAGGGGTTCGCTCAGGGAAGGGCGGGCCGCATCTGGGTGGCAACGCTGGAGGGGCTCTTTCTGAGCCCGGACGGCCAGCACTTTGCGCCCGCGCCGGGCTGGCCTGGAGGACCCGCTACCGCGATCGCTGCGGCTGAAGGCGGGCAGCGAGTCTGGGTCATCGGAGCGAAGGCGATCCATGCCCTGTCATCCGAGGGGCTACTCCAGTCCTTTGGGGAGCAGGAAGGAATCTCTACCTCCGAAACATCGGCAATGGTGGTGGACGGCAGGGGCACGCTCTGGGTGCGGACCCCCGAAACCTTGCTCTCCCTGACCGCGGGAGCCGCCCGTTTCGCCAATCACGACGGGCTTCTGCCACCCGCCCGAACCCCTGCGCTCCATCGGGAACCCTCGGGCGCCGTGCTCGTGAACTCAAACCAGGGCATCCACGCCCTGCGAGGCGACGGGACTCCTAGCATCGCCAGGTTCATCAAGGCCGATTCCCCTTATTGCGCCCTGGTGGACCAGGAAGGCTCCCTCTGGATCGGAACGCGCGCCCTCTCCCGCGCGCTGGGGGGAGGAACCTTCGAGATTTACACCACCCAGGATGGCCTGCCCAGCAACCTCATGTGGGGCATCCATCGCTCCCTGGATGGCACCCTGTGGGTGGGAACCCAGAGTGGAGCGTGCCGAGCCACAGCCCAGGGATGGGAACTGC
>CAIPUA010000047.1 GCA_903868115.1 uncultured Holophagaceae bacterium
AACGCCCCAAGTCCCGAGCGTTCCTCCCCAGAGATTTCCCACGAGATCACGCGTCAACCGCGGCAAGCCGAATTCCCGGAGCAGTTCAAGAGGAGCGTACGTGTTTGAATGAGGTATGGCGACTCTCAGTCCCAGCAAGAGCCCCAGCGGCAGCAAGCCAGCCAGCACAGTCCTTCCAGCCACGTGCCAGTCCAGCCATTTGCGGGCGTGATATCCGTAGTAGAGCGCCAGAACAAAAATGATTGCCTCTTTTGCCATCACGCCCAGAGTGAGTGACAGAATCAGCATGGGGATATTCCCTCTGAGGACTGCGAGAAACGCGAAGATGCCGAAGAAGAACAGGGCAGGATCGGTCAACCAGAAATCCCACAGCGTGAATTTTCCGGCCCAATTGAGTCCATGGAACAGTGCGACGCCGGACCACGCAAAGAAGTTGCTCTCCCCGAGTTCCCGCAGCACCAGGTACATGACGATGCCGGTGCCCCAGAGAAAAGCCAAGGTTAGCAGATAGAAGCCGGATTCGACCGAAATGGGCAGGATACTGACCAGACCCGGGACCAATACCCGGTAACAATAGGGCGCGCCGACGGACTCCTGCGGGTTCACCGCCATCGCACAATAGGCAAGGTGATCACCCCCCGCAGCAAATTGAGGGCTTCCCATCGTCAAGCGATCCACTTTCAGGACCAGCAGAACAATGAGAGCAGCCGACAAGAGCGCGGCGATGGTCAGATCCCTCCTGATGACGGGTCGCAACATGATCCTCCGATCCCATTGTCCATTGGAAAGTGCGAAGTATGCCAAAGCCCGATTCGCCAGTCAAATGGTCGTGCCGTGTCTGGAGGTCTCCAGCGTACGCCGGCCGAATTCCCAGACCGGGTGGGTTCAGCGGGGATCGCCTAGGCCCGATCCTCTGGCGGCGGGGCGGTCCCTCGAGGTGATCGCGGACCCGCTCGACCCTCGGTTGAGATGCCGCGTGGAGGCGTGATGAAACTTGATGCTTGTCATACGCATTACAATATGCACTATGAGTATCCGGTTGCACTGGCCCGGCCAAACCATGCAACGTGAATACGAACGCGGGGATGCCCCGATTCCCTCCCCCAGCCGATGGATGCCATGGACACCGCACAAATCGAAAGCATGCTCGGCGATTTCCGGCGGAACGTGAACATCATCCAGGCTACCGGTATCGGTCAGCTGTTCGGACCGGCGTACTTCCCTTCGTTCCTCGGCAAGTCGCTGGCCCTGATGTGCGGCGCCACGGGCGAACAGGACGGCACGCTTTCCCGCTACCTGTCGGCGATTCCGAGCGAGACCACGCTGAACGAGCGGCGGCTGCTGTACAATTTCTTCCTGAACTTCTGGGACGGAAAGTTCGATGTCCTGGAGGTCGGGCCCTTCCTGGGCGGCACCAGCCGGGCGATCGCCCTGGGTATGCTGCACAGCGGCAACCGGGAAGGATCGGTGAAGCTGTTCACCTACGACAAATTCCGCGACTACTACCAGCCCGAGCAGCTGCTGACCACTCTGGCCCCCATGTTCGAGGCAGGAATCCTGGGCGAGGAGACCAGGGACCTGATCCGTCGCAGCAACCGGTTCAAAGAGGTCTTCGACCTGCTGCACCGCGGCCACGACTACGCCGAACTGCTCGAGGCCCACGTCGGAGCGCTGCCGTCCGCTCCCGATGAGCCGGAGGACCCCGAATCGACCTTCGCCCTGCCGGATGACCGCATCTACTCGGCCGTGTTCGTGGATGGAGCCAAGAGCTGGTTCGGCACCAAACGTTTCATGACCCTGGCTCTGGC
>CAIPUA010000048.1 GCA_903868115.1 uncultured Holophagaceae bacterium
AGGAGTTCATCGCCAAGCACAAGGGCTTCACCTACGGAAAGAACGGTGAAACCTTCCACAAGATCAGCTACTTCTCCTGATGCGACAGGAGCAAGGGGAGACCGTGCCATGGGTGGGTGTGGCGACCATCCTAGAGATCTTCTCCGACTACTACCGGGGCTGAGGCTTCCTGGACCAGTCTTTAGCGGCAAGCTGGAAGGCCGCATTGGTGCTGATACCCAGGGCACTGGCGCGGTCTTTCATCTGCTCCCAGACGGAGGGCTGAATCCGGATGGAGTGAGGCACGGTGGGTTCCACCTGTGTCCCCTTCTTGGGGCGTCCCCGCCCTGTCAGGCGTCCGGAGACCTGGGGGCCGAACTTGGCTTCCATCATGGCCACTTCGGCATCCAGTCCTGCCAGAACCTCTGCAACGGTGGGCTTCTTGTTCATGGTGTCCTCCTTGGCCGGTGGCGAATGGGGAAGGCGGTAATGGGCATGAAGCCGTCTTCGGTGTCCACGAAGATCACCCGCAACACCCGACCCTCTGGCGTAGTGCCCTCTCCCAGGTGTCGATACGGCAGCTCCGCATCCCGCGTGGCCCAGTCTGACGCGTCGAAAACGGCTTCCACCTCAGCGACCGTGACCGCGTGGGCTTCAACCTTTTCGATGTTGCGAGGATGCCAGATCAACCTCATGGGAATAATGTATCACATTTTTAATTGAAGTCAACCCACTTGGGCGGAATCACATGAATCAGCTCAACACCTTCAATTTGGGTCAGCGCCAGATCCACACTGCCGTGCTCACGGACGAGGGGCTGAACTATTTCGCGGCCCGATCCAATGCATGACGCCGCTGTGGGAATCCGCATTTGGGCATGTCGAGCCACGGTTGCGGGTGTATACCGACCTCCCCAAGGGTGCGACTCCGCGCATCCGAGAACTTTCCCACGGATGAATGCAACGCGGCCAGGACGGAATCCGAACCGGCATGTCTCGAGACCCGCACGGAGTCATGCCATGGATGCCGATGATCAAGCCAGGGACTTTGCATCGGTGTTCATCTGTGTTCATCGGTGGCGAAATACCTTTCCCAGGCATCCGCAGGCCCCTTGTTTCCTGGCCTGGCCTGTCCTGGAACTGAACCACCGGGGATTCCTACAAAGAGAGAATTTTGGCCACCGATGCACACTGATGGACACCGATGGGAAGCTGGACCCATCGCTCTGGCGTGGATTCACAACTCGCAAGGGAATCCGAGGCACGTGAAAGCAAGGACAGGCTCAGGAGATAACGGCAGCGCCGCGCGCGATGCTACGCTCGGGGCATGAATTCAGGGATGCACGGAGGGATCACATGAGCATGGGGCCGGGAAATCGCCGCCTCAACGGCAGGTGGGGGCACCTCTCTCTGGGGGTGATGTGGCTCACGCTGGCCCTTTCTGCATCCCTGCGGAGCCAGGTCGTCGCGGCCCCGCCGCAGGCCGTGTCCAGACCTGCGGAGGCACCTGAGGCACGCAAGGGGGCTCCCAGCGTCCTGTTCATAGGCAACAGCTACACCTTCGGCTACGGGTCGGCCGTGCGCTTCTTCCGCTCTCACACCGTTGAGGATCTGAACGGCGACCGGATCGGAGGCGTCCCAGCCCTGTTCAAGATCTTCGCGCTCCAGGCGGGAAGGGATTTCGCCGTGAGCCTTGAAACCTCCGGAGGGAAGAACCTGGACTGGCACCTCGAGAACCGCTCCCAGGTCATCGGCCGGGCCTGGGATTTCGTGGTGATGCAGGGACAGAGCATGCTGGACAACCGGAAGCCAGGCGATCCCGGGTCCCTGGTCCGGTCGGCCCGGCAGCTGGCCGAACTGCTTCGGAACCGGAATCCCAAGGCCGAAATCCGCCTGATGGCCACCTGGTCCCGGGCGGACCAGACCTATGGGCCGGAGGGCCACTGGCGCGGACAGCCCATCGAGAAGATGGCGCTGGACCTGCGGGCCGGCTATGACCAGGCGGCCGCCAGCACGCCCGCCATCCGCACCGTCATCGCCGTGGGAGAAGCCTGGAACCGGGCCATCCGGACCGGGGTGGCCGATGCCAACCCCTACGATGGGATCGAGGCGCGCAAGGTCAATCTGTGGTGCCATGACCACAACCACGCCAGCACCTACGGCTACTATCTCGAAGCGCTCATGGCCTTCGGCAGCCTCACGGGACTCGATCCCCGCAGCCTCGGCAAGTCGGAGCGGGCCGCCATGGAACTGGGGATGTCTCCCGAGGAGGCGGTCGCCCTCCAGCAGGTAGCCTACGACCAACTCCTGGCGGCCAAGGACAACCCCGGCCTAAAGCCGTTCACCCCTGTCCCCCCGCCGCGGCACTGGCCCCCCTCCTGAGATCAGGCGTCCCAGGCAAGGCTTGCAAGGCTGAGACAGCCGAGTTGGAAGCCACGGAAGAGGTCGCTGGGGCTCGCCCCCTTTGCGGCACCCAGCGCCACGAAGAGGGGGTCCAGGTGCTCCGTGGTGGGGGCCGCGTCACGGCTGTGGGGCCACCGTGTGCGGTGGGCCGTGAGCGCTTCCAGGTCCCCAGCCCGGGTCGCCGCGAGCACCCAGGCTTCGGCTTCCGCGGCCCAGGGGAGCGGCGGGTCGCCCGGTTCGTCCCAAGCCAAGCGCCCTAGGTTGTGCACCAGCCCCCCGCTGGTGAGGATCGCAATGCCTTCGGCCCGGAGGGGCGCCAGGGCCCGACCCAACTCCAGGAGTCGCGCGGGTTCCCACCTTGGCAAGGAGAGCTGGAGCACGGGGAGGTCCGCGGCGGGACGGAGATGGCGGAGCACGGCCCAAACGCCGTGGTCCAGCGGACGGGAGGTGTCCAAGGTGGTCGGGAACCCCGCGCTCTCAAGGGCCGTCGCCACCGCTGCCGCGCGGGCCGGATCCCCGGCGGCCGGATAGTCCAGGGCGTAGAGGGCCTCCTGAAAGCCTGAGAAATCATGCAGCACACCGGGCTGGGGGGCGGCGGTGATCCGCAGGTCCGGTGTCCACCAGTGGGCGGAAATGGCCAGGATGGCGCGGGCCTGAAGGTCCCTCCCGAACGTGTGCAAGGCCTCGGCCCAGGGGTGTCCCGTGGCACGGGCGAGTTCGGGAGAGCCATGGGAGACGAATACGACGGGAGCGTTCATTTCACACCAGATCGAAGAGGAGGAATTGAGCCGGTTCGAGCGCGGTGAGGGCAAGGGAGGACTCGCCGGAAAGGGCCGCGCCATCCCCAGCCTTCAGGGTTGTGCCGTTCACGGTGAGCTGCCCACGGGCCACCTGAATCCAGGCATGTCGA
>CAIPUA010000049.1 GCA_903868115.1 uncultured Holophagaceae bacterium
CCACCGCCTACTTCGCTATTTTCCAGGCGCTCTACAACGCCAAGATCGGTGACACCAAGGATCGCCACGCCACCTACCGCAAGGATGGCCGTTCCTGGATCCTCCAAGGCACTGACGAGTCGTTCAAGAAGGCGGAATAACGCGAGGCTCCGGTATTCTGGGGGTTACCGGAGTCAACCCATGCACCATGAGCGCATCGCCATCCTCGACTACGGCAGCCAGTACACCCGGCTGATCACCCGGCGGCTGCGGGAACTGGGTGCCTTTGGACTGGTCTACGGACCCAGCGCCACCGCCGCCGAGATTGGAGGTCCGGACCTTAAGGGTGTAGTCCTGTCGGGTGGCCCCAACTCCGTGCTGGAGGCCGGTGCGCCCCCCATCGATCACGCCATCTTCGAACTGGGCGTGCCCGTGCTCAGCATCTGCTACGGCCAGCAACTCATGGCCCGGGACTTCGGCGGCCAACTGCACCGGGCGGCCAAGCGCGAATACGGCAAGGCCACCATCCAAGTGGGCGATGGCGATAGCGTGCTCTTCCAGGGCATGGACAAGGACCAGGTGGTCTGGATGAGCCATGGCGATCATGTGGAAGTGGCTCCCGAAGGCTATGTCGTGACGGCCAAGACCCCCGGTGTTCCCGTGGCGGCCATGGAGCACCGCGGCCTACGCCGCTTCGGCATCCAGTTCCACCCTGAGGTCACGCATACCCAGCATGGCAATGCCCTGCTCCTCAACTTCCTCCATGTCTGCGGCATGAAGCTGGATTGGAACGCGGGACATTTCATTGAGCAGAAGCTCGAAACCATCCGCAAGCAGGTCGGCGACGGCACCGCAGTGTTGGGCCTCTCGGGCGGCGTGGATTCGAGCGTAGCGGCCCTGCTGCTGCACAAGGCCATAGGGAACCAGCTCACCTGCGTCTTCGTGGACACCGGCCTGATGCGCAAGGACGAGATGAAGCAGGTCCAGGCGGCCTTCGCGCCCTTCGATCTGAAGGTGAAGTGGGTGGACGCTTCCAAGCAGTTCCTGGGCGAGTTAACGGGCGTCAGCGATCCTGAGCAGAAGCGCAAGATCATCGGCCGGGTCTTCATCGAGGTCTTCGAACAAGAGGCCAAGGCCACCCAGGCTAAGTTCCTGGGCCAGGGCACCCTGTACCCCGATGTCATCGAGTCGAGCGGAATCGGCGGCGCCGTGCTCGTGAAGTCCCACCACAATGTGGGCGGCCTGCCCGAGCGCATGAACATGCAGCTGGTGGAGCCCTTGCGTGAACTTTTCAAGGACGAAGTCCGCCGCGCGGGCCTAGCCTTGGGGCTGCCCGAGGATATGGTATGGCGGCACCCCTTCCCCGGTCCCGGCCTGGCGGTGCGCATTCCCGGCCCCATCACTCCCGACCGCGTGAAGATCCTTCAGGAAGCCGACGCCATCTTCATCGAGGAACTGAAACGCAGCGGCTGGTACAAGCTCACCAGCCAATGCTTCGCGGTGCTGCTACCCGTGCAGACGGTCGGCATCATGGGCGACGAGCGCACCTATGAGAACATGTGTGCCCTACGGGCCGTTACCAGCGAGGACTTCATGACCGCCGACTGGGCCCGCCTGCCCCATGAACTCCTGGAGACCTGCGCCCAGCGCATAGTCAACGAGGTCAAGGGCATCAATCGCGTGGTATTCGATATCACCTCGAAGCCGCCCGCGACGATCGAGTACGAGTAGTGGCCAAGCGCATCGAACGCGTCAATAAATCTGTCAAAGAAATCCTGGAAGACCTGCTCACGGGTCATCGCGAAGCTGCGTTCAACGGGCCAGCCTCGGCCCTGAAGTATCTGAACCGCACGATGGAAGGCCAGCAGAGCCTGCCCAATGGCGTGAAGGCGGCGGCCTTCGATCTCATGGCCGAAGCCAAGGGCCAGCTTCAGGACTGGGAGGGCGTGGATGAGGCGCTGCAGGGTTTCCTCGCGAATCTCCCGGCCATGCAGGAAGCCCTTGGGCACCAGTTCCGCGCGACCCTGGAAGCCACCACGGCCCTGGAACGAGGTGTCCAGGCCCGAACAGAACTGGGCGACTTCCACGGTGCCCTGGAACTCTGCGAGAAGGCCATGGCGCTCGACCTAGGCGCCCACTGGCAGGCCAAGCGCGACAGTCTCGACTGGGCGCGGTGATCAACTCGCTCCAGATGCGCTTCCCGGCCTGAAGCGCGTACCCAGCCGATACCGACTGCCGGGGTGGATGCAGCGGACGAAGGTGACACAGGTTCCCCGGCTCCAGGTACGGCGTGTGAGAACCAGGCAGGGCGAGCCCGGTGGCAGATCCAACCGTTCCGCCTCATCGAGGGTCGCCGCCGTGGCATCGACCCCGTGTTCGACCTCATCCAGGGGTACGGCCAGCAGGAGGAATTCCCCCGGCAGCACCTGCGAAAAATCCTGTTCGAGGAAGGTGGGAGCGACCCGGGGGTTCACATAGCGATCCTCGAGTTGCATGGGCACACGATCTTCAAAGTGGATGCCGACCACATGAAAGACCGAGTCTCCCGTGGTGAGTCCCAGGGCTGCAGCCACATTCAGTGGTGCGGATTTGCGCGTGGCTTCAAGGAGGGTGAAGCTGTGAGCATGGCCCCGAGCCCGGATCTCCTCGGCGATGTTGGCCACGTGGAGCAGGCTCGATTCGGCCTTGCCATCGGCCACGAAGGTACCCACCCCTGCCACCCGGAGCAGCAGACCCTCCGCGG
>CAIPUA010000050.1 GCA_903868115.1 uncultured Holophagaceae bacterium
CTGGCCACCTTGGCACCCGCCGAACACCTGGAACTCTCGGGGGTCTTCGCCGCCTGCCACGCCGCAGGCGGTCCCGGCGCCGCGGCTCTGGTGGTGGCAAACCGGGTGGGACCCGACGCCCACTCGGAATGGCTGGCGAATCATGCCCAGGTGAGCAGGGAACTCGCGGCTGCACTTCGAAGGGTGTTCTTCGAGGCGCCCGACGCCATTCACCCATGACGGACAGGGCGCCTTCCTGCTTGTCGAAGAGTATCTTCCCGGAGGTTTTGTGCTGCGATTCCCTGCCGCCTTGTTCGTTTCGCTGATCCTCGTTCCGCTGATGGGACAGAACCCAACCGAAGATGCACTCATCGCACGGGCTTCCCGGATGCACGCATCCATGTTCACGGTGGATACGCACGTGGATACGCCGGGACGGTTGGGCGCAGGTTTCGATCTCGGTCTGCGGCATGCGACGGGCAGCAAGGGCGCGGGCTGTCTGGATTTCCCGCGCATGAAGGAAGGCGGGCTTTCGTCGGCCTTCTTCGCAGTCTTCGCCGCTCAGGGCCCCTGCACGCCCGAGGGCCACGCCAAGGCGAAAACGAAAGCGATGGATCAGCTCGACCGTCTGGACCGCATGTTAAAGAGCCAAGCCGCCCTTTGCGAGCGGACCCTGAGCCCCGCCGAGGGCCGACGGGTTGTCGCCTCCGGTCGACGAGCCATCTTCCTGGGCCTGGAAAACGGCTACCCACTCGGGCTGGACCTGGGCCTGGTAGACACTTTCTACGCCAGGGGCATCCGCTACATCACCCTGGCGCACACCTCCGACAACGATCTCTGTGATTCTTCCACGGGTAAACGAAACGGCCCAGAGCGCGGCCTCACGACCTTCGGCGCCAAGGTCGTCCGACGCATGAACGAACTGGGGATGCTGGTGGATATTTCCCACCTCTCGGATCGCTCCGTTCGCGATGTCTTGCACCTGACGCAGGCGCCGGTCATCGCCTCCCACTCCTGCGCCCGGGCGGTCTGCGAACATCCGCGCAATCTTTCCGACGCGTTGCTGAAGGCGCTGCAAGCCAATGGAGGCGTGGTCCAGCTCTGCATCCTCGGCGACTACATAAAGAAACTTCCGACCAACCCCGAGCAGAGCCGTGCCCTCAAGGAGCTGGAAGCGAAGGTGCAGGCGCGGTACGGAGGATGGGACAACCTGCCGGACGCTGCCACTGAGGCCGCGTTGGGCGAGGAATACGAAGCGATTTTCGAAAAATTCCCCGGCGGCCGCCCCACCGTGAAGGATGCAATGGACCACATCGATCACATCGTGAAGCTCATCGGCATCGACCACGTGGGCATCGGCACCGATTTCGACGGCGGCGGCGGCCTGGCCGATTGCCGGGATGTCGCGCAACTCCCCCGGATCACGGCGGAACTGCTTCGCCGCGGCTACTCCGAGGAATCCATCCGAAAAATCTGGGGCGGGAATTTCCTCCGAGTCTTTGAAGGGGCACTGAAGACCGCGGCCCGGATCACCCGTTAGGAATCCAGACCGCCTCGCCTGCCCCGGTCTCCACGCGCCAGCCCCCGGGAAAGGCCTGAACCCGCACGCCACGGCAGGGACCGGTGCTGAAGTTCGGAAGCTTGCCCAAGGTCTCCAGGGTGTGCGGTGAAGGGAATTCGAACCGGTTGTGCCGCCCCACAGTGAAGATCACCAGTTCGGGCGCGAGGGCAGCGATCCAGGCGGAATCCGAGGCCGAAGCACTGCCGTGATGGCCGGCTTTCAGCAGGCGATGGGCCTTTGCGGGGCCGGGATCGCCGAGATCCAGAAGATCCCGCTCCTGAATGGCCAGCGCATCGCCCATCAGCCAGACTTCCCGGTCCCGCCAGCGCACCCGCAGCACCTGGGAAATCATGTTGGCATCGGGCAACTCGAAGGGTTTGGGCGGCCAACGCACTTCGAAGCGGGCCTCGCCCCGCGACCAGGCTTCGCCCCGAAGCACGCGCCGAGTTTCCGCAAACTGAGCCGGAGGCGCCACCGGGGCCCAGAACTCAGTCGGACGCGCCGTTTCGGGCAGGGTCACGGAGGCGATGGGCCAGAGCCTCGCCAGAGTCGCCCACCCACCCGCGTGATCCCCGTGGGAATGCGTGAGGGCCACGTGCAACGGTTCCCGCACGCCGCGCCGACTCAACACCCGCACCAGACGCCGCGCCGACCAGGGGGTGGGCCCGGTATCGACCAGCGTCGCGTCACCGCCCGGAAGGCGCAGGAGCAGGGCATCCCCCTGCCCGATATCCGGGGCCTCTACAGTGAAGGTCTGCGGCCCGCGCCCCGTCCCCCGGACGATCAGCAGCAGGGTGGAAGCCGTCACCAACGCCCAGGCCAGCGCCCGACTGCGCCGGAAGCGGGCGTGCCGCTGGGCGAGCCAGATCCAGCCCAGGCAGAGCGCGATCCAGGGCCAGAGGATGCCCGTGGCCAGGGGCTGGATCCGAGCGAAGAACGGCACCAGCGAGGTGCCTGTCCAGGCAAGCAGGCCGCCGATGGCCGGGACGATCCCGGGCAAAGGCACGACGGTGAGGATGAGACAGACGGGCGTGAGCAGCGCCACCAGCGGCAGCACCAGGACATTGGCCAGGACACCCCAAAGCGGTGCGCCGCCATGCAACAAGGCCAGCAGCGGCAGGGTGGTCAACCAGGGCGCGAGGAAGCGCGCGGCCAGGAGAGATCTTCGGCCCAGCATGGGGCCGAGGAGACCGGCGAGGGGCTCCGCGCACCAGAGAAGGCCGAGCAGAGCGAACCAGGCCAGCAGGAAGCCCGGATCGGCCCCAGCTGCGGGATGGGTGAACAACCACAGCAACAGCGCACCATGCAGCGTGAGCACGGGGGGAAGTTTCCAACCGCTGCGCCGCCCGAGCGCCCAGGCGAGCCCCATCAGCAGGCCCCGCCAAACCGGCGCGGAGAAGCCCACTACCGCACTGTAAAGCAGCCCCGCCAGAATGGACGCCGCCGTCGACCCACGCCGGCAAAGACGTCGCCAGAGGGCCTCCAGGAAGGCCATCACCAGCGTCACCTGGAGCCCCGAGACCACCAATGTATGAATGGTGCCGCTCTCTGCGAAGGCGCTGAAGACATCTTCCCGGGCGGGCGGGAAGCCCAATGTGAGGGCCCCCCACAGATCCCGGGCCGTTCCCTCCGGCAGGGGCAGTTCGAGGAAGCGTTGGTGAACGTAAGTCTGAAGCCTTAGCAGCGGGGAGGGTAGGGGAGGGCCAAGACTTTCCATGATGTCCGCGGAACGCAGGTGAATTCGCCGGGGGGAGCCATTCCCCCGGGCTCGCCAGAGGGGCCGCTCGCCGAGAAAGCTGGGCGCGGCCTCCACATTGCGCAACTCCGCACGAAACCGCACCGGCGTCCCGGGTGCAGGCGCCGGGTTCCCTTCCCCCGGCAGGCTGATAGGTAGTTCCAGCCCTGCCAAGGTCGCGGGCTGATAAAGCCGAATGCGGCTCCGGCGCCGTTCCGCCTGCAGGGTCCAGGGGGCGGAGATCCGGCCTTCCATGGCCTGGTAGCCGGTCGACATGGCCAGGTCCTGGCGAGCCAGCCCGCGCAGACCCAGCAGGGTCACTATGCAAAGCCCCAGGGTCAGGGGAAGCACCGAGTTTCGGCGAGAGGCCAGCAAGGGGGAGGAGAGCAGCATCAGAGTGAAACCCAACGGCAGCAGCCAGCCAGGGAGCCCACCACCCCAGGTTTCGGGAATCACCCAGGGAAGCGCGCAGGCCGCGGCAAGGGCCCAGGGCAGGCTCCATAGGGGAGCCCCACTGAAGCGCTGCCAGAGTCGTTCACGCGTGAGCATTCGGGAAGTGTGATCGAAGGAGCCCCGAAGGGTTAGTCTGGAAGCATCCCCTTTTTTGTGAGGTCCCGTGATTCGAATGCCCCACCGCCTGCTTCCTGTGGTCCTATCCACGGCCATGGTGCTGTTCACAACTTCCGCACTCCCGGCCTGGAGCCCGCATTTCCATGAAGTCCAGACCGAGCTCGCCACGGGTTTCATTCCCCGCCGCATGGCGGTCTACCTGCGGGCCCATGGGCCCGATCTCGCCCGGGGCGCCCGAGGCGTACCCAGCGACCAGGCACCCACCGTCGAAGACGTGGAGGAGCAGTTCCGCCGGATCGTCCGGATGAGCGAGGAGCGCCGCAGAGCAGCGGTCCTGGTCCAGGAACTGGGAACGCTGGCACACATGGTCCAGCTCCTGACCGACCCCTCGGCCACCCGGGGCATGACGCCCCTCCGGGACCGATTTCAGGCCTATGGCGATGAGCATCTCCGGCGCCTCGTGGTAAGCCGGGAGCCGTTCTGGGCCGTGACCGCCCCGCTGGATCCTCGACCCGCGCTCCTCGACTGGTCGAAGACCAAGTGGGAACGCCACCGAACACTGCTGGAGAGTTTTGATGAGGCATCCGCCGCCCCGAAGGGACCCTGGGATACCCTTTCGATCCCCTTCGCCCAGCTTCAGCTTTCCTTCTCCAACGGCGTGAACGCCACGGCCAATATCTGGATCCAGACCTGGCGGGCGGTGGGTGACCTCTGGGAAACCCCCTAGGATCTAGGCATTCTGTTCGATCAGAGCTATCTTCCAACCATTCCCTTAACGGAGCACTCGATGGCTTCCTACACCCGACTCGGCAACTATCTGCTGGCCAACGAACTCTCGGCGGACCCCTTCGGTAAGATCCATCGGGGCCTCGCCCTTTCCGGAAGCAGCTTTGAGCGCCATGTCCTCATCCGAACATTCACCGAGGAAATCCTGGAAGCGGGCATTGGTGCCCGGATCGAAGAGGCCGAACGGGCAGCCGCTGCCCTCGCCGGTCTGCGCGGCTTCGGCCACGGCTACACGCTCGAGGGTGGTCGCATGCCGCATGTCGTGTGCGATTACATCCACGGCCGCAGCTTGGCCCAGATGCTGGAGAAGGCCAAGCAGGAACAGATCCCCTTGGGCGTCGACCACGCGCTCTCCTTGCTCCAGGGTGTGGCCCAGTCCCTGATCCAACTCCATTCCAAGGGCTTGAGCCACGGCACGCTTTCACCCCACACCGTGTGGGTCAGTTTCGAGGGCGCCACCCAAATCCTGGACGCCCCCATCGCGAAGAGTCTGCAGGGGCTGCTTCCGAAGTGCCCCCTGGCCTCGGCCTCGCTCTCCCGTTATCGCGGCGGGACCGGAACCACGGCCCTTCAGAATGATCTCTTCTCGCTCGGAGCGCTGTGCTACGAGCTATTGACGCTGGACAAACTGCCCAGCCCCGACCTCCTTGCTCCGACCCTGGCCAAGGCCACCCTCAAGGCCGCCCAGGAAGACGCCCCGGTCCCCCCGGAAATCCTGGGGCTCCTGAAGCGGCTGTTGGGGGTGGAGAAGGTCTTCGAGAACCCCAGCGCGCTGAGTGCCGAACTGGAGCGGGTGCTCTATGACGGCGACTACAGCCCCACGACCTTCAACATGGCCTTCTTCATGCACACCCTCTTTCGCGAGGAGAACGAGCACGACACCCAGGCCATGAAGGCAGACCAGAGCGCGGACTTTTCACCCTTCCTGGAGACCCATCCCAGCAAGGGTGGAATATTCGAAACTGCAGACGGCCGCAGCTACGCGAAGTACATGGTGTGGGCAGGGGTTGGCGTCGCCGGGATCCTTGGCTTCCTTGGCTATAAGTCGTGGACCGATTCCCAGGCCTTGGCCAAAACGAACCAGGAACTGGCGAAGGCCCAGACGGAGAACGCCGAATTCACGGCTCGGCTGGCCGATATCAATCGTCGAGAACAGCTGGCCGAGGGCAACAAGGCCGAAGCCACCAAGCTGCTGAGTGAAGCACGGACGGCGGAAGACAAGAAGAAGGCCCAGGCGAAATTGGACGAGGCTACAAAACAACAAGCGGATATACAAAAACAGAAGGTCGAAACCCAGCAACTGGCCCAGCAGTCGGCTACGCGCACCCAGAATATCGCCCAAGCACCTCCGTCCGCCCCGCCAACGCCCCCGCCCACCGTGCTACCTCCGAGCCTGCCTGCGACCCAGGTCAATCCCAGCCAACTACCCAAGAACCTCCCGAGCAACGCTCAGGCGTCTCCGTTGCCGGTGACCGCTCCCCAGCAGGCCGGTCCAGCCCAACAACCCTCGAACGCACCCCAGTCTCAGGCTGTCCCTGAGGGTCCGGAGCTGCCCCCCACCATGACCCGGCGGGCGGTTCCCATTCAACCCCGCGGCGTCAACAAGAACTTCCTGGCACCTTCCCTCCGCAACAGCGATATCCGCGTTTCCGTGAGGGTCTATGTGGATGCCCAGGGACGCCCCTCGAAGGTCGTCGTCGACAAGGGCGTGGAAGGTGCCTTCGGCTACAACGATGCGGCCAAGCAGGCAGCCTACGAAAGCGCCTACGCTCCCGCCACCCGGGGTGGCAAGCCCATCAACGCCTGGATCACCGTGGAATACAACTTTGGCAAGCCCAAGTAGCCAGCCACCCGCTTTCCAGAAAAGCCCGGGTCCGTAGTACGGCTTGCGGGGAGAACCGGATAGGGCATCACGCGAAAAGGTATCAGGCCGTTTTCTTCATTCGGAAAGGTGCCGCCTCAGCGCTGCAAATTTTCACGGCCTCCCAAAACGCGAGGTTCTTCTTCAGTTCCACCAGAATGGCTTCGGCGAGCAGGCGCCCTCCCACCACATCGGTGGGGAAGTGCGCGCCACCGAGGATCCGGGTCCAGGTCGCCCGGTGGGCGTAGGCAAAGAGCGACTCACGCGCGTCCGGGAAGATCTCCGCCAACACGCCGGCCTGAACGAAGAGGAAGAGGGAATGGCCACTGGGATAGGAACCGCTGTTCTTGCTTACCGGCACACAGGGCTGGATGCGGGGATCAGCAAAAGGCGGGCGCAACCGGAAGTGGAAATTCTTGGCCTGGACACTCAGAAGCTGCAACTCGTCTCCGAGCTGCTTCAGGAATCGGTCCGTCTGAGGAACCTGCTTGGGCGTGAACCAGGGGCCCAGCGCGAACGCGAAGTCGAAGGGACCGCCCCCGTCCACGGCCTTGGCCAAGGCCACCTGCTCCGGAGTCCGCGACACCTGACTCTGCAGGACGGTCTCCAGGTCGCCCAGGGCGGCCAGAGTACCCGGCGCCGGGGGAACGGGGAGCACCTTGCCAAGGTCGATCATCCCTTGCAGGAGGAACTGAGGCGCGGGGATCTTGGCGCCAACGGCCGACTTCGCTTCCTGTCCCAGGGCTGGACCCGTGGGCAGGAGGGAGAGCATGGCGGTCAGGGCAACAACGGGGAAGGCGTGTTTCATTTCGGGGCCTCGAGAATCCTTGGGGCGAATTTACCATCTCCAGGACTCTCCTCCTTGTTGCAATTCGGAATCGACTATCATCAGAGTCCGTCCGAGGAGCGCTGCGAGATGCCACCGGTATCCCAGGCTCGGAACCTGACCCGAGGGTCGGCCCTGGATTCAACCGCGCTCACCTGACAAACCTGCCGGGTTTGGAATCGGGTGAGCAGCCCCTTCCCCTCTGGCCTTTCCCTGGAAGGAGACCACCATGAGCACGGTGACTCGAACGGAACACATCGTCGCCGACCTCTTGCTGTCCGCGTGGGGCCGCAAGGAAATCGCCATCGCCGAATCCGAGATGCCCGCCTTGATGGTGATCCGTGAGGAATACGCCGCCCAGCAGCCCCTGAAGGGCGCCCGCATCGCGGGTTCCCTGCACATGACCATCCAGACTGCGGTGCTCATCGAGACCCTGAAGGCGCTGGGTGCCGATGTCCGCTGGGCCTCCTGCAACATCTACAGCACCCAGGATCACGCCGCCGCCGCCATCGCCGCAGGTGGCACGCCCGTTTTCGCCATCAAGGGCGAGAGTCTGGAGGACTACTGGGACTACACCCACCGCATCTTCGAATTCAGCGAGGGCACACCCAACATGATCCTGGACGACGGCGGCGATGCCACGCTGCTCATCCACCTGGGCGCCCGGGCCGAGCAGGACATCCATGTGCTGGATCACCCGGACAGCGAGGAGGCCCGCGTGCTCTTCGCCTCCATCAAGCAGCGGCTGGCCACGGACGCCACCTGGTATTCCCGCCAGCTGACCGCCATCAAGGGCGTGACCGAGGAAACGACCACGGGGGTCCATCGCCTTTACGAGATGCACCGGAAGGGCGAGCTGAAGTTCCCCGCCATCAATGTCAACGACAGCGTGACCAAGAGCAAGTTCGACAATCTCTACGGCTGCCGCGAATCCCTGGTGGACGGCATCAAGCGCGCCACGGACGTGATGGTCGCGGGCAAGGTCGCCGTGGTCTGCGGCTACGGCGATGTGGGCAAGGGCTGCGCCCAGGCCTTGAGCGCCCTGCGCGCCCAGGTGTGGGTGACGGAAATTGATCCCATCTGCGCCCTGCAGGCCGCCATGGAAGGCTACCGCGTGGTGACGATGGACGAGGCCGCCAGCCTGGCCGATATCTTCGTGACAGCGACTGGCAACTTCCATGTCATCACCCACGACCACATGGCCGCCATGAAGGACCAGGCCATCGTCTGCAATATCGGCCACTTCGATAGCGAGATTGATGTCGCCGGCATCGAGCGATATCAGTGGGAAGAGATCAAGCCCCAGGTGGACCATGTGATCTTCCCGGACGGGAAGCGCATCATCCTGCTGGCCAAGGGCCGCCTGGTGAACCTGGGCTGCGGCACGGGCCATCCCAGCTACGTAATGAGTTCCTCCTTCGCCAACCAGACCCTGGCCCAGATCGAGCTGTGGACCAAGCAGGGGCAGTACGAGATCGGCGTCTACACTCTGCCCAAGCACCTGGACGAGATGGTGGCACGCCTCCAGCTCAGGAAGCTCAATGCCGAGCTGACCCAGCTCACGAAGAAGCAGGCCGCCTACATCGGCGTGAGCCAGGACGGGCCGTACAAGACCGATACCTACCGGTACTAGACTTCCGCATCACCCTGAAAAGGCGCCACGAGGCGCCTTTTCGTTGCCTGGTCGATCTGAAATATTCACAATCGGGTCCAGGACGCGCCAGCGGTCTGGACCCAATTGTGAACTGGACAATCCTCCTCATGGGCGCCCTCCAGATAGCCAGTGCTCATCAGGAATTCCTTCACAATCTCACTACCGGTGAACACGAAGGTCTTCTTGAAGAGCTTGGTCCAGGTGGCCAGATCATTCGGATGATGGGCCTCGAGCCAGCCCTTGAAGCTGCCGAATGTGGCCTTCAGGGCCAGGATGCGGCGGGCGTTCTCAATGGCGGCGTTGATCTTCAGACGGTTGCGGATGATGCCCGCATCGCCCATCAATCGTGCATGATCGGCCGCGCCGTACGATGCAACCGTTCCAATATCGAAGCCGTCATAGGCTCTGCGGAAGGCTTCCTGCTTCTTCAGAATGGTGGTCCAGGAAAGACCGGCCTGATTGATTTCCAGGATCAGGCGCCCGAAGAGTTCGGCGTCGTTCGTAAGGGGGAAGCCGTATTGGGTGTCGTGGTAGGCGCGGTGAAGCGCCTGCTCCGGATGCTCCGCCACAAAGCGGCAGTAGAGAGTCATCGCCTTTTTCGCCTCAGCGGAGGTAGGCCCACCAGACCCAATACCCAGTGGGGATGGCGCAGCCCAGGGCCGTCAGCCACGCGCCGCGTCCCTTAATCCCCTTGGGACCCTTCAGGATGAAGAGCCCTGTGAGCGCAAGGGCGATCAGGGAGAGCGCGTAGAGGTCCGCGATCCAGGTCCAAGCCTTTTTGGGCGCATTGAGATGCAGACGATTCATGGCCATCAACACCGGCCGGGGCAGATTGGCCTCGTACAGGACCTTGCCGGTGGGCAGATCCACCGCGTACTTGCCTTCCTTCATGTAGATCTCAAGGGTGTCCTGGTCGGGCTGGAAGGCGGCTCTGGGCTTGGCCTCCACCCCAAGGCGCGCAAGGGTCTCCGCAGCTAGTTGGGCCTCGGGTAGTTCCTTGTTCAAGGCGCCAATTTCGTGAATCTTCACCACGCGCCGATAGTTGGGATTCCAGTGGGCCATGTGGTTCACGGCCAGACCGGAGATGGCATACACCAAGGTCAGACCCACCGCCAGGAAGCCAATATCCCGGTGCAGAGCAGCATTCCAGCGGCGCCAGGGCAGGCGCGATCCGAGAGACATGGGAAGGTGCTCCTTAGGACTTAACGTCGGCGCCGGTTCCATCGAGGCGGATCACCTTCATCGGGCCCTTGATCTTGGCGGGATCGAATTTCCGGTTCAGGGCCTTGGCCTCGATGGGGCACATTTCCTTCTGTTCCTTCTCGCTGAAGACTTGCAGCGAGACGACGCCTTCGGTGATCGCCTCGGCACCCAGGACGCTGGCGGGAAACACGATGACGCCGTCGTCCACCTTGAACATCAGTTCCTGGAATTTCTTATCGCCCTTGAGATTCAGGTAGCACCCGCGCTCCACACAAACATCGGTCACGACACCTCGCACCCTGACCTTCTTCCCCTTGAACTTCTCAGGGTTTGCCAGGATCTCGGAGATCTTCGTCTCTTCCTTGAGCGTCATGGGTTGACCGTAATGCTGGGCATCGGCGGCCTTCAGCACCATCACGGCGCAGAGCACCACAGGAAAAAGGCGGAACAGGTTCATGACGTCTCCCTGGAATACCAAGCTGAGCTTGGCCACAACCAGAATAACGCATCACCAACGCGTCTGATAGTCTCCCACCGACCCGCAAGACCGGCACGGATCGCGGCCTGATGCAGGACTTTGGCTGGAAGCGTGATTCGCGCAGTGGGCCTTCAGCAGATCCTGGGAAGTTGCTCTCCGGACAGCAAATCCAGCAAGCGCAGCGTGCCGAGGCAAGTGCGCAGCATCACCGCGCCGACTGGGCCTTCCTTGACCTGCCCGATGGTGGCCGCGCCATGGCCCTCGGGAAGCGGGCGCAACAAAGCCAGGGCTTTGTCCGCCTGGGAGGCAGGCACAAAGGCGACCATGCGGCCTTCGCAGGCCACATAGTAGGGATCCAGGCCCAGAATCTCGCAGGCCGCAGCCACACCTTCATTCACGGGGATGTCTCGTTCCACGACTTCGATGGCGACCTGGGCATCGGTGGCGATCTCGTTGAGCACCGAGGCCAGTCCGCCGCGCGTGGGATCCCGCAGGCAATGCACATCCACGCCTCCGTCCAGGAGGGCCGCCGCAAGCCGGTGGACGGGCGCGCAGTCGCTTTGCACCGGCACCTCAAAGGTCAGACCCTCGCGCACGGACATCACCGCCACGCCATGCCGACCCAGGTCGCCGGATACGATCACCGCGTCACCCTGGACCACGCGCCGAGGGGCGATGTCTACACCTGCGGGCACTAGGCCGATCCCGGCGGTATTGATGAAGAGACCGTCGCCGTTACCTTTGTCCACCACCTTGGTGTCACCGGTGACGATCGCCACGCCGCAGCGGTCTGCGGCCGCGCGCATGGAGGCGACGATGCGGCGCAGTTCCTCGAGGGAAAATCCTTCTTCAAGGATGAAGGCGCAGCTCAAGAATTCAGGCGTCGCGCCGCCCATGGCGAGATCGTTCACCGTGCCGTAGACAGCTAACTCTCCAATATCGCCACCGGGGAAGAAGCGCGGATGCACCACGAAGGTATCCGTAGTGAAGGCCACCCGCGCACCACCCAGAGTGAGCACCGCTGCGTCGTGGCGAGCATTGAGCGCCGCATTGCGAAAGGCCGGCAGCATCAACTGCTCCAGGAGTTCGCGCATGATGCGCCCGCCGCCCCCGTGGGCGAGTTGGATCGTGTCATGGCGAAGGGGCAGCGGGCAACTCAGATCAAACACTGGGTCTGGCATTTGGGACCACCGGGGACACGGTAAATGGGGTATCAGATGTGGAGGGGGCCAGGTCGCCCTGCTCGTCCCATTGTGCCGCCACCCAGGCCTGCCCGAGGGAGATTCCGCCATCGTTGGGTGGGTAGAGTGCGGGACGATGGACGCGGAAACCCCGATGAAATAGTTTTTGGGTGCAGAGGGCCGCCAGGAGTCGATTCTGGAAGCATCCCCCGGTGAGGATCACATCCTCGAGCCCAGCCGATGCTGCAAATGCCACCACGAGATCGGCCAGGGCTGCATGGAAGCGGCGAGCCATCAAGGCGGGATCCGTGCCGTGGCTCCGGTCTGTCAGCAACTCCTGCAGCAGCGGGGTCGGGTCGGCCATCCCCTCTTTTTCCGTGATGCTGTAGGCACCGTCGCCTGCGGACCCGGCCGCCGCGAACTCCAGGGCCATGGCCGCCTGACCTTCGAACCCCGTCCCCGCGCGAATGCCGACCAACGCTGTGACCGCATCGAAGAGGCGACCCACGCTGGAGGTCCGAGGTGAATTGAGGCCTTGTTCGAGCATTCTGTGCAAAGCAGGTAGCTCCGCGGCGGTAAACAAATCGGCTGCGGCCGAATCGTCGCGGAGCATTTCCCAGCAAAGCCCCAGCGCGGATCGCCGCGGTTCCCGCACCGCTCGCTCGCCACCGGGCAGGGGAAAGGTGCGCAGATGACCCAGGCGCGTGAAGCGCGGACCCTCTACCCGCAGGGCTTCGCCACCCCACACCGTGCCGTCTGACCCGTAGCCGGATCCATCCCAGGCGAGGCCCAGGACAGGTTTTCTCAGATCGAGTTCAGCCAAGCTGGCAGCCACATGGGCGTGGTGGTGCTGCACCCGCACCAGCGGAAGACCGCGGGCCTTGGACATGCGCTCGGCGAGGCGCGTGGAGGCATAGTCCGGGTGGAGATCGCAGGCCAACCGGGCGGGCTCGGCCTGAAAAAAGGCCAGAAGGTCATCAACGGTGCGGGACAGGAGTGAGACCCCTTGAAGCGAATCCAGATCCCCCAGGTGCTGGCTGACCACCGCCTGCCCGCCCACAAGTAGCGTGATGGTGCTCTTCAGGTGACCACCGAAGGCCAGCACCGCCGGCGCGTCAAACATTTCGGGCAAAGGCAGGGGGGCAAAACCCCGGGCTCGCCGCAGCAGGCGTAAGGTGCCCTCCTCGACGCGGCCCACGGAATCATCCACAGGGCGCAGCACGGGGCGGTCATGCACGAGGAAGGCATCCGCCACCTCGGCCAGGCGCTCCAGAGCTTCTTCGTCGTCGATGCACATGGGCTCATCGGAGAGATTGCCGCTGGTGCAGACCAGCGGGCGCTCCACGAGACTCAGCATCAATCGGTGCAGCGGAGTGTATGGCAGAAAGGCGCCGAGGTTGGGGTTGCCTGGCGCAACGCCTTGAGCGATGCCGCCGCCGTGCCATGCCAGCAGGAGGATGGGCGCCTCCGTGGACTGCAGAATGGCCGCCTCGGCTTCGGATACCTCACAGGCGCACGACAGTGCCTCCATATCTGGAAACATCACCCCGAAGGGTTTCTCTTCGCGATGTTTGCGAGTGCGCAGCCGCGCGATCGCCGGACCCGAAGTCGCATCCACCAAAAGTTGATAACCGCCAAGGCCTTTCATCGCGAGGACCCGGCCCGCCTTGAGATCCTCGGCTGCGGCGGTCAGAGCCGCCTCGCCCACGGCACGCAGCACACCACGGGCGTCCTTCAGTGCAACCTTCGGCCCGCACGCGGGGCAGGCGATAGGCTGGGCATGGAAGCGGCGGTCGGAAGGATCCCGGTACTGGGCCTCACAGGCCGCACACAGTGGGAAAGTTCGCATGGCGGTGCGGGCTCGGTCGTAGGGCAGCCCAGCAATGATGCTGTAGCGGGGACCACAATACGTGCAATTCGTGAAGGGGTACTGGTACCTGCGCTCTCCTGGCGTCTCCATTTCCGTCTGGCAATCACGGCAGAGGGCGAGGTCTGCGGGCACTGAGGGTCTGGTCTTCGCACTCTCCCCGCTGGAACGAATGGCGAAGACGGATTCAGCAGGAACCTCTTCGATCATGTGAGACGAGATGGCGTGGATTCTGGAGGGTGCCGGTTTTTCATCCTGCAGGGCACGGAGGAAATCGTCCAGCAACGCTTCGTGGCCCTGTATCTCGATCTCAACGCCGTCAGGCCGATTCCGCACCCAACCCACCAGATTTCTGGCCCGCGCGATGCGGTATACGAAGGGCCGAAAACCCACGCCCTGCACCACGCCTTGGACTTCGATGCTCAGGCGCGACACCTCGGACTCAAAGCGCTTCGCTGCGGGTTTCTTTCGCGAGGCGTGCGCCTGTTTCGATCCAGGCGGTCCAGGCATCCAGCCCCTCACCGGTGGTGGCGCTGGTGCGAATGATTTTCAGGTGCGGATTCACGCGGCGTGCGAAATCCAGGCACTGGTCCACATCGAATTTGAGGTACGGAAGCAGATCCACCTTGTTCAGCAGCAACACATCCGCGGCGCTGAACATATCCGGGTACTTGAGTGGCTTGTCTTCTCCTTCGGTAACGGAAAGAATCACCACCTTGTGGGCCTCGCCAAGGTCGAAGGCAGAAGGACACACCAGGTTGCCGACATTTTCGATCATCAGCACGGAATCCTGCGGCAGAGTCAATCGTTCTGCGGCATGGCCCACCATGCGGGCGTCCAGGTGGCAACCCTTTCCGGTGTTGATCTGGATGGCCGGCACGCCCGTGGCGCGGATGCGATCGGCATCGTGCGTGGTCTGCTGATCACCCTCGATGACGGCGATGGGAAGGCGATTCTTCAAGCGCTCGATGGTGGCCGTCAGCAGGGTCGTCTTGCCCGAACCAGGACTGGAGACAAGGTTCAGGACGAAGAGACCGTGTAGAGCAAATTTTTCACGATTAACCTTCGCAAAAGCATCGTTCTTCTCCAGCAAATTGCGCTCGATCCGAACCATCCGCCGCTGACTGGACCCCGGCGCGTGGCCGTGGGCTGCCCCTGAACGAGTGCCTGGACCCTCGTGCCGGTCGCCATGATCGTGCTCATGGTCGTGACTGTGCCCATGTGAATGGCTGTGGACCGTCCCATCCGCATGGATATGGGGGTGCGCATCGCCTTCGATCCGGGTCTCGCCGTGGCCACATCCGCAGGTCGTGCACATAAACCCTCCCATTCCACACCGAGCCCTATGATATGCACTCGGGCAACACCGATCGCATGCACAGGCACTTTACCGCAGAGGGGACAGGGATCGTAGGCGGGGCCCTTGGGGCAGGCCGGGTTCGTGCGTTCGTCGTGCGACAGGCTCGCTTGCAGTGAGATAATAAATATCGACTTTAATATATCGATCTAAATAAAATGAATTAAATTTTTGATTGATGTTCCTTGAAGTCAAGGTAGATTGGCATCAGATTTCTGCCAAATTTTCCCAACCCAAGAGGGTGCCATGAGCAAAGCTCGCATCGGAGTTTATTTCTGCACGCGTGGAAACGGGCCCAATCCCTCCCTGGATTACAAGGCCCTGGCAACCTACGCGGCCGCCTTGCCCCTGGTGGTGGAGGTGAAGCACCTTGGGACCTCCCCAACCTTGGACCCTGTGGCCCTGGCCAAGGAACTGACCGCGAAGCAAGTAACCACGGTGGTCATTGCGGCTCCGTCCCCGGGCTACTTCAAGACGGCCTTCACCCGGGCCATGGCCTTGGCGGGGGGCGATCCCGAGGCGATTCGCCTGGCCTCCTTCCGTGAGCACGGCGGCGGCTTTGAAAGTCCCACCGAGCGCGCCAAGGCCGTCCTGGCCTGTGCGGTAATGGATGTCCCCTTCGGACTGGCGGCGGTACCAGCACCCAGCCCCGTGCACCCCGACACCCTCGTGGTGGGCGGCGGGATCGCCGGGATCCAGGCGGCCCTTGAGATCGCCGATGCAGGCAAGAAAGTCTACCTGGTCGAACGGACCCCCACCATCGGGGGTCACATGGCGATGTTCGACAAGACATTCCCCACCTTGGACTGCGCCGCTTGCATTCTCACACCCAAGATGGTGGCCGTGGATCAGCACGAGAACATCGAACTCATGACCTGGTCCGAAGTGGAAGAGGTCACTGGCCGACCCGGGGCCTTCAAGGTGAAGATCCGCAAGAAGGCCCGCTACGTTGATTTGGATGCCTGTGTGGCCTGCAACGATTGTTCCGCCATCTGCCCGGTCTCCACGGACAGCGAGTTCGATTCCAGCATCTCCCAGCGCAAAGCCATCTACATACCCTTCCCCCAGGCCATTCCCAACGCCTTCGTCGTGGACGCCCAACACTGCACCTATCTGCAGAGCGGGGGCACCAAGTGCGGCGCATGTGTCAAGAAGTGTTCCAAGGATGCCATCCACTTCGAAGACAAGGACGAAATCGTGGAAGTGGAAGTTGGCAACATCATCCTGGCCACGGGCTACGAGGTGTTTGACGCCACGCGCATGGAACGCTACGGGTATGGCAAGCTGCCCAACGTCATTACCGCCCTGGAATTCGAGCGCCTTACCAACGCATCCGGTCCCACCGGAGGCACGATCGTGATGAAGAGCAAGCAGTTCAACAAGCGCACCAAGCAGGAGGAGTGGGTCTTCGATCCCGACGGCCCTAGGCCGAAGAGCGTCGCCATCATTCACTGCGTGGGTAGTCGGGACCGCAACTACAACCCGTACTGTTCCCGGGTGTGCTGCATGTATTCCCTGAAGTTCGCCCACCTGGTGAAGGAGAAACTCCAGGACGCCAAGTGCTACGAGTTCTACATCGATATGCGGGCCTATGGCAAGGGCTACGAGGAATTCTTCGAACGCATCAAGGATGAGGGCATCCACGTGGTGCGGGGCGTGTCCGCCCGCGTGAAGGAAGTGGATGGTCAGCTCTACCTCCGGGGCGAAGATATCCTGGAGGACAAGGTCGTAGAACTGCCCGTGGACATGGTGCTGTTGGCAGTGGGGCTGGAACCCGATAAGAGCGCCTGCGACATTTCCAAGATGCTCGGAGTGCCCAGAGACGATGGTGGCTGGTTCCATGAATCGGACTACAACACCGATCCCACAGGCACCGATCGGGGCGGCATTTTCGTCGCGGGAGTCTGCCAGGGGCCGAAGGACATCCCTGACACGGTGGCCCAGGCCTCGGCGGCAGCCGCTTCGGTCCTGAAGACCATCCTGCGCAAGCAGGGCAGCGAATCCAACAGCGACTTGACCCTGGCAACCATCGAAAACCGAGCCCGCCAACTGGCGAAGAACTGAGGATAGGGAGAGAAACATGACGGTTCAAGCCGATCCCCGACTCGTGGCCGAACTGGAAATCTATGGTGCCCAGGACGTGCTCAAGTGCTACCACTGCGGCAACTGCACGGCAGTCTGCCCCTTCTCGAAAGCACCCTTCATTTTCCCGCGGAAATCCATGCGCTACCTGCAGATGGGCCTCCGGGAAAAACTGAAGTCCAACCTGGAACCCTGGCTCTGCTACTACTGCGGCGAGTGCTCCGAGCAGTGCCCCCGGGAGGCGGAGCCCGGCGAGACCATGATGAGTATGCGGCGCTGGCTCACGGCTCAGTACGACTTCACGGGGATCTCCAACCTGCTCTACCGATCCTGGAAAATGGAGCTTCTCGGCATCATCGTCCTGGCCATTCTGACGGGGCTTGGTTTCTACATGTTCGGGACCGCCACCGGGGACATCCATAAATACGATGGACCAGGGGCTTTCCTCCCCAGTGCCGTCATCCATGCCTTCGACTGGACCATGGCCACCATCCTAAGTACCTTCCTGCTGATCAACTGCGGGCGAATGTGGTGGTTCACCATGGGTCGCGACCCTGAACATCGGGCGACTCCGGCGATGTATGCCCGCCGCGCGGGACTCCTCCTCCTGCACTTTTTCACGCAGAAGCGCTACAGCGAGTGCGACCGAAAAGGCCCCTGGCGGCTACACATCGTGCTCATGCTCAGCTATGTGAGCATGTTGGTCCTCATCATGTTCTTCCTGCCGATGATGCAGGCCGGCCCAGCCGTGAACTGGTGGGCCCACGCCTTTGGCTACGCGGCTACCGCAGGGCTCCTCATCACCGTGGCCATGGCCCTCTGGGGTCGCGTCCAGAAGTCCGCCACCCACTACAAGCACTCCCACGAAACCGACTGGATCTTTCTGATCATGCTGTTCTACGTGGCCCTCACGGGGATTCTGCAGCACGCCTGCCACCGCCTCGGCAGCCCCTACGCGGCCAACATCCTTTACCTGGCCCACCTCATGGGCGTGGTGCCCATGCTGGTCCTGGAAGTTCCCTTCAGCAAGTGGGCCCACATGTGCTACCGCCCCCTGGCCATGTATTTCTCGCATGTTCAGGTGGACGCCATGGCGGCGAAAGAGTCCGCCGCCGCCGAAACCCTGCCGGCCTGATGGAGAACCCCATGGAAAATCACAAGATCGGCGTCTACATCTGCAACTGCGGCACCAACATCAGCAAGGTGGTGGATTGCGATGAGGTGGTCGGCAAGGCGTTGGACCAGCCCGGGGTGGTGTGCGCCAAGAGCTACAAGTACATGTGCTCCAATCCCGGCCAGGAGATGATCATCAAGGACATTCAGGAACAGGGACTGGATCGGGTGGTGGTTTCCGCTTGCAGTCCCCGAATGCACGAGCCCACCTTCCGGAAGGCCCTGATCAAGGCCGGAATCAATCCGTATTTTCTGGAAATGGCCAATATCCGCGAGCAGTGCTCCTGGGTCCACACGGATCCCCGGCAGGCCACTGACAAGGCCACGTCCCTTACCAAGGGCGCCGTGCGCCGGGTGGTCCACCATGAACCGCTGGAGAAGCGCTTCGTGGACATGTGCCCGGCCACCCTGGTCATCGGAGGCGGCATCACGGGCCTGACGGCAGCCCTGGAACTGGCGGAGTCTGGCAACCAGGTTTTCCTGGTGGATCAGGCCGCGCAACTGGGCGGCAACCTAGCCCGGGTGGACCTCACGGCCCCCTACCTGGACTCCGCCCGAGACATCCTGACCGAGCGCATCCGCCGCGTCCTGGAAAACCCCAATATCAATACCTTCCTCAACGCCAAAGTGTCGGGCCTGGACGGCTTTGTCGGCAACTTCAAGGCCGAAATCCAACCCGCCGCCGGTGAAAAGGTCACGGTGGAGGTCGGCAGCGTGGTAGTGGCCACGGGCTACAAGCCCTTTGACGCCTCCCGGGTGAAGGCCTTCGGCTACGGGACCAATCCCAATGTCATCACCAGCTTCGAATTCGAGCAGATGCTCCGCAGTGGAAAAATCGTCACAGGGAAAGGCAAGATTCCCAAATATGTGACCATCATCCACTGCGTAGGCAGCCGCTCCGAGGAGTTCAACCGCTACTGCTCCCGGGTCTGCTGCATGACGGCCCTGAAGTACGGACAGGAAGTGAAGTCGGCTCTGCCGGATGCCTTTGTCTACGATCTCTACATCGACATGCATGCCTTCGGAAAAGGCTGCGAGGACTTCTACAAGCAGGCCTCGGCGATCCGCACCATCTTCCTCATGTATCAGAAGAACACGGCCCCCCAGATTCGGCCCGCCGGACCCGGGGATGACTGCGAAATGTTCCTGCGGGTGGACGATCGGCTCTGCGGCGAGGAGATCGACTTCCCCACCGACCTGGTGATCCTCATGGTGGGCATGGAGGCCCGGGATGACAGTGCCGAAGTGGCGCGCCTGGTGAACATCAGCCGAGACAGGGACGGCTGGTTCATCGAGAGCCATCCCAAGCTGGACCCTGTGGCCACCACCACCGAAGGCGTCTACATCGCTGGTTGCTGCCAGTCCCCCAAGGACATCAACGAATCCGTGGCCCAGGCCATGGCTGCCACGGCGCGGATCATGGCCAAGATCGCCAGGGGACGGATCGAAGTGGATGCGGTCTTCGCGGAGGTCAACCAGGACGACTGCTCCGGATGCCGGGTCTGCAACGAACTCTGCCCCTACGGCGCCATCGACTTCAATACCGAACTCCACAGGAGTTCGGTCATCAGCGCCAAGTGCAAGGCGTGCGGGGCCTGTGTCAGCGCCTGTCCCTCGGCGGCCATCAAGGCCAGGCACTTCACGGATGAACAGATCTTCGCGCAGATCGAGGGGGTGCTCTGATGGCTGGCTTCGAACCAAAGATCGTGGGCTTTCTCTGCAACTGGTGCTCCTACACCGGCGCGGACCTAGCGGGCACGAGTCGCATCAGTACGCCAGCAACCTGAGGGTGATCCGCACCATGTGCAGCGCCCGCATCGACCCGACCTTCATCCTGAAAGCGCTGCTGGAAGGCGCCGACGGGGTTCTCATCTGTGGGTGCCATCCGGGCGACTGCCACTATGTAGAGGGGAACTACAAGGCCATGCGCCGCTATCCCCTGCTCAAAAAGCTTCTGGATGACTACGGCATCGAACACGAGCGGGTCCAGTTGGAGTGGGTCAGCGCCAGCGAAGGCCATCGCTTCGCGGAGGTCGTGGACCGCATGACCGAGCAGGTCAAGGAGCTTGGTCCCTGCCGGGTCCGTACCGCGCTTGATTTCGACATGGCCGAGAGGTGAGGAATGGAAACCGCGACAAAGAAACTCCAGATCGCCATTTACTGGGGCGCAGCCTGCGGCGGGTGCGATGTGGCGGTACTCGACACCCATGAATTCATCCTCGATGTAGCCGCCATTGCGGATATCCGCCTCTGGCCCATCGCCGTGGACGGGAAGTACAAGGATGTGGAGGCCATGGAGGACGGAGAGCTGGACTTGGTTCTCTTCAACGGGGCCGTGCGCAATTCAGAGAACGAGCATGTCGCCAAACTGTTGCGCCGGAAAGGCAAGATCATGGTCGCCTTCGGCTCCTGCGCCCACATCGGCGGCATCCCGGGTCTGGCCAACCAGGCGACCAAGGAAGAGATCTTCGACCGGGCCTACCTGAACAATCCTTCCATCGAACCCGGCAACCGCACCGTGCCCTTGCCGGAGTTTGGGGTGGAGGCCGGTACCCTGGAGATCCCCTACGCCTACAAGCGGGTCTACAAGC
>CAIPUA010000051.1 GCA_903868115.1 uncultured Holophagaceae bacterium
CCCTTGATGAGATCAAGGCCATCCTCACGCTGGCCGAGACGCTCAAACAGCTCCACCAGGCCGGTCAGTCCTACCGCGCCTTCGAAACGGGGCTGGCGATCTCCATCTTCCGGGACAACTCCACCCGCACCCGCTTCTCCTACGCGTCCGCCGCCAGCGCCCTGGGCTTCACCCTTTCGGAGCTGGATGAGCAGAAGAGCCAGGTGGCCCACGGCGAGACCGTGCGCGAGACCGCCAACATGATCAGCTTCCTCACCGAGGTGATCGGCATTCGCGATGATATGTTCCTGGGCGAAGGCAACAAGTACATGCGTGAAGTGGGCGACGCCCTTACTGACGGTACGAAGCAGGGCGTGCTGCACCGCCGCCCCAGCCTCATCAATCTCCAGTGCGACATCGATCATCCCACTCAGTCCCTGGCGGATCTGGCCTGGCTCAAGAAGCACTTCGGCAGCCTCGAGAACCTGAATGGCAAGAAGATCGCCATGACCTGGGCCTACAGCCCCAGCTATGGCAAGCCCCTGTCCGTGCCCCAGGGCATCATCGGCCTGATGACCCGGTTCGGCATGAACGTGAGCCTGGCCCATCCCGAGGGCTACGGGCTCATTCCCGAGGTGGTCGAGCTGGCCGGCAAGCAGGCCAAGGAGAGCGGCGGCAGCTTTGAGACCGTGAACAGCATGGAAGCCGCCTTCAAGGGCGCCCACATCGTCTATCCAAAGTCCTGGGCTCCGTACCATGTCATGCAGCAGCGCACGGCCCTGTTGCAGAAGTCCGACAAGGAAGGTCTCAAGGATCTCGAGAAGGCCTGCTTGGCCAACAACGCCAAGTTCCAGAACTGGGAATGCGACCGGGCCAAGATGAACCTGACCCACGACAAGCAGGCTCTCTACATGCACTGCCTGCCCGCGGATATCACCGGCATCAGCTGCAAGGCGGGCGAAGTGAGTGCGGAGGTCTTCGAGCAGTACCGCATTCCCACCTACCATGAGGCCAGCTACAAGCCCTTTGTCATCAGCGCCCTGATGTTCCTCACCCGCCTGCAGAACCCCGGCGCTAGGCTCGAGGAGATCGTCAATCGCCCGAAGATGCTCAGTCTTTAAAAATATCCACCACAAAGATCACAAAGGGCACAAAGAAGGAATAATTGAAAAGACACGAAGGGGAAAAGAAAGGCACAAAGGTAGCTCGTTCGATGGGTCACGCGGTCGCGGGAACAAGCAGACTTGGTGCCTTTCTTTTTCAACTTTGTGTCTTCAGTTCTCTTTCTTTGCGTCCTTGTGTGTCCTTTGTGGTGACCTTCTTCTTGGAAACATCAGGAGCCTCCCCATGTCCCGAATCGTGAAAGTTCTCAATCCCGAAGTCATCCAGCGCACGGCGAAGCGCTGTCGCGAGCGGGGCATCGTCATTCCGACCTTCGCGCAGATGCGCAATCCAGCGAGCATTCCCGAAGGCCAGCAAGCCAAGCTGAAGGGCGTGGGGCTTTGGGACGTGAACCCCGCGAATCTCTTCCGCATCACCTGGAAGAACGATGTGGCGACAGGCCGCTTCGGTGGGCCGAATTTCCTGGAGATTCCCCGGGAGATCACCGGCATCAAGGCCCGGGTCATCGGCCTGGTGGGGAAGTTCTTTCCCACGGGCGCCCACAAGGTGGGGGCGGCCTTCGCCTGTCTGGTGCCGCGCCTGGTAAGCGGGGAGTTCGACCCCGACACGCACAAGGCCGTCTGGCCCAGCACCGGGAACTACTGTCGGGGCGGCGCCTTTGATTCCGCCATCCTGGGCTGCACGGCCGTGGCCATCCTGCCCGAGAACATGTCGAAAGAGCGCTTCACCTGGCTGGCCGAAATCGGCTCGGAAGTGATCGCCACCAAGGGCTGCGAATCCAATGTGAAGGAGATCTACGACAAGTGCTGGGAGCTGAAGAACGATCCCATCCACATGGTCTTCAACCAGTTCGAGGAATTCGGCAATCCCATCTGGCACTACAACGTGACCGGCCCGGCCATGGAGGAAGTCTTCAACGGCCTGAAAAACGAGAATACTCGTTTTTCAGGGTACGTAAGCGCTACTGGGAGTGCTGGGACTATCGGCGCGGGCGATTATCTAAAGAAGCAGTTCCCGGGCGTGAAGATCATCGCCACCGAGGCCCTTCAGTGTCCGACGCTACTGAACAACGGCTTCGGGGATCATCGCATCGAGGGCATCGGTGACAAGCATGTGCCCTGGGTCCACAACGTCCGCAACACCGATGCCGTGGCCGCCATCGATGACGAAGATTGCCTGCGGATCCTGCGGCTCTTCAACGAGCCCGAGGGCAAGAAGTTCCTCGCCAGCGCCGGTGTGGACGCCACGCAGATCGGGCAGCTGGGCCTCCTTGGCATCAGCGGCATCTGCAATCTGCTGGCCGCCATCAAGGCCGCCAAGTACTGGGAGCTGGATGAGAACGATGTGGTCTTCACCATCTTCACCGACAGTGTGGAGATGTACCGTTCGCGCCTGGAAGAACTCACCACGGAGCGCGGCGCCTTCACGGCTTTGGGGGCCGCCCAGTCCTTCACAGGCAGCCTGGAGCGCCAAGCCGTGGACCACTTCAAGGAACTGACCTACACCGACCGCAAGGCCATCCACAACCTGAAGTACTACACCTGGGTGGAACAGCAGGGCAAGACCTACGAAGAGATCTGCGCCCAGTGGAACCCCGAATACTGGCGCGAACTCTTCGAGGAAGAAGTCGTCCACTTCGACAAGCTCATCACCGACTTCAACCGGGAAGTGGGGCTATAAAAAATTGTCCACGGATACAAGATAGAAGGAAGATTTTCAGCGGAATGGCGTTTTGGAAAACGGCCGCTGGTTCTGCGAGTCATTTCTCCTGGAAACCAATTCGAAATTTTCCCGGCTGAGACAGGCCAATAATCCGACAAGCTTTTTTTGTTTTTTCTTTTTCCGTGTTCATCCGTGTGTATCCGTGGACCCCATTCTTTCATTGTGGAAGCCCCATGCGAATCCTGATCCAGAACGGCACGCTCATCACGTTCGGCTCACCCTGCCGCGTGCTGGAGGGCCAGTCCATGCTTCTCGAGGATGGCCGGATCGCGAAGATCGCGCCGGTCATCGAAGGCCCCTTCGACCGGGTGCTCGATGGGAAGGGGCAGGTCGTGATGCCCGGTCTCGTGAACGCCCACATGCATTTCTATTCAACGCTCGTGCGTGGCCTCGGGAAGGCCGCACCCAGTCGGGATTTCCAGGAAGTGCTGAATCATCTCTGGTGGCGCCTGGATCGCCAGCTGAGTCTGGATGACGTGGAGATGAGCACCCAGATCGTCCTCCTGGACGCCATCCGCAAGGGCACGACCACCCTGGTGGATCATCACGCCAGCCCCGGCGCCGTGCGGGGTTCGCTGGATCGCATCGCGAAGGCCGTGAAGGTCTCGGGGCTCCGCGCGTGCCTTTGCTACGAACTCTCCGACCGCGATGGCGAGGGGATCATCCAGGAGGGCCTGGAAGAAAACGCGGCCTTCGCTCAGCGTTGCGCACGGGAACAGGATCCCCAGCTGCGGGCGCTCTTCGGCCTCCACGCAGCGTTCACGCTTTCCGATCGCAGCCTGGAACGCGCTTCGGTCATGGGACACGATCTGGGCATTGGCTTTCATGTGCATGTGGCGGAGGCGGCCTCCGATGTGGCGCTGAATCGTGAGCGGTATGGTCTAAGCCCCGTGGCTCGGCTCGAGGCCCACAGTCTGCTCGGCGCGAAGAGCCTCGCGGCCCACGCCGTGCATGTGAATAATGCCGATATGGAGACCCTGGCCCACACCGACACCTTCGTGGCCCACAATCCCCAGTCGAACCTCAACAACGCCGTGGGCATCGCCGATGTCGTGGAATTGGTTCGGCGCGGCGTGGGTGTGGGTCTCGGCACGGACGCCATGACCGTCAATATGCTGGAGGAACTGCGCGTGGGCCTCTGGGCGCAGCACCTCCGCCAGGACGATCCCAGCTGCGGCTTCCTGGAACTCACGAACGCGCTGTTCGTGCGCAACCCCGAACTGGCCAGCCAACTCTGGGGCTTGCCCATCGGAACCCTGGAAGAAGGCGCCGCCGCCGATGTCATTCTGGTGGACTATCACCCGCCCACGCCTCTGGATGACACGACCGTGCTGGGCCATCTCGTTTTCGGACTCTCCCAGGCCACCGTGGATACCACTATTTGTGGCGGCCGCATCCTGATGGAAGGCAAGCACCTGAAGATTGATGTGGACGAGGCCGAGCTCGCCGCCCGCAGCCGGGAACTTGCGACGGCTCTCTGGGTGCGCTTCTGACGGGGGGCCCATTCCGAATCCCGGAAGCGCGTAAAGTTACTCTGACCCGGAGCGTGATGCGCGGAGGAAAACTTGAACGAGTTGTCCAGTCCAGTCCCACCTGAGTCTGGAAACATCGACCCTGAATGGTTGGTCTTTCTGCGGGACTACTTTGCCGCCTATTTCACGGAGCGTCACTTGGAGCGCACCTTGGCCCTTCTGGATCCCTGCCTCTCAGGGTTCGGGACAGGCCTTGACGAACTCGGCAGGCAATCCGAAGAACTCCGATCCATCTATGTGCGGGATCTCGAACAATCCGAGTCCCCCATCGACTTTCGGATCCAATGGGTGGACGGAAGGGCCCTGGGTACGACCTGTGCTCTTCTCTATTGCGTACTCTCGATCTGTGCGCAGACCGAGGAAGGTCCGATCGATTTTGACGATCTCCGCTTGAGTATGGTGATCGAAAAGGGTCCGGACGGTTGGCGGATGGTGCACCACCATCTCTCGGCGCCCACGGGCCGCCAGGAGGTTGGCGAGAGCTTCCCCTTCGAGGAACTCCGCTTGTTCAACGAAAGGCTCCAGGAGGAGGTCCGCCTCAAGACTGAGGAACTGGAGGCTCGGAACCAGGCCCTCGAGAAGGCGC
>CAIPUA010000052.1 GCA_903868115.1 uncultured Holophagaceae bacterium
CCATGGCCAAGGGAGCTCTGGTGAATGGCTTCCCCGCCCGATTTTCGAACGCCGCCGAGGTGGCCAACACCCTGATGAACGCTCACTTCAACGGCATCCCCGAGGATCGGCTGGCCACATACCGCGCTCGCGTCCAAACCGTCACCAAGGAGGACATTCTCAGGGTCGCCAGAAAATACCTGCCGCTCGACAAACTCGTCATCCAGGTCGTGGGCAACTGGGATGTCATGGAAACCGGCGACTCCAAGGACCACCCCGGCAAGCTGTCCGAGGCGGCTCCCCTGCCCATCGTAGCCCTCCCCCTGTGGGATCCCATGACGCGCAAACCGATGGCGAAGTAGAAGAACACTCCGACAGGCAAACGGGTACAAGAAGGGCGCCGAGCGGCGCCCTTCTTGTGTAACCGATCAGCCCTTGGCGGTAGTGCCGCCCACGGTGATTTCCTTGAACTTCAGGGTGGGGGCGCTGATGCCCTGGCGGATATCCAGGTCGTTGCCCACCATTTCCACATTCATGAGCAGATCTGCCAGGTTGCCGGAGATGGTGATCTCGCTCACGGGGAAGGCGATGGCGCCCTTTTCGATCCAGAGCCCCACGGCACCCAGGGAAATGTCACCCGTGGTGGGCACGGTGCCCTGGCCCATGACGCCGGTCAAAAACAAGCCTTTGTCCACGGACTTGATGATCTCCTCGGGGGTGGATTTGCCCGCGGCCCAGTAGAAGTTCGTGAGCCCACCCGCATGGCCGGTGGAGGGCATCTTGAGTTTGCGGCCGAAGTAGGTGTTCAGGGTGAAGCCCTTGAGGACGCCCTGCTCCACGAAGGTGTGTTTTTTCGAGGCCACGCCTTCCATATCGAAGGGACGGCTGGCCACCTGGCCGGGCATCAACGGATCGTCGATGATGGTGACAAGCTCGTTGCCGATCTTCTGGCCCAGCTTGTCGGCCAGGAAGCTCTGGCGCCGTGTCACGGAGCCCCCGGCGATGCACTGGGCCAGGAAGCCCAGGAGCATGCCTGCCATCTGTGGGTCGAGGATCAGGGGCACCTTCTGGGTTTCCACCTTGCGGGACCCAATGAGCCGCGCCGTGCGCTCCGCGGCCAGCTTGGCGATGCGCTCGGCGGCCCACAGGCCATCTAGGTTGATGGAAGCGTCGTACCAGCCATCCTGCTGCAGGTTGTCGCCCTCGCCCGCCATGAAGCTGACTCCGGCACTCACGGAGGTCTTGCGATACGAGCCCGAGAACCCCCGGGAGTTCAGGAGGATTCTGGAGCCTTCGCTGGTATCAAAGGAGGAGCCGCTGCTCTTTTTGATGCGTGTGTCCTTGAGGCCGATGGCTTCCACTTCGCGGGCGAAGGCGATCTTCTTCTCAGGTGCCATGGCCAGCACGGCCGGGTCGAAGAGCTTGAGGTCCGCTTCCTTGATCACGATCTTCTCGGGTTCGGGTAGACCGGCCAGGGCGTCCTTGCCACCTAGGCGGGCCCGGGTGATGGCGTTGTCCACCATGCGGTGGAGGGTGGCAGGCGTGAAATCGGACGAGGAGGCATTGGCCTTCTTCCCATCCACGAAGACGCGCATGGCTAGGTTCTTGGAACCCGATTCTGTGAGGCTCTCCACAGTGCCATTGAAAACCTTCACGCTGAAATCGCGGGATTCGCCGATGGTCACTTCCATTTCGCTCGCGCCCTGTTTGCGGCCGTAGGCCACCAGGGATTCGGCGAGTTCCTTCAGGTTCGGCTGCTGGGTCGTGGCGCTCATGCCCGGCCTCCCACGGTCATCTGGCGGATACGCATTGTCGGGGTTCCGGCGGTGACGGGCACGGTCTGGCCCTCCTTGCCGCAGGAGCCAAGGAAGAAGGCGAGATCGTTGCCGATCATGTCCAGCTCCTTGAGGATCTGCACATTGGTGCCGATCAAGGTCGCGTTCTTCACGGGACGGGTGAGCTTGCCATCCTCGATGAGGAAGCCCAGGTTCACGGCGAACACGAACTTGCCCGTGTCCTCGACCTGCCCTCCGAAGTAGCTCTCGGCAAAGAAGCCCTTCTTCACGGACTTGATGATCTCCTCGGGATCGCTCTGGCCGGGGGCCAGCACCGTGTTGTTCATGCGTGGAATCGGCACACAGTCGAAGGACTCGCGTCGGCCATGGCCGTTGGGCTTCACGCCCATGATCCGGGCGGAGAGGCGGTTGTGGAGGTAGTCCACCAGCTTGCCCTTCTCCACCAGCATGGTCTTGGAGGTCTGAATGCCCTCGTCGTCCACGTTCAGGCTGCCCCGGTAGTTCGGAATGGTGGGGTCCTCGTAGATGGTCACCAGCGGATTGGCCACCATCTGGCCCAGGCGGTCCCACATGATGGAGGTCTTGCGCCAGGCGCCATCGGCCTCCAGCGGGTGTCCCACGGCCTCGTGGATCATGACGCCGCTCTGCTTTTTCCCGAGCACCACCATCTGGTCGCCGGGCAGGGGATTGACGGCCCCGAGGAGGAGCACGGCTTCCTTGCCTGCATTCTCGCCGATTTCCTTGGGGGTGGTGCCGGGCTTATGATAGAAGGCGATGCCCACCCGACCACCGGCGTTGCCGCTGCCCGTGCTGCGATTGCCCTTCTCCTCGGCCGTGGCGGTGGCGACCAGCCGGACCTGGGGACGGACATCGGAGACGATCAGGCCCTCGCTGTTCACCAGGGTCGTGTACTGCAGTTCGTCGGCGAGAGCCACACGGGCCTTGACGATGCGCTTGTCGTGGGCCAGGGTGGCCGCATAGGCCTCCTTCACCAAAGCGATCTTGTCCGTGAGGGTGGCCGTCATGGACGGGACCAGGGGATAGGCTTGGCCCTTGAGCTTCACTTCCTTGAACCTGGGCATGGTCATGGTCTTGCCGGAAGCGGCGATGGCGGCAGCGG
>CAIPUA010000053.1 GCA_903868115.1 uncultured Holophagaceae bacterium
GGGTTGGTGGCCTGGGCCGGGTCGGGCGCGGCCAGCAGGGGCAGGGCAAGCAGAGCGCCCAGGAGGTGGGGGGTCTTCATGGAATCCTCGCTTTCGGTGGGGGGTAGGGACATATCGGATAGCGCGATTGGGCTGAAAAAAGAAAAGATGAACCACAGAGGACGCAGAGGGAAAAGGAGGACACAGAGAAAAGCGTGGTGAAGAAATGGGGGTTTACCCTCTGCGCTCTCTCTTTTGTATTCTCTGCGTCCTCTGTGGTTCAGTGTCTGGGTAGGACTGAAAAGCAATAGCCGGATTCAGCTGGATCTACTTCAGCCCCCGCTTCTCGATCAGGGCCTCGACCTTGGGGTCCCGGCCGCGGAACTCGCGGTACATGGCATCCGCATCTTCACTCCCATACTTGGAAAGGAGCTTGCGGAAGGCCTTGGCGGTCTTGGGATCGAAGAGATTGCCGGTCTCCTGGAAGGCTTGGAAGGCATCGGCGTCCAGCACCTCGGACCAGGTGTAGCTGTAGTAGCCGGCCGCGTATTCATCCGCGGCGTGGTGGAAGTAAGGGGTGCGGTAGCGGGGCAGGATCTCGGGAATCAGGCCCCATTTTGCCATGCGGGCCTTTTCGAAGGCCGCAGCATCCAGGGGCTTCGGATCGGTCAGCGTGTGCCAGTCCATGTCCAGGAAGGAGGCGGCGAGCTTCTCGGTCCACTCGAAGCCCTGGTTGAAGTTGCCGGCGGCCTTGATCTTCTGGACCAGCGCCTCGGGAATGACCGCGCCGGTTTTGTAGTGGCGCGCGTAGAGCTTCAGCATCTCAGGCTCGAAGACCCAGTTCTCCATGACCTGGCTGGGCAACTCCACGAAGTCCTGGGCCACGGCGCCGGAGCCGCGGAAGCGGCAGGTGGAGAAGAGCCCCTGGAGGGCGTGGCCGAACTCGTGGAAGAGGGTCCCGGCCTCGTCCGGCGTCAGCAGGGCCGGAGCCCGGCCTGCAGGCCGGGAGAAGTTGCACACATTGTAAATGACAGGCGAGATGAACGTGCCGTTCTGGATCCACTGCTCCTGGATGTTGGACATCCAGGCGCCGCCGCGCTTGCCGGGGCGCGGATGGAAGTCCATGTAGAGAATCCCGATGTGCGTGCCGTTCTTTTCCTTCATCTCGAAGGTCTGGACTTCGGCGTGATAGGTGGGCAGGTCCTTGCGCTCGGTGAAGGTGACGCCGTAAAGCTTGCCCGCCAGTGTGAACGCGCCGTCCCGCACCTTGTCGAGGGGGAAGTAGGGCTTCAGGGACTCTTCCTCCAGATCGAACTTGGCCTTCTTCACTTTTTCGGAGTAGAAGCGCCAATCCCAGGGCTCGAGCTTAAAGCCACCCTTCTCGGCATCGATCATCGCTTGCAGTTCGGCGGCTTCCTTCTTGGCCATGGCCAGGGAGGGCTTCCAGAGCTGCTCCAGCAGCTTGTACGCGTTGTCAGGCGTCTTGGCCATGTTCTCGGCCAGGACGAAGCTGCCCCAGTTCTTGTAGCCCAGCAACTGGGACTTCTCGACGCGGAGGGCGGCGAGCTTGGCGAAGATGAGCTTGTTGTCGGTCTCGCCGCCCTTGTCGCAGGTGGTGGAATAGGCGGTGAGGATCTGTTCCCTCAACTCGCGGTTCTCGGCGCTCTGCAGGAAGAACCAGACGCTGGGGCGCTTGATGGTGAAGACCCACTTGCCCTCCAGGCCGGCCTTCTTCGCCGCCTCAGCGGCAAAGAGCACCTGATCCTCGGGGAGTCCCGCCAGGTCCGCTTTCTTGTCCACCACCAGGTTGAAGGCATTGGTGTCCTTCAGCAGATTCCCGCCGAACTTGACGATCAGGCCGGAGAGTTCGCCGTTGATGGCGCGGAGGCGCTCCTTCTGGGCCGGCGCCAGGTTGGCCCCGCCTCTGACGAAGCGGCGGTAGCTCTTCTCCAGGAGGGTCGTCTCCTCGGGGTTCAGCTTCAGCGCGGCGCGCTTTTCAAAGACGGCCTTCACCCGCTGAAAGAGCCTTTCGTTGAAGTTGATATCGTCCTGGTGGGCCGCGAGGATGGGCTTGATCTTGGCCTCGAGAGCCTGGAGCGCCTCATTGGTCTCGGCACTTGTGAGCAGGCCGAACACGTTGGAGACTTGGCCCAGAAGCAACCCGCAATCATCCAACGCCGCCACCGTGTTCGCAAAGCTGGGTTGGGCGGGATTCTTGACGATGGCATCGATCTCCTGCTTCTGACGCTTCATGCCTTCCTCGAAGGCCGGGAGGAAGTGTTCCGCCTTGATCTGGGCGAAAGGAGGCACCCCGAAGGGCGTCTGCCAGGGCGTGAAGAAGGGATTCGCGGCAGGGGCAGGTTTGGCCATGGCAGGACTCGTGAGGCAGATGAGGGCGGCGAGGGGAATGAGGGGACGCATGGAGGACCTCCGGGGGTTGAGCGGGATGGTGGAATGGGGCAGCACCATCATAATACGATGCCCGGCTCTGGAAGAGCCCGCTAGGCGGCATTCTCCCGTTTGTTTTTTCCGTGTGCTCCGTGTGATCCGTGGTTGAAAA
>CAIPUA010000054.1 GCA_903868115.1 uncultured Holophagaceae bacterium
AACAGCAGGAACTTGCCGCCGACGCAGCGAATGACTTCAAAGAGCCCATCGGCGAAACAGAGACCGCGATCCTGGACACTTAACAGCTTGTCCGTCTCAGCATGGAAGCCGCCATTGAAAAAGATCTGATTGGTCATGATCGATCCCCGCAGGTGTATCAACCCTCCCACGGGGTGCAGCAATGATCAAGCGGATGACTGGCATGCGTCCCCCGCCTTAATACCTCGGCGGAGATCCCATCCCAGTACGTGCGTTCGTTGAGGAACACGCGGTGAACCTATCACCGTGAATCGCCGTTCATCACCGGTTTGAACAGCTTTTTCATCGGTGTGCACCGGTGAGCATCGGTGGCCAATTTGTTCTTGCTCAAGCCCGCCATGGCATTGAATTCCCGCGCCAACCGGCCCCTCTCGTCCTGAGCCAGGATAGGGGCCCGTACTGAGGCCTCTCCGGCGCCGAAGCGTCCCATGGCCTCAGAAAGACGGTGGATGGGCCGGAGCAGCGACCGCCCCAGGGCGAGGGCCAAGAGGAATACCCCCAGGGTGGTGGCGAACCCGACGAAAAGAATGCTTTTCAAAGCCTTGTTGATGGGCAGGAGAATCTCGGCCTGGGGGATAGCCACGATCACCACCCACGACTGTTCCACCAGGGGCGAGAGTGCGCCCCACTTGTAGGTCGCGCCGATCGCGTATTTCAGAGTCTGGGGCTGCGAGGTTGCCCGCACCTTCCTGAAGGCATCCACGAATTCTACAGAAACCGGATCCACGGGAATCTCACGCTCCAGGAACTGCTTGCTGCACCCGGGGATAGCACAGGAACACGCGGAATGCCCATACCTGTGCTGCCGAACCCCCAGAACTCACCGATTCCCCCACAGATTCTGGTGGGGAGTCTAATAACTGGACGATCCAACTCCGCAGATGGAACCCCTTTTGCCTCAGTCCCGCTGTTTCTCGGCCAGCCAGGCCAGGGCCTCCATCGGGGTCATGCGGTTGAGATCCAGGGCCTTCAGTTCGTCCCGCAGAGGGTCCGCTTCGGTGTCGAAGAAGGGCAGCAGGGGCTGCTGGACTTCGACGGACCGCTTCGGTTTCTTCGAGGTCTCGATGGGCGGCTCCGGGGTCTCGGCCAGAATGCGCTGGGCGCGGGTGATGACCTGCTTGGGCAGGCCGGCCAGCTTGGCCACCTGGATGCCGTAGCTGCGATCCGCGGGACCTTCCGCGATGCGGTGGAGAAAGAGCAGCTGGTCCTCCCACTCCTGCACTTCCACATGCAGGTTCTGGAAGCGGGCGTCATCGGCCAGCTTGGTGAGCTCAAAGTAGTGGGTGGCAAACAGCGTGCGCGGCGCGCCACCTTTGAGATCCCGCAGATGCAGCGCGATGGCTTCGGCCAGCGCCAGGCCGTCCCGAGTGCTGGTGCCCCGGCCGATCTCATCGAGAATCACGAGGCTGGCGGGCGTCACCTGATTGAGGATCCGCGCGGTCTCCGTCATCTCCACCATGAAGGTGGATTGCCCCTTGGCGAGGAAATCGCTGGCGCCGATGCGCGTGAAGATGCGGTCCACCAGGGCGAAGCGCATGAGATCCGCAGGCACGAAGCAGCCGGTCTGGGCCAGCACCACCAGCAGGGCGGCCGTGCGCAGGAAGGTGGACTTGCCGCCCATGTTCGGGCCGGTGACGACGGCCATGGGGCGACCGTTCCTCAGCACCAGATCGTTGGGGATGCATTCCCGGCCCAGGCGGGCCTCGAGCATCGGGTGCCGAGCGCCCGCCAGGGTAAGTTGCCGGTCATCCGAAATTTCCGGCCGCATCCAGCCGCTTTGGCGGGCCCGCTCGGCGAAGGCGCAGAGCACATCCAGCCGCGCCACAGCCAGGGAAAGCGCATTGAGCTCGGCGCGGGCTTCCAGCACCAGGGCCAGCAGACGCTTGAACTGGATGGCTTCGAGCCGCAGCAGATCGCTTTCCGCAGAGAGCAGACGCTGCTCGAAGGCCATCAATTTCTCGGTCGTGAAGCGCTCGGCGTTGGCCAGGGTCTGCTTGCGGATGAAGTGCGCGGGCGCTGCGGCGAGGTTCGACTTGGTGATCTCGAAGTAGTAGCCGAACACACGGTTGTACTTGATCTTCAGGCTGCCGATGCCCGAGGCTAGGCGTTCCTCTTCTTCGAGTTCGAGCATTACTTGTTTCGCATCCCTGGCCAGACGGCGCACGGCGTCCAGTTCGGGCTCCACGCCGTCTTGAATGACGCCGCCTTTCTCGAGGTCCAGAGGTGGCGCTTCGGCGAGACAGCGCTGCAGTTCCGAGAGGAGGTCTGCGCAAAGAGGCGTGCCCTCAGGCCAGAGTTCCAGTTCTTTGGCATCGTCGAGCCAGCCGCCGTCGGTGATGAGGCTCGGCAGGCGCTGGAGCTGGGCCAGCCCTTCGCGCAGTTGGCCCAGTTCCGGCGGCGTCGCGAGATTCAGCGCCACGCGGCCCAGCAGGCGATCCAGATCAGGCACCTGGGCCATGAGCCTCTGGAGGGGATCCCGGCGGCGGTCCTCGGTGAGCCACTGCACCTGGGTCCAGCGCCGTTCCAGGGCCGGGCGTTCGCGCAGGGGCTGATCCAGCCAGGCCTTCAGCAGGCGGCTGCCCATGCGGGTGCGAGCCCGGTCGAGGAGGGCGAGCAGGCTGCCGGTCTTCGCTCCATCCAGCGTGTTGGCGAGGACCTCCAGATGCCGGGCGCTGGTGGCGTCCAGCAGGGGCCCCGTGGCGCCCAGCTCCAGCGCCACGCCCTGGATGTGGGCGGGGCGGCCTTTCTGGGTGGCCTCGACCTGATCGAGCAGGGCGCCCAGCGCGCCGATGGCGGCGGGGAAGGGGTCCAGGCCCACGCCTTCCAGGTGAGTCCAGCCAAAGAAGGCCAGCACCTGCTGGCGTGCGCGGGTGGGTTCGAAACGCCAGCCGGGCAGGAGCGTGCGGGCTGCCTCCAGTTCGAAGGTGTCCGCGCTGCCTTCCGCGAGAATCAACTCATGGGGCGCCAGGCGCTCCAGGGTGGAGCGCAGCAGCGTCGCGCCTTCACCGGGGATGACGCGCAACTGCCCCGAGGCCAGTTGCAGCAGGGCGATGCCCCAGCTTTCGCCCTGGCGATGCACCGCCGCGAGCCAGCGTCCGTCGTCATCCAGCCAGGTGCCGGGCGTGATGATGCGCGTGATGGCCCGGGGCAGCAGACCCTTCACCTCCTCGGGCTTGGCCGTGGGCTCCGCGATGGCGGCGGAATAGCCTGCCGCCAGCAGCTTCGGCAGGTAGGCTTCCAGGGCGAAATGAGGCACGCCGCACATGGGCGCTTCGTTTTCGGAGCCCTTGCCCCGCATGGTCAGCGCGATCTCCAACACGGGCGCCGCCTTGACCGCATCCTCCCCCAGCAGTTCGTAGAAATCCCCCATCCGCGTCAACAGGATCGCATCGCCCGCCTCGCGCTTGAGGGCGGCGATCTGCAGGAGCATCGGCGTGCTCATGACTGCACCCGGGCCTCAGGCCTCGCCGCGATAGTCCGCGTAGGACTTCTCTTCGACGAAAGCGGATCCCAGCGCCAGGTTGATGTCCTTTTTGATGCGGGAGCGCTCGTCGTTCTCGAAGTAGACGGCCCTGGCCAGCCGGATGAACTCGGCGCCAAAAGTCTGCTGCCTTTCCTGGCCGCGAATATCATCCTCGATCAGCCAGAGGCGCTCGTTGACGGCCTTGAGGGCAGCCAACAGTTCGCGGGTTTCCTTTTGCGACGCGGGGTGGGCTCTCCAAGTGGCGTTGAGTGCATCGAGTTCCTTGCGGACATTGGCCAGCTTGATCGCGTCCGTCATGCGCTCGGACTTGATTTCCAGGATCGTGATCTTGTCGAGCAGTTCGCCAAAGGAAACGGGAATCAGGATTTCGGACATTCAGCCACTCCGTTCGTCAGTCCGGCAGTTTAGCGCGGGGAGATGCATTCCCGCGAACCGCGGAGCCTCCGAGGTATCGGCAGATCCCGACCATCCACCGATCCCCAGACCGCGCTCGCCGATCCCCCACCCATCCCTGATGTGTCAGGACTACCCTTGCTGCAGATGCTCCCGGAGGTTGCCCCATGTCAGAATCCCTCGACGCCTATCTCATGGCCTTGAAAACGGCTCTCGCGGGCAGCGACCGGGCCCTTGTGCAGGATGCCCTCTTCGACACGAAGAACCGGGTCGATCGCGAATTGGCGAGACTGTCCTGGGAGGAACCTCTGCTATCGCCGGGGGAGGCCCTGAGTAGGGTCCTCGCCACCCACGGCACGCCGGAGCAGACCGCGGAGAGTTACCGCCAGCGGGAGACCCTCGTGGCTGAGGCCCTGGGTGCTAGGCTCCCCCGCGCGCTTGAGCCTCAGGAACAAGACCGCCCCTGGCCCTCAGCCTTCGGCGTGTTTGCCGACCCCAAGGCCTACACTTCCGTGCTCTACCTGTTGTTGTCCCTGCCCGCAGGGATCTTCGCGTTCACCTGGGCCGTCACGGGCCTGAGCCTGTCCCTGGGCCTGATGGTGCTCGTCATCGGCCTTCCCCTCCTGCTCTTTTTCCTGGGTTCCTTCCGGGCCCTGGGCTTGGCGGAAGGCCGTCTGGTGGAGGCGCTGCTGGATGTGCGGATGCCCCGTCGGCCACCGCTATTGCCAGAGGGGCTTCGCTGGACCGAGCGCCTGGGCAACCTCTTTCGCGACGGCTACACCTGGACGAGCCTCGTCTACCTGGTGCTCCACCTGCCTCTGGGCATCCTGAGCTTCACGGTGATGGTGGTCGCCTTCTCCCTGTCCTTCACATTCATGGCCATGCCGCTGCTGCGATGCTTTGGCACCCTTGAAGGCAACATTTTCATGCTGGGAACCCACTACGGCCCCGGGGCCCTGCCGCCCCTGTGGCTCCTGCTTGGGCTGGGTCTCTTGGGATTCCTGGGCATCATGGGTTCCCTGCACCTTGCCCTGGCCCTGGGCCGGGTCCAGGGCTGGCTGGCGCGGCAACTGCTGGTGAAGCGCTAAGGGCGGGGGAACCTCCGCCTATCCCCGTTTTCTACTTGATGTTCTGGGCTAACGCCTCAGAGGTCGTGGACATCTTCGTCATGATGTTGGACAGGGTCGCGATGAACTTGGACCTGCGGTCCAACGTCATCCGGATGCGCAGGGAGGTTGTTTCGGACATCTCGTTGAGGCCGTCCAGCTTGCTCTTGAGTTCCTCCTGCAGGGCCCTGGCGGCTTCCAGGGTGCCTTTCGGCGGCAGGGGTGGGATGACGGGAACCTTGGCGTACTCAATGTGGAGGACTGCGGAGCTGCGCTATTCGAGATTGACCGAGCGGACCGCCAGGGTCGGCTTGAAGCCGGGTGAGGGGGACGGTCCCCCCGTCTTGCCCCGGCTGAGGTCCTTCGAACCGGTCTTTCCCATCTGCTGGGAGATCCAGTCGTTCAGTTCCTGGATCTGCTTGCGAAGTGCCTGCTTGGCTTCGTTCATGGCCTTCACCTCGGCCATGATCCGTCGGAGATCGTCATCCCCTGCGGGAAGGCGGGCGAGGTGGCGAGGGCGCCAAGGCCCAGGACCGCGATCAGCTTCCGGAAATCCATTGAGTGCGTCATCGTTTCCTCCCTGGACCTTGGCCTGGATTCGCATCCTCCGCCGAGATCGGTATCCATCCTTCACCGAGAAAAACGGAACCAGTGATGAACGGAAATGGACGGTGAGTAAAAGACGGTGATAGCAGCAATCCGGCGGGATTCTTCAGGAATTTGGATTTTCCTTCTCAGCGCGGCCGCCGTACCTCCCTATCGGGTTGCGGCCCCGGCCGCGCTGAGGCCGTGATTTAGGTTGTGCCCTCGGGTGCGATGGCGATGGCCACCACCAGAGTTTCCGGAGCTTCAGAGCTGATCTCCACCACCCCCGGGTCATCCAGGCGGAGCAGGTCGTGGTGCCCCAGCACATTCCCGGTGGGGGTCACTCGAACTTTGCCTTGAGCGCAGAAGACCAGCAGCGTGGGTGCCGATGGGAGTACCGACCGGGGCTCTGGGCGGAGAATGCAGACCTTATGGGTCAGCCCTTTGTGGGTGATGACATTGAAGTCCCGGCAGGGTCCATCCAGCAAGTGCCCCGCCGCGTGCCATTCGCCCGGAAAAATGATGGGCTCGTAGGCCTTCTCGATGCGCTTGCGGCCGTTCCCGTTGAAGTCCAGTTCGAGGCCGTTCCCTTTGAGCAGCATGAGGGTCCGCTCGTAGTCGGGAAAGGCGGAAAAGGGACCGTCCGCACGGACATCCGCCATGCTTAAGCGCCACTGGAAACCGGTCTCGAGGGTGGCGCCTTCGGGCTCGATGGCGAGTTCCGTGGTGGTGCCGCCGCCGTTTTTCCAGGGCATGGCGCGGTAATCGCAAGGCTTGAAGAGACGTGCATGCATCAGGGGACTCCGGGCTGGGGTGTTGGCGCCCCCAAATGCGATCAGGGCGGATTAGGTTCCGAAGAATCTCCCGACCACCCTGGCAGCAGGGATCAATTCTGGTTGGAGGATCCGGAGAGGGGCTATGACGGCCGTCGAAAGATGGGAGAATCCCGGATCGGATGCCGAGGCCACGCCATGTTCAATCCTCCCCATGTCCTTTCCTACATCGAGCAGCTTCGGGCCTTTCTGCGGGAGGACTGGGGCACGCAGGACTGGACGACGGCTTCAGTGCCGGATCGCCCCATGACGGCCAAGGTCGTGGCCAAGGCCGACCTTGTTCTGGCCGGCCTGCCGGTTGCGGCTGAGGTCTTTCGCGCGGTGGATGCGAACCTTGAGGTGAAGCTCCTGGTGCGGGATGGGGACCGTGTGCTGCGTGGTATCGAAGTGTTGCGGGTCAGTGGTTCCAGCCGGGTGATCCTTATGGCGGAGCGGGTGATGCTGAATCTTCTCCAGCGGCTTTCGGGCACGGCCACCCTCACGCGGCGCTTCGTCGAGGCCATCGAGGGCACCGGCGCGAGGATTCTCGATACCCGCAAGACGACGCCAGGGCTCAAACTGCTGGAGAAGTATGCCGTGCGCTGCGGGGGCGGCTTCAACCACCGGCTCACCCTGGGCGATGGGATCCTGCTCAAGGAGAACCATATCGCTGCCGCCGGCGGGATCGCGGCCGCCGTGCATGCGGCGCGGCGGGTCTCCCCGAACCTCATCCGAATCGAGGTCGAGGCCGAGACCATCGGCCAGGTGCAGGAGTGCCTGGCACTTCCCGAGGTGGATGGCCTGCTGCTCGACAACATGACTCTGGAGGCCATGCGCGAGGCGGTGCTGTTGCGGCACGCCTGCGGTCGCCCGGTCTTCCTGGAAGCCAGCGGGAACCTGAGTCTGGAGCGGGCCCGCGCCGTTGCCGAGACGGGCGTGGATTTTCTCAGCGTCGGTGCCCTGACGCACAGCGCACCGGCCGCGGACCTCAGCCTGCGCTTGGATTAAATCCGCCCGATTCCGGGTAGGTGGACGAATACCTTCATGACTCGAAACATGAAAAGCTTCTTGGCCTTGGTCCTAAGGATGTTGGGGCATCAGCGCCTTCCCTACTGGCTGGGCGCGCTCGCCATTGCGGTCGCCTCGCCGGCGATTCGCATCGGCTTGTTCCTGGATGACTACATCCACAAGGCGTCCCTCGTGGTCCCGCCGCAACTGCCCATGGTGGAGCGCACCCCCTTCGACCTCTTCCACTTCATTCGCGACCACTGGTCCTTCAACTCCGGTTTCCTGCCCTGGTGGATCTCGCCGGAGCTTCGGATCTCCTTCCTGCGGCCGCTCACCGGACTCACCCACGCCTTCGACTTCGCCCTGTGGCGGGACCAGCCGCACTGGATCCACGTCCACTCGTTGCTGTGGATGGCCGCCATCGTGGTGGTGGCGACCCACCTCTACCGGCGGCTTGCCGCACCGCCGCTGGCGCCCTGGGTGGCCGGCCTGGCCGGCTTCGCCTTCACTATCGACGACGCGCACACCATATCAGCCTCCTGGATCGCCGACCGCTACGCCCTCGTCGCGGGCCTGTTCGCCATCGCGGCGATTCTGGTCTACGACCGCTGGCGCCGCGATCACTGGACGCCTGGAAGCTGGCTCACGCCCCTATTCCTGGGACTCGGACTGCTCGGTGGGGAGAGTGCCCTCGCGGGATTCGCCTACTTGGCGAGCTACGCGATCTTCATCGACCCCGGCAGCCCGAAGCAGCGGCTGGCGGCCCTCGTGCCCTCGGCCCTGGTCGGGGCCGCCTGGGCACTCGGCTACAAGCTCCTGGGCTGCGGTACCAGCCACTCAGCCATCTACATCGATCCGGGGAATAGCCCCCTGGCCTACCTGCGCGCGTTCATCGAGCGCGCACCGCTGCTGCTCATGGGACAGCTGGGCTTCCCCCCTTCGGGCCTCTCGACGACGGCCTCCCGCCCGGTCGCCCTGGGTCTCGTGTTCTATGCGGTGGCCGGAGTGACCCTGTTCGCGGTCCTGGCGTGGCCACTCCTGCGCCGCGAACGCTTGGCCCGGTTTTGGGGGTTGGGCATGGTGCTGTCGCTCCTGCCCATCTGTGCGACCTTCCCCAATGATCGGCTACTGCTCATGCCCGGGCTGGGAGGCATGGCCCTGGTGGCCCTTTTCGTCGCCACCACCCTTGGTGATCCCAAACGACTCCAGCCCGTCGTCTGGCGCTGGCTGGCTCGACCCCTCGCCTATGCCCTCCTGGTCGTCCACCTGGTCGTGGCGCCCTACGTTGGCATCGAGACCATGGCGACCCTGCGAGCCCTGCACAACTTGAGCGGGAGGATCGCCGACACCTTCCCCGCCGATGCCCCGATAGCCAGCCAGCACGCCATCGTGATCCACCCGCCGACCTTCTACTTCACCGGCCTAGCGGAGCTCATGCATGCCCTCGAAAGACGGCCCATCCCCGCTAAGAGCTTCACGCTCGCCAGCGGCATCTACCCCCTCACGATCAAGCGCACCGACGCGCACACCCTGATCGTCCGCCCGGAAGGCGGCTTCCTGCTCCGGCCCGGCTCCGGGCCTCGTGGGCGGACGCTTCCGGCGATTTTTGGGCCTCGGGTATTGCAGAGCTTCGATTGGCTCATTCGAGACGCCGACGAGCCCTTCCCCTCCCAGCCCTTCGTGCGCGACGGGATCATCATCGAGGTCCTCGAGTTGACCGACGACGCCCGCCCAGCTGCGGTTTCTTTTCGTTTTCCCTCTCGGCTGGAAGATCCCCATTGGCGCTGGGTTCGCTGGCACAAGGGCGGTTTCGCCGGATTCCAGCCACCACCGGTCGGCCAAAGCGTCCGTCTGGTTTCGTACCTCGAGTAGTAGGGCATGCCGACCGAGTCCTCCGGAAGTCTCGGCTTGCCGTCAAGGAATGGGAGCCTCCGTGACGGGTTCCCGCCGGGTGCGCTCGAGCCAGACCAGCACTTCGCGGCCCTGGTCGTCCTTCCCCGCGTAGCGCAGCTTCACGGGGCCCTTGGCATCCTTCCGGGTCACCTTGACGCCGGTTCCCGTGCCTTCCGAGACCAAGCGATGCAGGCCTTCGCAGGTCCCTAGCTGAGGCAGAAAGGGCAGGGGCAGGGTGCCCAGGTTGGGGGCCCTTGCGTCCACATTCTCTCGGGGAATCTGCACCCGATAGCCATCGCTACGATTCCCGGTGAGGAGCACCAGCCGCTCGCCCAGACCGTGGATCTCCAGGATTATTTTTCCTGTGGCGGGCTCGAGCAACAGGCTCAGGGTGCCCTTCCCCTCGCCGTCCGCGCCGGCGTAGCCCCACGCATACTGCGCCCGGACAGGCCGGGGTGGCGCGGGCTCGGGGGGCTGGACGAGCTGGGGCGGGGCGAACAGGAAGATCACAACGGATCCTCATCGAGATCGGGTTCTGGCATTTCCGAGGGCTCCTCCGAGTCCGCCTGGCCAGCCTCCGCGAGCTTCTTCGCGATCCGCGTGCGGAGTTCCCGGGCCCGTTCCTCCAGGCCCTTGCGGTCCGGGAAGGCATAGGCGAGCGCGCGTTCCCACTGCTCAAGGGCTTCCTCCAGGCGCCCCAGGGCGAGCAGAGCCTCGCCGAGATGCTTCCGGGTTTCCGGGCTGAAGGGAGAAAGCTCCGCGGCCTTGCGGAGAATGTCTTCGGCCTCTTTGAACTGCCCCTGCCTGAACAACGCCCAGCCCCAGCTGTCCATGGTGCTGCCGTTCTTGGGATCCTGCTTCAGGGAAGCCTCGATAAGGGCGGAGGCCTCCGGCAGGTCGCCGCCCTTTTCGAGCAGCAGATAGCCCAGATTGTTCTGCAGCGTGGGGTGGCCGGGGTTCATTCGCTGGCCCTCCCGGAGAATGCGCATGGCCTCGTCCAGGCGCCCCAGTTCCTGGAGGGCATTGCCCTGGAGCAGCAGCAACTCGATGTCACGGACCGGCGCCGCCTTGCGTGCGAGCAGCACGAAGTCGAGGCAGCGCTCCCAGCGTCGGAAGTCGCCCAGCAGTCCGGCCATGACCTCCAAGTTGATCTGCGTGAGGGCCATCCGGGATTCCTTCTTGGCGAAGAAACCTTCTTCAAACCGTTTGGCGGGAAGGCTGCGGGCCAGCTGGAAGATGCCCTGCGCTGGGAACCGGGTCATTCCATTGCGGAGTACCTGCCTCGCCTGTTTCCATGTCTGCGTCTGGATGTAGGCCTGGGCTCGCAGGGCCAGCAACTCCGACTGTTGTTCGGTCTCAGGCCAGCCTTTCAGGAGTTCGAGTGTCTCCTGGGCCCGGCCATCCAGCAGCAGGGAGGTGGCCAGGAGGGCGCGGGCACCGGAGGCGAGTTCTTCGTCTTCTTTCGTAAAGCGCTGGGTCTTGAGCACGGCTTGCCAGCGTGGCACCGCCTCCCGGAAGCGGCCCAGATTCATGAGGCACAGGCCCGCATGGTAGTCCCCGCGGGAGGTGGGGCGGAGGGCCTCGGTCCGCCGGAGGCTCTCCAAGGCCTCCTCGAAGCGCGCGGTTCGGATCTGGATGAGCGCCACGTTGTCCCAGACGGCGGGCTCCTTGGGCAGGTGGCGACCCAGCAGGGCAAAACTATCCTCCGCGTGGCCGAGAAAGCCCTTCTCCACTTGGTCTCGGGCCAGATCCTCCAGCAGGCGAAGACTGTGGGCCTCGGGATATTTGCCCTGGCAGAGGGCCAGGACGGCTTCCCGCAGCGCCTCGTAGTGTTTCAGGTTCGCAGCCAGGGCTGCCACGCGTTCCCAGGCGACCTCGCCCAGGGTCTTGCCTTGGATCGAGAAGGGCGGGCGCAGCCGCCCCACGCGGATCCAGGCCTTCAGGGCAGCCGCTTCGTCCTTGCGAGTTTCGGCCACCTCGGCCAGTCGGGTCCAGAGTTCCGCATCCGTCGGCATGAGTGAGGCGGCCTGCTGCAGGGCCCTCTGGGCCAAAGGCTGGGCCTCTGGCAGTTTCCGGCCCCTCAAGTAGTGAAGCATCCCGAGGTGGGCCCAGGCTTCCGCATTCAGGGGAGCCAGGTGCGTGGCCTGGGTTCCGGGGTCCACGGCGGCCTCCAGGTCACCCGCTTCCATGAGGGCTTCGGAGAGTCGCAGATGGGCTTCGGCACTCTGAGGCACCAGGGTGGTGGTTCGGCGGAAGATGGCGACGGCCCGGGCAGGATTGTCCCCGCCTCCTCGCCGCTGCAAGGCGCGGCCCTGGAGGATAAGGGCTCGCGGGTCCTCGGAGTGCTGGGCGACAAGGGAGCCGCCCGCGAGACCAAGCAGAGCGGGAACGATCAGCGATTTCATTGGATACACGTAGTCGTCTCAGGAAAGGGCGGTCAGCAGCCTTGCGTGGGCAGGACCCCAGGCTTCGGTCGGGAGGAAGCGCAACTCGGCGGGGCTTCCGGACCGCGGCAGTACGCAGTGTACCGCCGCGCCGGTTCCTGTGGAGACGGCCTTTTTGTCCCGAAGGAGCCAAGGGAGGCAGCGATCCCACGGGGCGATTTCCGGGGCCAGGGGCGTCAGACGCAAGCAAATGCGCTGGAGAAGGTCTTCGGGGAAGGGCGGAAGTCCCTCGGATTCGGCCAGGAAACAGGCCGCGAGGGTGCCGAGGCCCACGGCTTCACCGTGGAGGAGGCGGAACTCCGAAGCGGCTTCAAGGGCGTGCCCCAGCGTGTGGCCCAGGTTCAGGAGCTTCCGCTCACCGGATTCCCGCAGATCCCGGTGGACCTTCCCGGCTTTGAGGGCGAGGGCGCGGACCAGGGATGGCTCGGCAGGCGTGGCCTCATCCAGAATGCACTCGGCCCAGGCCGCATCGCCTTCCATGAGGGCCGTTTTCAGGAGCTCCCAGCGGCCGGATTCGAGCTGTCGGGACGGGAGAGAAGCCAGGAAGGCCGTGCAGACCACCATGCGCTGAGGCGGGTGAAAGGCCCCGGCGAGATTCTTTCCGGCCAGGAGATTCACGGCGGTCTTGCCGCCAAGACCCGCATCCACCTGGGCCAACAGGGTGGTGGGCCAGGCCTGCCAGGCCAAGCCCCTGAGGAACAGGGAGGCCGCGAGCCCAGCCATGTCCGTGAGCACCCCTCCACCCACGGCGACGATCACCGCTTCCCGGTGGAGCGGGATGGAGGCCCAGTGTTCCAGCCAGGGCAGGAGCGTCTCCAGGTGTTTGTGGGCTTCCCCCACCTGGACCCATAGGGAGCCCGGAGGCTCCGGCATGGCCGAATCCTGCCACGTCTGGCGCACGGCGGCATCCCCGATCACCACCCACGGAGCTTCCGGCAGCAGCCTGGGTTCAAGCCGATCCAGGACATGGACCTCGGTGGGGAAGGCGTCGGGAAGGGGTAGTCGCATGGAGTTCAGCGTCCCTTGAGGGTGGCCTCGGCCTCCATCGGAACATCCTCCCGCAGCCACTTCACGACGACCTTGTCGCCGGGCTTGAAGGTAGAGAGCACCTCCTGCAAATCGTAAATGTTGCGAAGGTTCCGCCCACCCATGGAGGTGAGGATGTCACCGGTCTTCAGGCCGATGGCCTCCGCCGCGGAGCCCGGCGTGGTGCCGCTGATCCGGAAGCCCTTCGGGTTGTCCGCGAAGTCGGGAACGCTGCCGAAAGCGACCCGCACCGGACCGCCGCGCACCGTGGGGAGCTTGGCGGTTTCGGGATCGAAGGCCGGAACCTGGGTGGCGTCCGCGAGATCCCGAATGATCTTCTCGGCCACATTCGCCACCACCACCATGCCCTTCAGGTTGATCTTCTCCGGCGTGTCCGAGGGCTTGTGATAATCCGTGTGCACGCCGGTGAAAAAGAAGAAAGTCGGAATCTTCGCCGCCGCGAAGCTGTTGTGGTCCGAGCCGCCTACTGCGACGCCAAGATCCTCGCCGATGGCCAGATCCATGGGGGCAAGGCTCTTCGCATGGACCAGCGCGGATTTGGGTGCACCAAGCCCTCCGATCTGGAGCGTCGGTTTGGCAGAGTCCAGGCGGCCCACCATATCGAAATTGAGCATGAATTTCACCGTGGGGAGCGGCACCGTGGGGTTCTGGATCCAGTGGGCGCTGCCGAAGAGGCCTTCCTCTTCGCCGCCCACATGGAGCAGGATGATCGAGCGGCGGGTGCCCTTGCTTTTCAATGCCTTGGCCAGTTCAAAGATCATGGCCGTTCCGCTGGCGTTGTCATCGGCGCCAGGGTGAACGATGCCCCGCCCCGCCTCCCCGGCTGAACTGTGGCGCTCGCCCAACCCGAGGTGATCCAGGTGGGCGCCCAGCACGAGGTATTGGCCCTTCAGTTCGGGGTCATTGCCGGGAATCATGGCAGCCACATTGGGCACCTGGGCCTGATGGCGCTCCAGGGTGAGTTCCAAACTCAGGGACGCTTTGGTCGTGTTGGAAAAATCCTGGCTCAGGGGCTTGCCCATCTCGGCGATCTGTCTGAGCCGCAGGGTGAGATCGCCGCAGGCTTCCGCAAAGACGCGCGCAGGCGCGCTGAGGACCGGAATCTCGAGTTTCAGCGGGCCTTCCTCCCGGGCCAGGGGCCGGGATTGCTCTCCCTCCTCCAGGATGACGACGGCGGCCGCGCCCGCTTTCTGGAGTTTCTGGACCCGGGCGAGCACACCCTTCTCCATGCGTCCAAGGGCTGCGAAGGCAGGCAGTTCGGGCACTCGGCGGGCGATGAGGACAACCTTGCCCTGCAGATCGAGGCCCGCGAGGTCGTCATAGCCCATGGTCCTGAGTCCAAAGCCGCCGAAGACCAGCGGTTTGCCGGAAAAGGCCGCATCCGCGCTGAAGCCGATGGCGTCCAGGTCTTTGCCCCAGACGAGGGGCGCGCCTCCGCCGACGGAAGCCTTAGCTTGGCTTCGGGTGAGGCGGTCCACGAAACTGAACCGCTGAATGACGGTTTTCAATCCAAGGGATTCGTAGCCTCGGTTCAGGAATTGGGCGGCTTGCTCCAGTCCCGGGGAGCCATTGCCTCGGCCCTGCAGGGCAGGTCCGGCCAGGAAGGCCAGATCTTCCTGGAACCGCTTCTCCAAGGGCGGCTGGGCGACCAGGGTCGTGGCGAGCAGGGAAAGGAGGATGCGTTGCATGTGGGCTCCGGGTCCGCAGGTTCAAGTAAAAAAGGTATCAGAGCGCTTCGCTGGATCGCACAGTTATGCGCGATTTCGTTCCGCCCTCCATGGAAAATTAGAACCGGAAGGTGATGGCCGCGTAGGGGTTCGTGGTGCTCTGGCCATTCTCCAGCTTCCCGCACAGGAGTCCGAGAGCAATGCTCACCCGTTCCCGGAACCAGAGGCCCGCCTCCAGCCGGCCCGCCGCCTTGTTGAAGGACCTCGTGGGCGGACCGGGTGCGACATCGCCACCGAGTTCCCAGCGCTGGAAGGCGGGGCCAAGAGAGACGAAGGGTTCCAGCCGACCAACGGCAGGAAAGAGATAGACCGCCTCCACACCGAGCCCTGCCGTCCAGACCGTCTGCTTGCCCGAGGAAGCGGGAAAGACATCCCCGTCCATGCGGATCCGCAGCCGGAGCGGCATCTCACCGACCATCACCATGAAGCCGCCACCGCCCGAGGTCTGGTTTCCCGCCAGCTCCCGCAGCACTGAACCGGTTCGCGAGGCGCGCAGCTGAAAGTGGTATTGGATATCACCCCGGTCCTTCGGCATGGACAGACTCGAATGGTCCTGGCCCTGGAGCGCAATGCTTCCCGACCCCAGCACCATCAGACATACGGCAAACAGAGAACGCATCCGAACCTCCTCGAACCGGGGAAATCTGCTGCCAGTCTACAGAGCCCTCAACTCACCGTGACTCGCCCCTGAGTGCCCCAAGGCTGCAGGGACTGGAGGGCGGTCTGGACGGGTTTTCCCGGTCGCTGGAGTCGGGTCAGCTCCAGGGCTTGGCCATCGCCGGCGGCGAGCCAGGCTCCGGTACGGTCCCACACCAGCGTGGCCTGGGGTTGCGTCGTGGCGCGGAGGCCGCCCACGGCACAGACCTTGAAAACGGTAGTCGCCAGAATGAACTCGGTACCCGGCCAGGGCTGCAGGGCCCTTGCCTGGCGATGGAGGTCTAGGGCGGGGCGGGCGAAATCCAGGCGCGCCATTTCCCGGCTGAGTTTGGGCGCTACCGTGGCGAGACGATCGTCCTGCGGGATGGGCTCCGCCAGTCCCTTCAGCAGCAAGGGAAGATGAAGTGCCAGGAGCTCCGCAGCATCCTCCGCAAGGCGCTCCAGCAGCGCTTCCGCCGTATCCTCCAGGCCAATGGGGCAGCGGGCGGTCGCCAGCACGGGTCCCGCATCGAGGCCCGGGGTAATGCGCATCAGGCTGACACCTGTTTCCGCATCTCCCGCCAGGATCGCGTGGTTGACGGGTGAGGCGCCACGCCAGCGGGGCAGTAGCGAAAAGTGCAGATTCCAGACGCCCAGGGGACAGGCATCCAGCATCCAGCGGGGCAGAATATGACCGTAGGCCACCACGAGGGCCAGGTCGATGGCCAGTGCCTCCCACTGGGTGCGGGTCTCCGGGAGCTTCCAGCTCTCGGGCTGAAACACGGGAAGGCCTCGCACCAAGGCCTCCCGCTTCACCGGAGGGGCCTCGAGATGCCGCCCCCGCCCCTGGGGCCGATCTGGATTGCAGACAACGGCATGGACCTGCTGAGAGGCCGCCAGTCGCGCCAGCACGGGCACGGCCACGGCGGGAGTGCCGAGCAGGGCGAGGCGCACCATGTCAGCGCCCCGAACGCAGCTTCTGGTACTTGCGCTGGATGATCTGCCGCTTCACGGGGCCGAAGTACTCCACGAAGAGGCGCCCACGCAAATGGTCGATCTCGTGACAGAGGGCCCTCGCCAGGAGGTCTTCGCCCTCCAGTTCGTACCACGTGCCATCGGGGCGGCGGTTCTTCACCCACACATGCTGGGGTCGCTCCAGCACTTCATGCACGCCGGGAATCGAAAGGCAGCCCTCGCTGCCCACCTGGGAGCCCTCCTGCCGCACGATCTCAGGGTTGATGAGCACAATCTTCTGGGCCGGGTCCTGGCCACAGGAGGTATCGATCACAGCCAGGTTGAGGTTCACGCCCACCTGGGGCGCGGCAATGCCGAGGCCCTCCTCGGCCAGGGCGGAATCGAAGAGATCCTGGACGAGGGTTTCCAGTTCCGGAGTCCATTCCCCGATTTCGGCACTGTTGACCTTGAGACGGGGGTCGCCCCAGGTGATGACAGATCGGACGGCCATACATGCTCCCAGCTTCAAGTTTATTCGAGAGGCCATTCCTTTGATACGCTAGGAGGTTCGGGTCCCGGTCGGGTGCTGTCTCGGGATCACCTCATTTTTGTACTCGGGAGTCTTCATGCTTCGCAATTTCCGCAAAGTCTTCAAGGGCAACCAGACGCCCATGACCCTCGTAATGGGCATTGTGCTCGTGGGACTGGTGGCCTATCTGGCACCCAGCACCGGCAGTTCCGAGGCCCCCGATAATGTGATGGCCCGCGTCTACGGCCGGGATGTGCTGAAGCGCGACACGGATCGCCTTATTTCCGACATGGTGACCCGCATGGGGCGCCAGGCCAATCTCGAGCAGATGCTGCCCTTCCTCCAGCAGCGCGCCATGGGTGAGCTGGTGGGCCAGAAGTTGCGGGAGGAACTCGCCGAGCAGCACGGGATCCTGGTGACCGACCCCGAGGTGCGGCAGGCCCTGGAGGCCAGGCTGCGGAAATACCCCGTCTTCACGACCCCCGAAGGCCAGCTGCGCGAAACGATCGAGATCAACGCCATCCTGCGGGAGAACGGCCAGAGCCTGAACCAGTGGGAGACGGAAATTCGCGGCGAACTCACCCTTCGCAAACTAGTGGACCAGGAGGCCGCCAAGGTTCCTGTGGACGAGCCCTGGCTGAACCTCGAGAACCGCGTGCGGAACGAGAAGCTGAGCCTGGAGACTTTCACCCTGAACCCCGATCCCACCGCCGTGGCCGATCCCGGCGATGCCAAGCTGGCGGCCTTCCTGAAGGAGGGTGGTGCACGCTTCCAGGTGCCGCCTCGGCGCGTCATCCAGTTCGTCACCCTCGACGAGGCCTTCTTCGGCAGCAGTCTCGCCGTGGACGACGCCGCGCTCAAAGCCGCCTACGATTCCAAGAAGGGCCAGTACACCGAACTGAAGGCCAGCCACATCCTGTTCAAGGCTCAGACCGAGGCCGAGTTCGGGGCCGCGATGAAGAAGGCCGAGGCCCTCCGTCCGAAACTCGCCAGCCAGGACTTCAACAAGGTCGCCGGGGAACTCAGCGAGGATCCCACCGCCAAGGCCAACAACGGCGATCTGGGCTGGTTCAAGTCTGCCAGCATGGCGAAACCCTTCGTGGATGCGGCCCTCACCCTGAAGGACGGCGAGATCAGCCAGCCGGTCCGCACCTCCTTCGGCATCCACCTCATCAAGCTCGCAGGCAAGCGCACGAAGACCTTCGAGGAAACCCGCGAGGAACTGCGGGCTCAGCTCACCGGGGACCGCTTCACCACCAAGGCCAAGGAACGCCTGGAGCAGCTCCGCAAGCGCAGCGGGGAACGGGGCGATCTGTCCGCCGCCGCCCGCAACCTCGGCCTCAAGGTGCAAACCAGCCAGCCCTTCCTCGACGAGCCTACCGTCGTCATTCCGGGCCTGCAGAACGCGGCCTCGGTCGCCAACGAAGCCTTCCGCCTGAAGGTCGGCCAAGTTTCCAGGCTGCAGCGCACAGGCAACAGCTTCGCGGTCTTCCGGGTCCAGGAGGAACGCCCAACCGCGGTGCCGCCCCTGGCCGAAATCCGCGACCGGGTATTGACCGCCTGGAAGTTGGAGGAAGCCCGCAAGGTGACTGCCAAAAAGGCGATGGCGGCACTCGAGTCGGGCGACCTGAAGGTCCTCGGCGAAGCCAAGAGCCAGGACAACACGACCCTCACGGCCCTCGCCGAACTCGGCCAGCACCCCGGCATCCGCAAGGCAATTCTCGATACTCCCGAAGGAAAGTTCACACCCGTGCTGTGGAACCCCGAGGGTCAGGTCTGGGTAGCCCGGGTGAAGAGCCGCACCCCGGCCGAACCTCTGAACTTCGAAAAGCGGCAGGCCCTGGTGCGCGACATCCAGCGCGCCGGCAGCGAGAAGCTCCTCATCTCCGAACTGCAGGATCTGGAAGCCAAGGGTCGTTTACGCCCCGGTTTCAGCTCCCTCTGGGGACGCTTCGGCGGGATCTGGATCAACACCGAAGCCCGCTCCAGCAAGGAAGACCTGCCCGAAGCCGGAGATTTTTAAGCTCCACCCCAGAGATTTCAGCGCAGCCGGGGCTGCAACCAAATCGGGAAGTGCCGAGGCCGCGCTGAATATGGGAAAGCTGGCGCCGTTCCGAAGGCACGTGAGCTGACCGAAGGCCCGGCTCCGGCCCTGCCACCTCACGAACGAGTTCCAGGTGAGGATATGTTCAAATGGGAGCAGGAGAAGCCCTTGGCCCGCCGTCCCTGCTGCAAACGAGTCGAAGAGATGCCCGGCGTGACCTACTTCAAGCCGCGGGCGGTCCCGATGTCGGTGCTGGAGGAGGTCATCCTTTCGGTGGAGGAATTGGAGGCGCTCCGTCTGGCGCACCGGGAGGGGCTTTATCAGCAGGCTGCCGCAGAGCGGATGGGGGTTTCCCGGGCGACCTTCGGCCGAGTCCTGGCTACCGCGCATGGCAAGGTCACCAAGGCGCTGGTGGAGGGCTGCGCGCTGCGGATTGAAGGTGGCTCCTTTCGCATAGCCGGGCCGGAACCGTGCGAACGCTGTCCAGCCAAGGCTTCGGCGGTGGCAGGCCAGCCCTCTCCCTGCGAGGAATGCCCGGTGCAGACCGCCCAACCTTGAGCGTGGGGCAATGGGTCGGGGTCGGACCCACGTTTCAAGGCTCCTCCTTCCCCCCGGTGGGTGATCCGGGATGGGTTGACTATTTTGAGCATATGATCAATATTAAAAAAACTTGGGAGACACAACCATGAACGAAGCTCGCATCGCCATTCCCTCCACCCTTCCGGGTGGCCTCGAGGCCAGTGTGGATGCCCACTTCGGGCACTGCGGTCTCTACACCGTGGTGGATGTGAAAGAGGCCCAGATTGCCGGGGTGACGACCCTTCCCTGCGTGCCCCACGAGCAGGGGGGTTGCCTCGCGGCGGTGAACCATCTGACCCAGAATGGCGTCACCGTGCTCATCGCCTGTGGCATGGGCATGCGTCCCCTGATGGGCTTCCACCAGGCAGGCATCGCAGTCTTCCGCGGGGGTGAAGCCCCCAGTGTGGATGCGGCCGTCCAGGCCTTGCTCCGGGGCGAGCTCCAGCCCTTCACCCGCGAATTAACCTGCGGGGGCGGTCAGCATCACGGCGAAGGGCACCACCACGGCTAGCCCTTGTGGCTCAGGCTTTGGGTGGAGTGAAAGCACGAGGTTGGGGGTCGTGACGAGGGTCTAGCCGTCGATCACCATCAGCACGCGGTCATGGCCTGCCAGATCCTGGTGGACCGAGGCTCGTTTCCAGCCCATCCCGAGGCTCCGCTCCAGCAGCGGAGCGCCCTGCCCGGCGCCGATCTCCAACACGCAGGCCGGGGCCGCCCGGCGCCGAGCCTCCTGAAGCAGCTCTGTGCTCAGGGCCAGACCCTGGTCCGCAGCGAAGAGAGCGACTTCGGGTTCCCAGGCGAGTTCGCGCTGAAGGGAGGGGCGGTCGGCCGGGTCAACATAGGGTGGGTTTGAGACCACGAGGCCCAACGACCCCTGGACTGGATCCAGCAGATGCCCTGCAACAAAATTCACGTTGGCCCCGAGGACGGTGGCATTTCTCCGGGCCAGGGCAAGGGCACCTGCACTGATATCCGTGGCGGTCACGTCCCAGTCCGTTTCCAGGGCCAGCGAAATGCCCAGGATGCCCGTGCCCGTGCCTACATCCACCACGCGTCGCACGCCGAGGCGCGTGCCGATATCCAGGGCCGCCTCCAGGATCCCTTCGGTTTCGGGCCGGGGAATCAGGGCGGCGGGGCCAACTTCGAAACGCCGACCCCGCCATTCAGTCCATTTCAGAATGTAGGCCCAGGGTTCACCACTCTGCCGACGGCGAAGCCAGCTGCTCACTCTGGCCCGTTCTTCAGCGGCCACTGGATCTTCACCATGAGCGGCCATCCAGGCACGACTGCGGCCCAAGCCATCCTCAAGCCAGCGAGCAGTCTCAGCACTAGCCTCCCAAGGCTCCAGGAACTGGGTCAGGGCGGCGGAAAGATCGAGACGGAGTTGATGGTAGGTCTGCGCCATTCCTCCCAGATCAGCGTTGGGTGCCACTTCAGCTCATCAAGGCCTGGGCGCGTGCCTGGCTGGTGGCCAACACTTCGTCGTGCAGCGAACCCCCGTGGCTGTCCATGGTCACCACCAGCGGAAAGTCCTCGACCTCGATGATCCAGAAGGCTTCGGGACTGCCGAACTCCTCCAGCATCTTCACGTCCACCACGCGCTTCACGCGCTCCGCCAGAAGCGCACCGGCGCCCCCGGTGGCGTGGAAGTAACAGGCACCCACCTTCTGCAACCCGCCACTGGTTTTCTTGCCCATGCCACCCTTGCCGATGACCCCGCGCACGCGGTAGGTTTCCAGCACCTCGGCCTGGTAGGGTTCTTCGCGAATGCTGGTGGTGGGGCCCGAGGACACGAAGCACCAAGTTCCGTCAGGATTCTTCGCAACCACCGGACCGCAGTGGTAGATGACGGCATCTTCCAGGATCGGCTTCAACCACTCGGGCTTTTGCTCGACCATGAACTTGTGGCCGATGTCCCGGCTGAGAATGACCTTCCCGCTGAGCAGGATCTCGTCACCCACCTTGAGGGCGCGGATGGCGGTTTCAGTGATGGGAGTGCTGAGATGGATCATGGGATCACCTACTCGAAGACCGCGGCGCCCGTAGGCTCGACCTGGAGCGTCATCCGGCGACTGCTCCAGCACATGTAGCTGATGCTCACGAAAAAGCTGGCCGGGTGGCGCCAGAGTTCCTCCACGAAGAGGCCCAGCACCGTGGTTTTCCCGCCATAGCCCATGGGCCCGATGCCCAGGGAATTGAGGTCGGCCACCAGATCGCTTTCGAACTTGGCCAGCGCGGGGTCAGAATTGGTCTGGGTGAGCTTGCGGAGCAGCAGTTCCTTGCTGCGCTCATAGCTGACGACGCGATCACCGCCGATGCAGACGCCGAGAATGCCCGGCGAACAGCCCTGCCCTTGGGCCTTCACCACCGCATCGATGATGCACTTCCGCACGCCCTTGAGGTCCCGACCCGCGCCGAGGGCCGCGTCCGGCAGGCGATACTGGGCGCCCACGTTCTCGCACCCTCCGCCCTTCTGCATGATCTGGATCTCGATGCCCGGCCGCTCCCACTCCTCGAAATGGATGACGGGATGCGTTTCCCCGAAGGGATCCAGGTTGTTCCCGGGGTTCTTGCCCGACAGGGCCGCCACGCAATTGGGCCGCAGCCAGCTGCGCTTGGTGGCCTCGGCCACCGCGTCGCGGATCTGCGCCTTGAGGCGGCGCTGGCTCACGCCGAAGGGATGACGCACCCAGAAGATCACATTCCCAGTGTCCTGGCAGAGGGGCGCCACATGCTCGTCGGCGAGCACGACATTCTCGAGCATGGTGTCCAGGGTGTTGGCGCCACGGCTGCCTTCAGCCTCGGCATTGCGGCGGGCGACCAGGGCCTCGATCACATCCTGGGGCAGCCGGGAGGTGGAGCGGCGGATCAGTTCCAGAACTGCCGGTCCGAGGTCCAGCGTCGCGGGCTGTGAAAGTTCTGCTTTCCAGCCCTTGGGCAGCACGGATTTTCCTTCCACGATTTCGAGGGAGGTGAGTTTAGGAATTTCGCAGGTGGACATGCTCGGCCTCGGATGGTGGGCTCCATCATCGTTCCATTCCTAGGGGCCTGTCCAGACTCTCGCCAAGGAGACGGTCAGGGACATGAGGGGGGTCTGGCCCCCCGACAGGGCCATGCCCTTCAGGTCCAGGTCCGTCTGGTTCACCAGGTGCAGGAGCCGCTTGACGGCCTCCGCGCCCACCCGGTCCAGCACGCGCGCATAGCCGTCGATCAGGAAGCCCTGCTTGGGACTGAGCCCCAGGGCCTCCAGCAGAGAGCCAGGAGCCTTGATGCCGGCGGCGCGGGCCTCAACCAGACGCGCCACCCGCTCCACTTCGCGCCGGGCCTGGCCAAGCAGCATCAAGGGTGCGCTGCTGGGCTCATCCTCCAGTGCGAGCCTCAGGGTCGCCAGGGCTTGGCCCAGTTGCCCCTTCTGCCAAGCCTGGGACCAGGCAAAGGCATTCTGATCGCCCAGCCGAAAGGTGGCCTCGTCCACAAGCGCGCTGTTGACCAGACGATCCTCGGCCAGGAGATCCAGCACTTCCAGGGTCCGTTTCAGCACGCCTGGGTTCCCTCCCATGCGAGCGGCCAAGCGGGCCGCCACCCCCGATTCGAGCCGCAGGCCCAGCGCCTTGGCCTGGGCCTCGACAAAGGCGGGGGCTTCCCTTTCCTCCAAGGCTCCCACTTTGAGCACCCGCCCTTCCTTGCCCCAGTCGCTGAAGGGCTTGGTGGCAAGCACACGGCCCGGGGCCGCGCTCAGGGCCGACCGGGAAACCAGCAGCAGCCGTGTGCCCGGAACCGGCTGGAGCAGCAGGGCCTTGATCGAGGTAGGCAGTTCCTTGGGCTTTTCCAGTAGGTTTTCGGCCTGGGGCACGATGACCACGCGGTCGGTGCCCAGGGGTGCGGATTCCAATAACGCGTTTTGCACCTCGGGCCACGGGCAGCCTTCCGAACAAAGAAGGAGCGAGAAATCGGCCCACTCCGGATCGACATGGACGGCCTTCCACGCCTGAAGGGCCTCCCGGCGGCCTTCACTATCCTCGCCATGCAGCAGGGCATATCCCGCCTTGAGCCAGCCTGCGGGAAGGCCCATCAGTCGCTCCCTTCCAGAAGCTGCGTGAGGAAGCTCTCGGCAAAGTCGTCCGCGAGGCTTTCGATGACCTGCAGTTCGCGGTTATCGAAGCTGGCGAAGTTCTGGTCCACCCGGTACTGGCTACTGAAGGTCAGCTTGGGGCGGGAGATGGCCACCACACCCGTCTGGCCGTCCAGCAGTTGCACCGACGCCACGATCACCACTTCCAATCGGCTCGCGGTGCCCGCGCTCCCCCGAGACTGGGCATTGCCCAAGGAGAGCCCCAGCGGGCGCAGTTCGTATTTCTCGAGGGTGGCCTGGAGGACCCATCGGGAGCCTCCACTCTGAGGCAGCAGCTTCCAGGGCGAGGCCGCCACGATGCGGTTCTCCAGGGCCTTCCGGAAGGGTTCCTCCAATCCGAGGCGGGGCGTGTGATTGCGGAAGCTGGCGATGCGGATGGTTTCGCCCTTGACCATCCAGGCGGCGGACCGGGGGCGGCGGTCCAGCCGCTGGTAGCCGCAGGCGATGAGCCCAAGAAACAGGATCGAGAGCAGAATTGGGCGCATCAGGCGGGGTTGTAGATTCCGACATAGGGCAGATTGCGGTATTTGCCGTCGAGATCCAGCCCGTAGCCAACCACGAAGTGATCCTCGATGGTGAAGCCCACGTAGTCCACCGGAACCTCCACGCGCCGACGGCTGGGCTTGTCGAGCAGGGAACAGATCCTCAGGCTGGCGGGGTCGCGGTCCAGGAGCAGCTTGCGCACCTTGTTGAGTGTCAGGCCGGTGTCGATGATGTCCTCCACGATGAGCGCGTGCCGGCCCCGGATCGAGCGGTCCAGGTCGTGAAGGATCTTCACTTCGCCGGTGCTTTCGGTGCCGCCTCCGTAGCTGGCCACCTGCATGAAGGTGATCTCGAAATCGAGATCCGTATTGCGGGTCAGATCCGAGAAGAACTGGTAGACCCCGTTGAGGAGTCCGATGACGACCAGATCCTTGCCCGCGTAATCCTGGGCCAGCTGCACCCCGAGTTCGAGGATTCGCTCCTGGATCTTGGCTTGAGTCAGCAAGGGGTAGATGCGACTGCGGGACATGTTCATGGGCCAATCCTCCGAAACCTTATTCAACCCGATGCGTCCAGGGCGGGTCTACCTGCAAGCGAGGACCATCCTTTGCTTGCCAAGATCCCCCGAGCCCTTAGATGATAGCCCTGACCCTTCCAGAATCCCTGATGCAACGTGCCTCCGACTCTCCCTACCATGCGCCGGAAGTCCTGGAATGGGTGGAGGCTGCCCAGGGGGGAGACCCGATCGCCTTTGGCAACCTGGTGGAACGCTTCCAGCGGGATGTCTACGGCAAGGCCTTCTCGATCCTAAAAAACCACGTCGACGCCGACGATGTCGTGCAGGAGACCTTCCTGCGGGTCTACCGCGCCCTGCCCGGGTTCCGCTTCGAATCCAGCTTCCGGACCTGGCTCATCACCATCGCCACGCGGCAGGCCCTCAATTTTCTGGAGCGTCAGCGTTCCCACCACGAATCCTTGGATGCCCAGGAGGATGGTTCGGAACATGCCGCCCTGCGGGTGGAGGACCACCAGATGACCGCCCTGCTGGATCAGGAATCCCGTCGCCTCCTGCGGGAAGCCCTGCCCAAGCTCCCCAAGCGGCAGCAGCAGGCCCTGACGCTGAAACTCGAGCACGATTGGAAATACGAGCAGATCGCCCAGGAGATGGGTACCAGCGTGGGCAGCGTAAAGGCGCACATCTTCCACGCCATCAAGAATCTGACCCGCCATATGCAAGGAGCCACACCATGAACGAGGCGCGCCTCCCGATCCCCGACCCCTGCCAAGCTGCCCTCGCGGCCATCGAACACAATCCCCTGGAGCTCTCGGCCGAGGCCCGCGCCCATCTGCGGGGTTGCCCGGCCTGTGCGGAGGCCCAGGTCCATTGGCTGGCCCTGGAGGAGGCTCCGTTCGCCCTGACCCCCGCCGGGTACTTTGATCGGCTGCCCGCACGCATTCTGCGTAAATTGCCCACCCGCCCCGGCCTGTTGGGGCGCCCATCCAAGCTGCTCTGGGCTGCCGCTGCGCTGATCCTGATGACCGGCGTGGGCGTAAGCGGGTTCTGGCTGGGCCAGGCGAACCGGAATCCCGTCGTAGAAGCAACCCTGCCCCGCAACTCCAGCGAGGCCCAGGAACTGATGCCAGAGGCGCCCTTCCAGGAAAACGAGGACGCCATGTCCCAGCTTTCCAATCTTTCCCAGGAGGAGGCCGAGGCGGTTCTGAAACGCCTGGATGCTGCGCAGATCGGGCATCCTTGAACAAAATGGAGTCTCCCATGTTCCGAATCGCACTGCTCCTGATCCTCCCCGCCGCCCTTCTCTCGGCTCAGGGCAGGCTCCGGGCGGAGCGCCCCCGCCTGGGCGCGCGGGTCGGCGCCGGCGCCGGCGCCAGGAGTGCACTTTTCCGCGATCGGGTAGTGGCCCATATCCATCAGCTGCGGAAGGACAAGATCCAGCAAGCCCTGGGGGTCTCCGCAGACAAGGCCGGGGCCATCGCCGACCGCTGGACCCAATTCGACCAGGACTCCGCGGCCCGCAGGCAGGATATGAAACAACTGCGGGAGCAGGTCAATGGAATCCTGGTGGGACCGGGCTCGGAGGACGAAAAGAACACCAAGTTGCGCCCCATGGTCGAGCGGCTATCCACCCTCCAAAAGCAGCAGCAGGAGACCAAGCGCGCCTTCGAAGAGGACATTCGCGCCGGCCTGACTCCCGCCCAGCAGGCCCGCTTCATCCTTCTGGTGGAGGAATTCCAGCGCTCCCTCCAGGAGGCCATCGCCGAGCAGCAGAAGGGAAAGTGAGCTAGACGGGTGCCGCTTCCAGGATCACCGGCACGACCATTGGCCGGGTTTCCGTGGTCTTGCGGATGATGCGGCGCAGGTTCTGGCGCAGGAGTTCGATGAGCAGGTCCTTGTTCCGTCGGATTTCCGGGGGCGCATCCTCGAAGGTCTTGCGTACGATTCCGCGGAGCAACTCGCCGTAGGCTTCGTCATCGGAAAGCACCACGAAGCCGCGAGTAAGAATCGCCGGTTCGCCCGCCAGATCGCCCGTGGCGGGATCCACCAGCAGCGTGGCGATCACGATGCCGTCCTCCTGCATGATCAGGCGATCGTGCACGACGCGCGCATCCACCCGATGGGACACGCCCTGGTCCACGAAACATTTGCCGACCGGCACGGCGCCCGCCATCTGTGGCTCCTTGCCGTCGAAAAACTGGAGACACTCCCCGCCCTCGAGGAGCAACACTCGGTCCCGCCGCCACCCGAGGCTTTCCGCGATCCGCCCGTGGGCCTGCAGGTTCCGGAAACTGCCATGGACAGGCACCATCGTCCTGGGCTTCAGGGCCTGGATCAACTCGGCGGCGTCTTCACGGTGGGCGTGGCCCGAGGCGTGGATCGGCCCCAGTTCGTCATTGGCCGTCTCGGCACCCTGGCGCGCGGCCACATCCTGCATTCTGGAAATCGCGACCTCGTTGCCCGGAATGGACCGGGAACTGAGCACCAGACGATCTCCCGGCGCGATCTTGAGCCCCTTCACTTCCTTGCGCAGCACGCGCGCCAGGGCACTCATTTCTTCGCCCTGGCTGCCCGTACAGAGCACAAGCACCTGGTTGGGCTTGAAGAGCGGCACCTCGTTGGGCTGGATGAAGAGATCGTCCG
>CAIPUA010000055.1 GCA_903868115.1 uncultured Holophagaceae bacterium
CCGGTCGGCGTGGGACGCGAAGCCCAGCCCTTCCCCTTCGAGAACCTGGGCCAGATGGTGCAGAGAGCGGCGGAGCGCTACGGTGACCGGAAGGCCGAGACGCTGGTCCTGCCCAACGGCATGGAGGCTTCCCTCAGTTACAAGGAAGTCGATCAGCTTTCGGACGCCTTCGCCGCCTACCTGCGGCATGACCTTCGACTGCCCGTGGGGGCCCGGGTCGCGATCCTGCTGCCCAATGCCTTGGCCTATCCCATCTGCGCCTTTGGCGCACTCAAGGCCGGGTGCGTCGTCGTCAACACCAATCCCCTATACACACCCCGTGAACTGGAACTCCAGCTCCAGGACAGCGGCGCCGAGGTGCTGGTGGTGCTTGACCACTTCGGCGACAAGGTGGCCTCCGTGGTGCCTCGGACCCAGGTGAAGACCATCGTCGTTACCAGCATCGCCGACTACTTTCCTGTGGTCACCGGGTTCCTCATCAAGGCCAAGCTGAAACTCTCGGGCAAGATTCCGCCCATCGGCCAACCCTTCACGCGCCTGCCCCAGGCCCTGCGGCAGGGCGCCCTGCAGCTGACCAGGGAACGGAGTCTTCCCGATCGCGAGAAGCCTCCGAGCCTCACGCGTGAGACCCTGGCCCTGCTCCAGTACACCGGCGGCACCACCGGCACCAGCAAGGGCGCCATGCTGACCCACGGGAACATGCTCGCCAACCTGGAGCAGATCGCCGAGATCACCCGGGTCTACCTCACCTATGGCAAGGAGACCGTGTTGACGGCCCTGCCGATGTACCATGTGATCGCCTTCACGATCAATCTGCTCTTCGGCTTCCACATCGGCAGCCACAACATCCTGGTACCCAATCCCAGGCCCCTCGAGAATCTGCACTCGGCCTTCAAGAACCATGAGATCACCTGGATGACGGCCGTGAACACGCTGCTGAAAGGACTTCTGAACGAGCCTTGGTTCCAGCCCCAGCTGACCCGGGGCATGCTGGGCGCCTTCGCGGGCGGCATGGCGACGCACCCTTCGGTGCTGCAGCACTGGGAGGAGTTCACGGGTTGCCTGGTGATCGAAGGCTATGGTCTCAGCGAGTCCAGCCCGCTCGTTACCTACAACGCCGCGGTTCGGGACGGCGACCGCCTCCGGCGCACCATGCAACAGGTCGGTGGTGTGGGGCTTCCACTCCCCGGTACGGATGTTCGCATCGTCGATGACGAGGGCCAACCGTTGGGTCCCGGCGAACACGGTGAAATCCAGGTGCGCGGTCCCCAGGTCATGCTGGGCTATTGGAACCAGCCCGAGGAAAGCGCCCAGACACTCAAGGACGGCTGGCTCCTGACCGGCGACATCGGCCGCTTCGACGCCGAGGGCTACCTCGAAATCACGGATCGCAAGAAGGACATGATCATCGTCAGCGGCTTCAATGTCTTTCCCAACGAAGTCGAGGCCTGCATCGCCATGCATCCGGAGGTGGCGGAGGTGGCCGTCGTGGGGGTTCCCGACGAGGACACCGGCGAAGCCGTGCGTGCCTTCGTCGTCGCCCGCAAGCAACTCACCCCGGAGGAAATGCGCGCCCACTGCCGGCGCCTGCTGGTGAACTACAAGGTGCCGACCAGCTTCGTTTTCCAGGCCGAAATCCCCAAGAATGCCGTGGGCAAGCCGCTTCGGCGGGAACTCCGTACGCCCTCCGCCAGCCAGGGTTGAATGAGGGCCCATGGCCTTCTTCGACACCCACTGTCACCTTCAGGATCCACGCTTCGGGAATGAACTCGATCCGGTACTCGCGCGCGCGCGCCAGGCCGGCGTCACGCACATGGTCTGCTGCGGCACGCGCGAAGGGGACTGGAGCGAGGTCTTGGCGCTGTCCCGCCGTCACGCAAGCGTCCTCCCCATGCTCGGGCTCCATCCCTGGTTCGTCCGCGAGGCCCGGCCGGGTTGGCTGGACCGCCTGGGAGCGCTCGTGAAGAACGAACTCGTCGGCATCGGCGAATGCGGCCTGGATTTTGCTCTCGAGAATCCCGACCGCGAGCTGCAGGAAGCCGTGTGCCGCAGCCAGCTGCGCCTGGCCCGCGAACACAACCGTCCCCTTTCCATCCACTGCCGCCGCGCCTGGGAGCGGCTCGCCGTCCTCGCCCGGGAGGAGGGCCTGCCCGAAGCTGGAGCCGTGGTGCATGCCTTTTCGGGCTCGGCTGAAGTCGCCCGAGAACTGCAAAGCCTAGGCTTGCATCTCTCCTTTTCCTGCTCCCTGGCCAACCCCGGCAACAGCCGTGGTGCCAAGGCTGTCACAGCTGTTTCTGATGACCGCCTCCTCTTCGAAACGGATGCGCCTGACCTTCTCCCGCGCCATCTCCCAGGGTTCAAGGCAGGCGCCCCCAACGAGCCCGCCAACCTGCACCTGGTCGCCGAGGCCGCAGCCCGCCTGCGCGGCACGGACCTTCATTCCACCGCCGCCTGGGCATACAAAAATTCAGAACGAATTTTTGGAGGACTGCGCCCATGAGGTGGTTCGCCCGCACCGAGCAACTGCTGGGCCAGGAGGGTTGCGCACGCCTGGCCCGCTCCCGCGTGGCCATTTACGGGCTGGGCGGCGTGGGTTCCTTCGCCTGCGAGGCCCTGGCCCGGGCGGGCGTGGGCTACCTGCGGCTGGTGGACCACGATGTGGTGAATCCCACCAACCTCAACCGCCAGCTCCTGGGCCTGCATTCCACCCTGGGCCTGCCCAAGGTGGAAGTGGCCGCCCAGCGCGTGCGGGACATCAACCCAGGATGCGAGGTGGATGCGCGCCGGGCCTTCCTCAACAACGACTCTGTGGCGGCCCTGTTGCTGCCCGAAGTGGACCTGATCATCGACGCCATCGATTCCGTGAACGCCAAGTGCGCCCTGCTCCAAACCGCCTTCGAGCAAGGCCTGCCGATCATCTCGAGCATGGGCGCCGGAGGGCGCATGGACGGAGGCCAGGTCTTCGCGGGTGATCTCTTCGAAACCCGGAACTGCCCCCTGGCCACTGTGATCCGCCAACGCCTGCGGCGTCGGGGCATCAGCACGGGCATCCACTGCATTTACTCCCTGGAAACTTCGCAGAACACCCTGCCGCCCAATCCCATCGATGTCGATGCCCACCTAGGCCCCGGCCGCAAACGCACGCCGCTGGGGACCATTTCCTATCTGCCCGCGATCTTCGGGCTGCGGGTAGCCCAGGAAGCCCTTCGCCTCCTGCTGGCGCCCGACAGAGAAGCCTGATGCGATTTCGCGTTCCTCCACCCGCGACCCACGCGCTCGAGCGAGGGTTCAAGCTTCCTGCCTGGTGAACCGTTGACCCCCGATGGCAACCCAACAAAGTTTTCCTCCCTGGTGAAGGGGAACCTTGGATTCCCTATTCACGATGGCAAAACCGCTGCGCTGATCCTGCTCAGTCTCTGCACCATCTGGTTTTATAATGGCTTTCCGCGTTATCAGGCTGTGGCACCGGATTTAAGATTGGGCATTTTGTGATGTTTGCCTTGCTTAGCTTCACCCTGGCGGTTGCCAAGCCATTTCGGCTTTCGACGGCCGGTCTGGTGGCTTATCTGGGGCTGTTCGCGGCGGTCAGCGAAGTGCTGCAATTGTTCATGCCCGGCCGCGTGGCCCAACTGGGTGATATTGCCATCGATGGCGGCGGGGTGGTGTGCGGCTTGGTTTTGGCGGGGCTATGGGGGTTCTGCTGCAGGGTGAAAAAGAGTCGCTAAACGGGGTCGTTGAACGGCTTTGGAACGACGCCATTACAGGCGCTGGGCGCAACGAGCCTCACAGGTCTTTGCGCGGGCGGCTCGCGGCGAGAATCTGGGCGGCGAGCAGCAGCATGCCCAGATCGCGCAGGATGGTCCAGCGCATGTCTGCCAGACGCTCCGCATCGCTGCGGTTGGAGGCCTGGGTGCTGAAACAGCCGCAGTCCACGGGATGGCGGCGGGCCAGATTGATGGAAAGCGCCAGGATGAAGCCCAGCAGCAGCGCTCCGATCGAAGCGGCCGCGGCCCGCTTCCAGAGCCCGAGCACCAGAGCCGATCCGCACAGGAACTCGAACCAGGGAACCACCAATGCCAGGGGATGGAGGGACCATCCCGGGAAGAGCCGATAGGCCCAGAGTGCCTTGGCGAAGCCCGGCGGGTCCAGGAGTTTGGGCACCGCGGCGGCGATGAAGAGGCCGCCCAGGACGAGCTGGCAGAGGATTCTCAGCCAGGGATGGAGGAGCAGGCGGCGGCTATTCATCGGACCTGCCCCTTGGTGCTGGGCCGTCCCTGGGCCACCCATTCCGGATAGCCGTCCCGGTAGATCAGCAAATTCCGGTAGCCCAGCTGGAAGAGCCGGGAGGCCAGCAGGTGCGAGTCCTCGCAGCTCCCGCCGCCGCAGTAGAGCACCAGGGCCGCCTCGGGCGGGCGGTTCACCTTGGCCTCAAATTCGATCAGACGTTCCTCGAGGGTGCTCTCCCACATGGGTAGGCTCCAGGCGCCACGGACGCGGCCCAGTTCGAATTCTGCCGTGCGCCGGGCGTCCAGGAAGGGTACCCCGGCCTGGAAGGCTTCGGCCGCTTCCCGGGAGCTGATCTCGCGGATGGGCTGGCCCGGGCGCAGCGGGAAGGCATTCCCGGGGACTACCGGGTTGGGTTTCGGGGCTTCCTGTGGCCGCGGTTTGCGTATCTCCGGCAAATCCGGTTTGGGTACAGGCGGGGCAGGGGGTATCACCGGTTGAATCTGGGGCGTTGCTGGCACCGCAAGAGGAATCGCCTTCGCCGTCGGAGGCGGGGCGGAGGTCAAGGCCAGGCGCCGTGCCGGGCGGGCGATGCCGTTGGAGATCAGCGCGCAGAGCATGGCCGCTCCCAGGAGGGCCACCGATTGGAGCGCGATGGAGGCAGGAATTCGCATGTGATAAGTGTGCGGCAGACCGGGGATCGAGGGCCAGAATCAGTAGCTGATTCTGCTTTTATCACCGTTTATCACTGGTTACCATTTTTTAACCGGTGATGAACAGGGATGAACGGTGATGGGGATCAGGTTCGCGGGATCTACCGGCTCCAGACCCAGTCGCCCTGGTCTTGGGGGCTGGTGCCATCCGTGCCTGGAGGCGCAACCTGGCCGCCCTCGTCGGTGAGGTTCCAGCCCAGGGAGTAGAGCTGGAAGGCTTCCTTCGACTTAGGCGCGTAGCGCAGCGGCTGACCCTCGATCACATCCACCGGTGCCTTGGGCAGATAGACGGGCGCCAGGGCGGCCAGAGTCTCGGGATAGCCGCCCTGCTCCAAACGGTGGCGCTCCAGGGCGCAGGCTATCAGCGCCATATCGAGGCTGGATTGGGCGCGGGCCATGCGGAGGTTCTGGTCGGCCAGGGCGGGACCTATTATCCGCGAGATGAAGGTGTAGGGCGTCCGTTTCGTTTTGGCAAAAATGCTCATGGCTGCCTGGCTGGACCGGGCCCCGATGCGGTGTCTCGTCGGATCCAGCACGTCATTGAACTGGGTGACGTTGTAGCGGTCCTGGGTCAGCATGTTCTGGTAAAGCCAGCCTTTGGGGGCGCATAGGCTGCGAAGCAGAAGGCCCAGGCGATTACTCTTCCTCCCTTCCGCCTCGAACATGTTGAGTCGGGTCACCAGGGAGGCATCGGCCATCTTCTCGAATTCCCGGATCATGTGCAGGCGCTCGAACTGCCAGCCCAGCTTGTAGGACGCCACCAGGTCAACTGTGCCAAGGGCATCCTGCAGCTTTAACAGCTGGGCGCCATTCCAGCGATGCTCCTGGAGGCCTTCCCAGATGGGTTGCATGAGGAGGTTCACTGTGGCGATGCGCAGGAGTTGACTGAGGAGGTGGGGTTCCTTTTGGAGGTGCCCCGCCACGCGCAGTCCCGTGAGCACATCCTCCAGAGCCGCGTCCTCCCGTTTTTCCCGCAGGGCGATCAGGGCGCGCAGGGAGAGCATGCGAGCCCGGGCCCGCATGCCCAGGAGCTGCGGCATATCATCGAGATTTTCGTAGTTCTTGACCAGGCGGCAGTGGGGACGCTTTGCGGCCTCGGTCAGGGCGGCCAGTTCGGCCTCCCAAGGGGTCAGGACTTCCTTCAGATCCTTGAGCTTCAGTTCCGCTTGGAGCCCCGCCAAATCGGTCTTCTGGCCCATCCGCCATCCTTGCAGGGCGCCGGACTTGAAAAAGATGGCGGGTAGATTGGGCAGGGATGGACTGGGGCCCTGGGCACCCACCACGGCTTCCGCGATGCGCGGTGCACGGGCGAAGTTCTCCTCATCGGGAATGACGGGCGGGATCAGGGGTGTGGGATCGAAGCTGTCACCCGCAGCGATGCGGGCCTGCTTCCATTGCTGCCAGGCCCGCTTGCCCCTCCAATTCTCCACCAGGTGGAAGAGGATCAGCAGGACGAGCAGTCCGCCGATGCAGAGGGCCATGCGCTTGAAGAAGGTCTTCATGGGAACCTCGAGTTTCATTCAGCCGGGATTTTAATCGCGGCTATTTCGTCACACTGCTGAACCACAGAGAGCATGGTGGCAGTAAAAGAACAAATTTCCGAAAGGTGGAAACTCCTGAAAAGAAGGGAACCACGGAGCACACGAAACACACGGACAAGAGAAAAGGATCGTGGTGCAGTTGGGGCCAAGCCCAGCACCAAGGCGGATTCCCATGACACCATTCGCAATGCTTCGGTGGCTTTTTCCGTGTGATCCGTGGTTGAAAAGTACATGAACGGCCCTGACATGAGCCATCCGCGATCCCAGTCGAGTTCGTGGCGGACCCGGAAGTCTCGATGGCAACGCACCTTGGTGATCCAGGATGTCTGGCTGTTTGTTCAATCACTTGCGCGCGCCGACGGGCGGCCGTTCCAGTTTCCGCAGGGCGCGCTGCCAGCTCGGGAGATCGAGGCCCCGTCCGATCACCACGGCCACCCGGGGAATGGGGCTGCCATCGACCTGAAGGGGCAGGGGCAGGATCTCCAGGCGGCCATCGGCGAGCTGGAAGGCCCAGCGATCGCTGCCATCGCTGCGTTCGGGCCAGCCGTCGAAGGAGGCCACGCCCTTGGCCCGCAGGAGCTCCCCCGTGGTGGGCGTGAACAGGAAGAGCCGCTCCATGCCTTCGGGGTCCACGGGGTGATCCCAGGGCAGGCTCAGCACCCGGGCCTCCGCGAAGCCATGGGGCGTCAGCGGGACGGTTGGTTCCGCCTGGGGCAGCGGATCGCCGGACCAGGGATCGGGGCTGCCCGTTGGAGCTTCACCCAGGCGCGACTGGACCAGGGCGGCGCCCTTGAGCCGGGCCCGGATTTCGCCTTCCCAGGCCATGGCCAGGCTGGGATCCAGATCGGCCTTGCTGATGTAGATCAGGTTGGCCATGGCCAGTTGGCGCTGGAGCAGCTCCCGCTGCTGCAGGTGATGCAGGGGCGTCAGGGCGGAGACCACAGTGAGGCATCCGGCGAGGCGGAGTCTGCCGCGCAGGGCATCTTCCGTACCCAGGTCCATGAGATCCGTGGGATCGGCCAGGCCCGTGGTCTCCAGCACCACCCGCTCGGGGCGCTGGGGCTCGGGAAGTTCGCACCACTGGACCAGAGTTGCCACCACGTCCCCCCGCAGGCTGCAGCAGGCGCAGCCGTTCACCAGACTCGCGATGCCGGCCAGCTCGGGGCGCTCGGCGGAAACCAGCGTTTCGTCCACACTCACGGAGCCGAATTCGTTGATGAGCATCGCGACCCGGCGGCCTGCTGCGATCTCCCGCTTCAGCAGTCGGTTGACCACCGTGGTCTTGCCCGCGCCCAGGGGGCCGGTGACCAGGAGGACTTCAACGGGGGGCAGGGGCTCGGCCATGCAGCCATGATGGCCCTTCATCCCGGGGCGAACCAAGCCTCAAACTCTGGGGCGTTTCCACCAGACGCCATTTCTCATCCATGGTTTTCGCCTTGCCGGTACCCATTTCATCGATACCCCTGAGGTTTGGAATTTCCAGGGGGTTGCCTGATGAGAGACGATGCGTTTCCAACGCGCGGGCTCCGGTACGCGGGGCCTGCCTTGATGCTCCTGCTGGCGGGTTGTCACGGCTCCGGCGGGGCCAAGGCGCCTCCCGTGCCCGCGGCGGATTTCGCGCTGTCGTTGAGCGCACCCACCCTGAGCGTGGTCACCGGGGGCAGCGGTTTCCTCACCGTGAACCTGCAGCGGCTGAACGGCTTTACAGGCGCAGTGGCCCTGGCACTCGAGAACCCGCCCGTGGGACTCGTGGCCACGGGCAGCCTGGGGGCCAGCGAAAACAGCGGCAGGGTCAATGTGGGTGTCGTCAGCGGAACCGCGCCCAAAACCTTCAGCGGCCTGATCCTGAAGGGCAGCAGCGGGACGCTTTCGCACACCGCGTCCTTCACCCTGACCATCACCTCGGTAGCGGCCACCCTGTCGGTGGATCAGGTCCAGGCGGCGGGCCTGCTGCAGCGGGGCGGCACCGGGGAGAACCGCTCCGTGGTCGGGGAGGCTACCACAGCCACCTCCGCTCAGACCGCTGGCAGCAACCCTTCCGTGAACCGCCCCGGCTACGCGCCCGTGGCCCACTGACCGGGAGGTTCCCGGTCGCCGACCCGAGTCGCTGCGTCCGGGAGAACCTGCCGGCCCTGCCTGCAGCCCGATCGCTTCGCTGCCCTTCTCAGCCCATCAGCCCCTTCCGGAGACCCCATGCAAACGCGGCTCGTCCTTCCCGCACTGACCTTCATCCTGGCCCTGGAGGCGCCCCTTTTTGGGCGGGAGCTTGCCGCCCCCGTGGCCGATGCCACCCCCAGTCCCCGGATCGCCTACCAGGGGCGACTGCTGGAGGGCGGTGTCGCCGTGAACGCCGTACGCGAATTCACCTTTACCATCCTGGATGACACCGGCGCCGAACTCTGGAACAGCGGTCCGCAGATGCTCACCGTGGCCAATGGCCTGTACGCCGCGATCCTGGGCGGCCCCGGCATGCCTACCATCGCCACGGCGGTCCTGGGGCGCAGTGGCCTCAAGATCCGTCTCACGGTGGCGGGCGTGCTCTTTGCGCCGGATACGGACCTGGTGCCCGCCTTCCAGGCCCGCAGCGCCTGGGAGGTGACCGGGGCCTTCAGCGACGACCTCACAGGCACCCAGAACCAGACCCTGGTGATGAAACTGCAGGGAACCCCCCTGGACCTCACCACCACACCGCCCTCCACGGGGCAGGCCCTGGTGTTCAACGGCGCGGCCAATGCCATCCTGCCCGGCCAGGTCGGCAACAGCGGCATGTTCCTCACCACCAATGGCACCAACCCCGCCTGGGGCAGCTTCAGCAGCAGTCAGTGGACCACCAGCGGCAGCAATGTCTACTACAACAGCGGCAATGTCGGCATCGGGACGACGAGTCCTGCGGCAGGATTTGAAGGCGGAGAACGATGCGCTGAAAGCCAGTCTGTCCGCCGAACAACAGGCCAGCGCCACCCAACAAGCCAAGGTGGAAGCCCAGCAGGCCCGGATCCTCACCCTGACCAACGACCTGGACACCCTCAAAGCCCAAGTCGCCGCGATCCTGGCGACGTTGAAGAAGAAGTAGCCACTTCACCGGGAAAACGCCGGGCAGGCATGGGGAACCCCGCTGCCTGCCCGCTTCGTTGCACAGGGGCTTCTTCTGGCCGATCATGAGGTGCTAGGAGTGATGAATGCCCACCATCTGTATGTTCTACGGAATCGTCATCCGGATGTATTTCGCCCCCGGTGAGCATCAACCGCCGCATCTCCACGCCTACTACAACGAGGACGAGGCCAGTCTGGATCTGCGCACTTGCGAAATCACGGAGGGCAAGCTGCCCCGGCGGCAGACCAAGCTGCTCCTCGCCTGGGCCGAGTTGCACCAGGATGAACTCCTGGCGGACTGGAAGTTGGTGATGAACGGGGAAGAACCCTTCAAGATTCAGCCCCTTCAATAGGACTGCCCAATGCGACCCGCCTTGACCCATGCCGAGCCTCTTCCTGATCACATCCTGGCCGTGACCTTCGACAACGGTTTCCGGGGTTTTCTGGATCTGAAACCCTTTCTCGACTTCGGTGTCTTTCACCGCCTGCAGGACCCGGCCCAGTTCCAAAAGGTCCGTATCGCCTTCGGAACCGTGGAATGGGAGTGCGGTGTGGATCTGGACCCTGAATACCTCTTGAGCCACGCCACTCAATAGGCGGATTCTGGCGGCCGTTATGGAACCCCTTTGGGACCTTGCGCCCGAGACCTTGCTGCTGCGCTCGGTTCCAGCCGCGTAGGTTGCAGCGGGGCATCCGGAAAAGACTGAAGAGGGCCACTGTTCCTCTTCAGTGGTCCTCCGCGCCCTTTCGGCAATCGGCGTCCCCATTCCGTCCATGCTGGGCGAACTTCCCGTCTGGATGGCATCCTAAGCCCATGAATCCCTGGCGCGGTCTTGGAGGTCTTCCCCGCGAAGTGTGGCTGATCTGCGCCACGACGCTGGTGAACCGCCTGGGCACCATGGCCTTGCCCTTCCTGGTGCTCTACCTGACGGAAGGGCGGCGGTGGCGGGCCGAGGAGGCGGGGATCGCCATGCTGGTGTACGGCGCGGGAGCCCTGGTGACGGGGCCCTTCTCGGGGCGGTTGGCGGATCGCCTGGGGCATCTCCGGGTGCTGAAGGCGAGCCTCTGGACCAGCGGAGTGGCGATGATGCTCCTCCCCTTCGCCTCCGGCCGCCTGGCGCTCTATCCCCTCATCTTCCTGTGGGCCGCCCTCACTCAGGCCTTCTGGCCCAGCTCCATGGCCCTGCTGGCGGGGGTCGTCGGCCCGACGCAGCGCAAGGCCGTCTATTCCCTGCACCGTCTCGCGGTGAATCTGGGGATGTCCGTGGGCCCTGCCCTGGGGGGCCTCATCGCCCACCGGAGCTACACCTGGGTCTTCTGGGTGGATGGTCTGACGACGTTGGCCTCGGCCTTGCTCCTGAGCATCTTCCTCACCCGCGCTGCCGCTCCGGAGCCCGGCGCTTTGGGTCCGACGACTCGCGCCTGGAGGGACCGCCGCCTGCTCCTTCTTCTTTTCGCCTTCGTCCCGGTGGTGATGGTCTTCTTCCAGGTGGAGGGCGCCCTGCCACTCTGGGTCGTGAGGGATCTGCGCCTAGGCAATCCCTTCTTCGGTCTCCTGTTCTCGCTGAACACCCTGCTCATCGTGGCCATCGAAGTGCCGTTGAATCTGCGCATGGCCCATTGGCCCCACGGGCGGCAGCTTCTGGCGGGATCGCTGTGCTATGCGGTGGGCTTCGGTCTCACGGGCTGGGCCACCACCCGGGGGCTGCTGCTGGCCACGGTGGTCATCTGGACCTTCGGCGAGATGATCCTGCTGCCGGCCATGAGCGATGCCGTGGCCTCGCTGGCTCCTCCGGAGCGTCGCGGCGAATACATGGGGCTCTATTCCACGGCCTTCGCAGCGGCGCTGACCCTGGGACCCTGGCTGGGGGTTACGGTCTACGCGAAAGTCGGACCGCCCTGGCTCTGGGCGGGCTGTTTCGTGGCGGCCAGCCTCGGGGGACTCGCCCTGTTCCGGCTCGGGACCTCACCCCTGCACGAAAGCTCGTGAAGGGCTTGCGGCCCCATCACTGTGAATCACCGTTTATCACCGGTTGAAAGCAGTCCTACTTCTGCTTTGTGTTGAGGGCCGTTGTCGGTGATCCGTGGTAATAAACGATTGTCCAGTTCATCGTAAATCCGGCTTTGGTGCTGGATGGCCAGTACGAGTACATCCTTGCCGCGAATGGCGTACACCACGCGCCAGTCACCCACCCGCAGCTTCCAGTATCCAGCCAGGGTGCCGCGCAACGGCTTACCGTATCGCGCAGGTTCGGTTGGCAAGCGGGTCTCGATGGCCTTCCCGATACGCTCGCGCATGGATTTCGCGATGCCGGAGACATCGTCCCTGACGGCGGGATGGAACAGGATCGCAAAACCCATCAGCCAAAAACCTGGTCGACGGTGAGGGCGGCGGTAGGGTCGAAAGTGGCGGCACGTTTGTCGGCAACCCTCGCTAAGGCAACGTCTTCACGCAGTTCCAGCGATTCCAGAAGCAGATCGTGGGCCACCGACGACAGGGACGCGCCGTCGCGGGTGGCGATTCTGGCGATTGCGGCAAACAGGGGCTTTTCGCAGACGACGTTAATGCGTGGGTTGGTGGAAGGCATGGCAGGCTACCTGATGTTTGCAAAGTGTAACACTAGTGCGGCACCCGTGTTGGGTTTCGGAACTAAGGGGCTGAAGCCGATGGGGCCTCTCCAGAGCTTTTTCAATTCCCGTGAGTCCCCTGTCGGTAGCCTATAGGCATGGACTGGATTGATCTGAGCTATTTGGTGGGTGTGAGCCTTGCTGGGGCTATAGCGCGGGCCCTGCGTCGGGGTCTGCCGGCGGGCTGGCGGCTGCGGCTGGAGGCGGCGCCCCCTGAGAACCTTGCGCCAGGGTGGATTTGGCTCCATGCGGTCAGCGTTGGCGAATTGATCCTGGCGGATGGTTTGATCGGCTGGCTGCGGGATGAAGGGCTGCGGGTCCATGTGACGACGGGAACGCCCGCGGGGATCGAACTCATGACCAAGCGGTTGCCCGGCTGGGATCAGGCTTCGGGCTGCGTCACCGGCGGCGCCTTCCCCGTGGATGACCCGGTGGGCCTGCGGGCCTTCCTGCACCGTCCTCCCGGGGCCTTCATCGCCCTGGAGACCGAGCTCTGGCCGAATCTGCTGCGGGAACTGGAAGCTCGGGGCATCCCGCGGATCATCGTGAACGGGCGGCTCACGGCGCGTAGCCTGGAGCGGGGTGGCCCCTGGCTGCGTCGGGCGGCCTCGCGTCTCACCCTGGTCTCGGCCCGGGATCCCGAAAGCGCCGAGCGGTTTCGGGAGCTGGGCGCGCCCTACATAGAACTGGGCGGCAACCTGAAGGCGGATCTCCCGCACCCGGCACCCCTGCACGAAGGCTGGGAATTGCTGCGGGCCGCCTGGGCAGGCCATCCCGTGCTGGTGGCCGGGAACACCGTCGCAGGTGAGGAAGCGCTGATTCTGGATCTGTGGCGGCAGGCCCGGAAAGCTGTCCCGGAGCTGCGCCTGATCCTGGCGCCCCGCCAGCCCCGGCGCTTTCCCGAAGTGGGCGCCATCTTCGCGCAGGCGGGTCTGCGCTTCCACCGGGCCTCGGCCCTCTGGCCCCAATCGGCGACCGATTGGAGCGAAGTGGATGCCTTGCTGTTGGATACCCTGGGCGAATTGCCCCTGGCCTACCGGGAAGGCACGGTGGCCCTGGTGGGGGGCGGCTGGACCTGGCAGGGCGGGCACAACCCCCTGGAACCGGTGCGCTGGGGCCTGCCCACGCTCATCGGCCCCGGCTTTGAGAACTTCCGCGACCTGGTGGAGCCGCTCCGGTCAGCGGGCCTGCTCCAGGTGGTGGCCTTGGAAGGTCTGGCCGAGGCCCTGGGCTGCGCCCTGGCCGGAGCCCCACTCCGGCCCGGCTTTGGAGGGGATCAGCCCCCGTTGCCGGCAACGCTTCGAGGGGCACTAGGAAGAACTTGTTCCTTTCTCCAGAAATTCCTGCCGATTGAGCGATAGTAACTATCCAAGCCCCTTTCTGGAGCCCGGATGATCCGCTCCACCGTTCCGCACGTGATGGTGATCGACGACGACCAGGCTGTGCTCAGCATGGTCTGTGATGCTTTGCTCCATCACGGGATGGCAGTACACCCTTTCTCCGAGGGCCGAAAGGCCATGAGCCTTTTGGAGAATCCCAAGGGACCCCAAGTGGACTTGGTCATCTCCGATATCAACATGGATGGGATGGATGGCTTCGATGTCATCCACAAGGTGAAGTCCATCCATCCGAGTCTGCCGGTGGTGCTGATGACGGGGCAGGCCTCTTTGGAGTACGCCATTCGGGCCATGCGCATGGGCGCGGCCAATCTCTTCCAGAAGCCGCTGACGCTGAGGGAACTCATCGACAGTGTCTTTCATCTGGTAGGTTTGCACCGCGAAATTCGCCTGGCTGAGGCTGGCCTCAAAGGGCTTGCCCGGGAGACGCGCTGCTTCATGTTTCGGAGCGATGAACTCGATATTCCCAGTACGGTGATGCATCTCACGGATCGGTTGGTGCCCATGGGGTTCGCCACACCCACCAATGTCGATGTCATCGCCATGGCCTACCACGAGGCGCTGGTGAATGCGCTGGAACACGGGAATCTGGAGGTGGATTCGGCCCTGAAGAGGGATCTTTTCAGCGCGAAGGATGCCTATTCGAACCTGGTTCTGGAGCGGCGCATGGATCCCGAATATGCTTCCCGCCCCATCGAGGTGCTGATGGAGGCGACCCCCCTTCGCTACGAAGTGGTGATCACGGATGGCGGCAAGGGCTTCAACACCCGCAAGGTCTCACGGATCAGCGACGAAACACTCACACGACAATGCGGTCGGGGCCTGGCCATGATCCGCATGGTCATGGACGAGGTGGACCACAACCCCAAGGGCAACCAGATTCGGATGGTGCTCCTGAAGAAGCGGGCGAAATAAAACAGCGGCCCCAGGCGAGGCCGCTGTTTTATAGAACAGTGGAAAGCTAGAGGGCGGCTTGGATGAAGGTCTTCAGCGCGGGTTTGGGCAGGGCTCCGACCTTTTGGTCCACCTTCTTCCCGTTCTTGAACAGCAGCAGGGTGGGGATCGACATGACGCCGTACTGGCCGGCCACCTGCGGGTTTTCATCGATGTTGATTTTCACGATTCGGGCCTGGTCACCCAGTTCACTCGCGAGTTCTTCGAGGATGGGCGCGATCATCTTGCAGGGGCCGCACCAGGGTGCCCAGAAGTCGACCAGGGTGACGCCGTTGAGCACGGTGGCCTGGAATTCGGCGTCGGTGATGTGTTTAACGAGATCAGACATTGGTTCCTCTTGAAAAGGTGCGCCCCGCCGGGGGCGCTCAGGGCAGGGGGATGAGGCCGTTCTGGGCCGAGGCACTCCACTGGGCGATGGTAAAGACGCTCATGTACCGTTCGTTGGTGTCGCGCAATCGTTGGACAAGGGTCTCGCAGAGTGCGTAGAGAACCTTGAGGGCGATCTGGTGATGGGATTCGATGAGGGCGCGCAGATCCTTCAGCGGAATGAAGAAAAGAGTCGCGGCTTCGTTGGCGATGGCATCCGCCGCCCGGGGCGAGAAGTCGATGAGGGCCATTTCACCAAAGAATGCGTGGGATTCAAGGATGGCAAGCGCCTCTTCCCCGGTGGCACTCTGCTTGGATATGCGGACGGAACCTTTCACGACGATGAAGAGGCCGTCGCCAGCATCTCCTTCTTTGAAAATCACCTGGTCCGGGTCATAGGCTCGCACTTGCCCAATGATCAGGATCTGGGCACGCTCCGTCTCGTCCAGGTTCCTGAACAGCGGCGAATCGTTGAGAAAGGCGGTGTCGATCAAAGGGCTTCCAGGTGGACGGTGGCGACAACATCAAGACCGAAGCCGCAAAGACCAATGTACTTCTTTTCCTGGCGACTGAGGAGGCGCATTTGACGGATACCCAAGTGGCCGAGGATCTGCGCGCCCACGCCCACCTCTCGATCACTCGGAGCATTGGCTGCGATCTCGGGTGCTTCCCGGCGGAGATAGACCAGCACGCCTCGGCCCTCCTGAGCGAGGGCTTGCATGGCGGCATTGAAGGGGGTTGAGGCCTCGGGTGCGAAGCCGAGCAGATCATCCGGCAACCGCTCGATATGAACCCGCACGAGTGGAGGCGGCCCCGTCAGGTCCCCGAACACGAAGGCCAGATGAACGGTGCCGTCGAGCACGCTCGCGAAACGGTGAACGATGATTTGCCCCCAGGTGGTGCGCATGTGCACGGTATCCAACGGACGGATGATGGGGTCCCGGCGCAGCCGATAGGCGACGAGATCCGCGACGGTCACCAATAAAAGTCCATGTGTTCGACAGAACTCCACGAGATCCGGCACCCGGGCCATGGTGCCGTCGTCCTTCATGATTTCGCAGATGACGCCGGAGGGATGCAGCTCCGCGAGGCGGGCAAGATCCACCGAGGCCTCGGTCTGACCCGTGCGGGCGAGTACGCCACCGGGACGGGCCCGAAGGGGAAAGGTGTGTCCAGGCCTCACGAAGTCGGAGGGTTTGGCATTCGGCGCGATCAAGGCCTGGATGGTCCGGGCGCGGTCCTGGGCGGAGATGCCGGTACTGGTACCTTCTCGCGCCTCCACGGAAACGCAGAAGGCCGTCTCGAAGGGACTGGTGTTGTTCTGCACCATGGGCGGGATATGCAGCCGATCCAGGAGCTCGCCTTCCAGGGCTACGCAAATGAGGCCGCGGCCATGGGTGGCCATGAATGCGATGGCTTCCGGGCTGATGTGCTGGGCGGCCATCGTGAGGTCGCCTTCATTCTCCCGGTCCTCATCGTCCACCACGACGACCATCCGACCGAGGCGGATGGCGGCGATGGCTTCCTCTATGGGTGCGAAGGGAGATGGCCCAGTCATGTCTCCAGCATCCCCCAGGCCCAATTCCAGGGGAAGGGCTCCTTTTGCGGGAGGGGGTCGTGCTAACATTTGCCTTCTCGCCACTATCGCTTTCCGGAGAAGGGGATTCCGAATGTCCCAGGGGCTCATTCAAGGTTCCATGCGCGCAGCGCCGCTTCCCGACATCATCCAGTTGGTTAGCCAGAGCGGCAAGAGCGGGTGTTTCCATGTTCTCGATGAGCCCAAGCGGGCCAAGATCTATATGAAAGACGGCAAGCTGGTGCATGCCGTGACGAACGACGCCCAGGGCCTGGATGCCGTATTCGAAGTGGCGTTGTGGCTGGACGGCAGCTACCACTTCGAGGAGGGCAGTTTCGAGGTCGTGCTCTCGATCACCAAATCGAATGCCGCCGTGCTGATGGAGATGCACCATCGGATGGACGAATGGCGCGTCATCAGTCAGAAGATCAGCTCACTGGACCTGTATCCCGTCTCGACCCTCCTGCCGGGCGAGACACCGCACGGCATCAATCCGCGCCAGGCCAAGTTGCTGGGCCTCATCACCGGCTGGTTCACGCTGGCGGAACTGGCGGAGGTCATGCAGAAGCCTGTCCTGACCGTGGCCAAGGATCTCTACGATCTGGTGATGACGGGGCAGGTGCTCCTCAAGGGCATGCGCTCCGGCAGGAAGCCCGAGTTGCCGGCCGAGTTCGCGCTGACGCTCCCGCTCGCCCCCGAGCCTTCCCATGTCCTGCCCTCGTTGAACCTGCCTCCCCAGCGATTTCAGGTGGCGCCCGAGCTGTTCGAGCACGGACGGGAGGGAGCGCCCCTGCTGCCACCACTCCCCGCGCCTGTGGCACCCAAGCCCCCGATGGCCGGGGCGGTCACCGATCCGGTCAAGATGTCCAAGCTGAACGCCTTCGCCCAGCGCATCGCCACCACGGGCCGAGGAGCCCTGCCTCCCCACTATCATGAAATGGTCAACGGCCTGCTGGCCGAGGCCACCCAGAGGGTGAACGCAGGCGATGGCCCAGAGGCGGTGAAGAACCTGGCCCTAACGATTTCCCGCCGAGCCGTAGACGCCGGATGCGATGCCGAGATGGTGAAGCACCTGAATGCCCAGCTCAAGGCACTATTCAGTAGGTAGCCTGGAGTCACCATGAACCTGAGAAAGTTCTTCTTCCCGGTCGGGGCAGCGCTGTTATCGCTCTCCCTCCACCTGGCGTGCGTCGATGTGGGAGAGGGCGGGTCCACCTCCAACACCGCGCTCTATGTCTTCGACGGCACTGCCGTGAACATCTGGGATGACACCGCCACCCTCTATGCCAATGTGATCTCCGGCGGCGCGACGAGCCCGGGTCGGACCATCACGAGCACGGTCATCACGGACAATCTCAAGACCCCTGCGGTGGCGGGGGTCTGCTTCGACATCACCGCCAAGCGGCTCTTCCTTGTGGACGCGACCGGCGTGGTGGTGCGGATCGAGCGGGCCGATAAGCAGAATGGCGCCCTTTCCTCTCAGACCGATATCGCCACCTTCACTCTGAACAGCAGCCAGCGCCTGCAGGCCAGCACCTTCGGGCAGGCGACCGTGGACCCCCAGAACGGTACGCTCTATGTCACCGAGAGCGGGAGTTCCGAGACGCGCATATGGGTCGTGGCCAACCCGGGGAACTACGGCGGACTGAACCAGCAGAGCTCAGCCCCCCTCCAGGCCCTACAGACAACCATCATCGACACCTTCGTCGGGGGTCCGGACAAGGGCGGGACGGGCGTGGCCGTGAGTCAGGGCAAGGTCTACGCCTACTTCTCGGGGGGCAGTTCCGTGCCCTCGCCCTCGGGCGGAAGCTCCTACACGGGCGCCCGGCTTCGCGCGGGAACCTCCTCGACCTTCGGCTCTCAGGTACTCGTGGGTTCCTCAACCACGCTGGATGATTCGGGCAGCGGGGGCTGCCTCGCACTGGATACGGGGAACAATTTCATCTATGTCTTCCGTTCGAACGCAACCGCAGCGAGTCTGGGATCCGTGGCCGTTTTTACCATCGGAGACCTTACCTCCTCCTTCGATAGGGCGCCCAGCCGATTCCTCGGCAGTGCTGCCGGGCAACCCTATCTGCGCATCATCGCTCACGGTGGCAACAAGGACTGGCTGGGGGGGGCGGCCTACAGCAGCCAAGCCTTCTCAAACCGGATTTGGCTTTGGAAAAACCCAAGCCTGGGTGGGGATCCCCAAGCCTTGAGTCTGAGTTCTTCCGCCACCATTTCCGGCTTGGCCTTCGACGGGAATCAATAGATGACTTGGCTGCGCCTGGTGGGTGTGCTGCTTCGGGACGTGGCGAAGGACATCCTGCGGCATCGTGGGCAGCACATGCTGGCCGTGCTCACGCTCGCCTCGGGACTGCTCCTGGCGGGTGGCGGCCTGCTGGCGGTGGAGAGTCTGGATCGCTGGGTCTCCCGAATGGAGGCATTAGCCCGGGTGACGGTCTTCGCGACGGAGGGTTCCAACCTGGAGGAGGCTGAAGCCATGCTGAGGCGGGACCCCCGGTTCAGCGAGATCAAGCGGATCACCAGTGCGGAGGGGACTCGGCGTTTCCTCGAAACCACTCGCGAGGCTGGGTTGATGCTGGAGAGTCTGGGTCGGGAACCCATCCCCGAGAGTCTGGAACTCAACCTGCGCCCGGATCTCCTGGCGGCCCGCAAGGTGATCGAGGTGGGCGAGAGCCTCAAGAAGATCCCGGGGGTCGGGGATGTGGTGGTCGACCAGAAGCGCCTGGAAAATCTGCAGAAATCAGCGGCGCTCCTGCGCCAGGCTCTGGGCACGCTGGGTTTCCTGCTGCTGATCGCTGCGGGTTTCTCCACGGGCAATGTGATCCGCATGAGCATCCTGGCCCGGGAAGAGGAGATCACCATCATGCGTCTCGTGGGGGCCACGGAGAGCTTCATCCGCAGGCCGCTCCTGGTGGAAGGAGGGGTTCTGGGGCTCCTGGCCAGCATGCTTGCCGTCCTGGGTCTCCTGGGCCTGTGGCTGCCTCTCAGCCGGGGTCTGGGAGGCCTCTCACCCTTGCTGGTCCAGTTGACCCGCACGGGATTCTTCTCCTGGCGGAGCCTCCTGGTCCTGGGGTTCACGGGGGTCCTGACGGGTGCCCTGGGTGCGCTGTGGGGCTTCTGGAGCACTCAGCGGGCCCACCGGAAGATGCAGGTCATGTTCGAAGAGAGCGTTGGCTGATCCACCCAGGCCGGGAATGAGCTGGCATTCTTTCGGGTCGCAAAAAGTGGGTTGCAATTTCGAGCCCATGGTGGTGCAGTGGGCCCTCACCCAGCCAGCAATCTTCGGCGCATACGCCACGGCCAGGGACTGATCCAGTCGCGGAGGACACCATGAGTTTCCCTTCCTATCTCGATCTCACCAACCTGAAGAGCCTTTTCCCCAAGGAGTTCACACCCGCGGAGATTGCCAAGGCGCAGACCATCTTCCTCAAGCGCCTCTCCCTCTCGGCGCACGAATTCTACGGCGGGAAGATGATGACCGTGCCCAAGGCCGGGATCTACGGTTTCGGCTGGTTCGGCGTCTGGTATACGCCGGGCGTCTCCGCCGTTTCCACCGCCATCCGGGACAACAACTTGCGCTCCTACGATCTGAGCAACCGGAGCAATCTGGTCGCCATCGTCTCGGATTCCACGCGGGTGCTGGGCGACGGCGACTGCACGCCCAGCGGCGGCCTGGGCGTGATGGAGGGGAAGGCCTTCCTGATGTACTACCTGGGCGGCGTGAATGCGATGTCCCTCTGCATCAACTCGCACCCTGAGCCCGGCGCCCACAAGCCTGGCTTCGACTTCCGACCGAAGACCAAGCACGAGCACTCGCCGGACAAGATCATCGAGTTTGTGCGAATGGCGGCTCCCTCCTTCGGCGCCGTGAATCTCGAGGACATTTCCCAGCCTAATTGCTTTAAGGTTCTGGATGAATTGCAGGATTGCGGCATTCCCGTGTGGCACGACGATGCCCAGGGCACGGCCTGCGTGACGCTGGCGGGCATGATCAACGCCATCAAGCTGGCGGGCAAGGACTGGAAGAAGGTCAAGGCGGTGTTCTTCGGCGCGGGTGCTTCGAATGCGACCATCGTCCGCCTCATGCTGGCCGAGGGCATGGATCCCAAGAATGTGATCGTCTTCGACTCCAAGGGCTGGCTGCACGCGGACCGTGACGATATCCGCCAGGACACCCGCTTTTACCGCAAATGGCAGATCTGCGAGGCGACGAACCCGCAGAAAATTGACACCATCCTGGAGGCTTGCAAGGGCGCCGATATTCTCTGCGCGCTTTCTACGCCGGGGCCGGACACGGTCAAGAAGGAATGGATTAGCGCCATGGCCGACAAGGCCATCGTCTTCACCTGCGCCAATCCGGTGCCGGAGATCTACCCTCACGACGCCAAGGACGCCGGAGCCTACATCGTGGCCACGGGCCGCAGCGACTTCCCGAACCAGGTGAACAACTCCATGTGCTTCCCCGGGTTGCTCAAGGGCAGCCTGCTGGTCCACGCCTCCCGCGTCACGGATAACATGGCCATCGCGGCGGCGCATTCCCTTGCGCGGGCCCAGCAGGTTCGGGGCCTGGATCCCGACCACATCATGCCCAGCATGGAAGACGTGGAAGTCTTCCCCCGCGAGGCCTCCGACGTGGCGGCCCAGGCCGTCAAGGATGGTGTGGCCCAGCGGGTTCTCAGTCCCGAGGAAGTCTTCCAGACTGCGGACCGGGATATCAAGGAGGCCCGGGAGATCACCCAGATTCTCATGGAGCGCGACAAGATCAAGACGCCGCCCAAGAGCATGATCGACAGTGTTCTGGCGGAGACTGTTGCCGAGGTTCGGGGCCACATCGACGCAGTGAAGGGCAGCGAGCACGAGTGACCCGGGATCTGGTATCGCGCCTGCTACCGATGTTTCAAGGGGAGCGACATGGCAGGCAAGAAACCTTGTGTGATCGGTATTCTCACGGGCGGCGGCGATGTGCCAGGACTCAATCCCGCCATCCGCGCAGTCACCATCCGCGCGCTTCGGGAAGGCTACCAGGTCATCGGCCTGCGCCGAGGCTGGGGCGGTCTCGTGGACATCATCCGCGACAAGGACGCGGACAACAGCAACAACTACATGATCCTCACGGAAGAAGTGGTCAACCGAGCCGGCCGCACGGGAGGTACCTTCCTGCACACGTCCCGTACCAACGCCACGCGCGTGAAGCGGGAAAGCGTTCCACTTCATCTTCGCGAGCGCTACAGCGAGGATGTGAACGACCTTACGGAAGAGGTGCTGAAGAATCTCGATTTCCTGGGCATTGACTACTTGGTTCCCATCGGAGGGGATGACACGCTCAGCTATGCCGTACGCCTGTACCAGGAAGGTTTCAAGGTGGTGGCCATTCCCAAGACCATGGACAACGATGTGCCAGGCACGGACTACTGCATCGGTTTCAGCACCTGCGTTACGCGCACCATCTCCCTCACCAACAACCTGCGCACCATTGGGGGCTCCCACGAGCGCATCATGGTGCTGGAAGTGTTTGGCCGGTACGCGGGCTTCACGGCCATGCTCCCCACCATGGCGGGTGCGGCCAACCGATGCGTGATTCCCGAACACAAGTTCAGCATCGACCGACTCACGGAACTGCTGGTGGAGGACCGCAACCACAATCCGAGCAAGTACTCCATCGTGCTCGTTTCGGAAGGCGCCAAGTTCGAAGGAGGTGAAATGGTTTTCGAGGGCGGCGCCACGGATGCCTTCGGGCACGCCAAGCTGGGGGGCATCGGCGACTTGGTTTCAGCGGAACTTCAGCAGCGTTCGGCCGAGTACAACCATGGCGTGACCATCAATATCATCAACCAGAAGTTGGGCTACATGGTGCGCGGCGGCGATCCCGACGCCGTCGATTCCGTGGTGCCCATGGCTTTTGGCAACCTGGCCCTGGATCTTCTCCTGAAGGGCATCCACGGGCGGCTGGTGGTCCTCAAAAATGGCCGCTATGACGACATGCCCCTGGATGTGGTCACGGGACCCAAGAAAATGGTCCATGTGAAGGAGTTCTACAACACGGACCGCTACCGTCCGAATTACGAATCCTTCGAGATGAAGCCGCTGTTCATCATGACCAGTTGAACCCGGGTTGTGCGTTCGCGATCGGGGGCAAGGAGCACCTCAGCGCGGCCGGGGCCGCAACCAAATCGGGAGGTATCGAGGCCGCGCCGAGTATGGAAAGGATGGCGCCGTTCCGAAAGCATGGGAGCTACTGCTACTGCACCGTCAGCCGCCCGATGGCCACGGGGATGGGTACGGGGAGGTAGTTCGCGGCGGCCATGTCATCGGTCACCACGCACGCTTTTCTGAGAATCAGCGAAACCGGTGTTCCAGTCGGGGCGCCCGGCACCGTGGTCAGGGCGATGCGGAAGAGAGGCACGTCGCTGCTCTTGGCCGGCTCGTTGAGTTCCTTCTGGAAGATGCCCACCGTGAGCTTGTTGCCCATCCGGGCACCCACATTCAGTTGCAGGTTCTTGGCTTCGTCCGGCTTGCCCAGGGTCGTGGTGACGTAGTGGCCGGTGGATTGCAGATACGAGCCGTCCGGAAAGGTGGCGAAGGTCGCCAGGTTTGAGTCCACCAGGAGGGTGATGGACGCACCCCGGGTGAGAATTCCGGGCGGGCCCACCAGGGCCAGCACTAGGCGCTCCTTGGTGGTGGCCCCATCCTGGATGAGGCGCCAGCCATACGCTGGAGGCACCTGGTAGGTAAGGCCTCCACCATAAGTCGTTTGGGATTGGCTGTGGCCACCGCCACACCCCAGGAGGCCTGCGAAAAAGGCTGCGATCAGGAACCGGGGAAGCTGCTTCATCACGGCTCCGCAAGGGTCTGGAAGGCGCGATTCCAACGGTAGATCAGCATCAGGGGCGGGTAGAGCTGAAGGGTCGTGGCGGGGCTCCAGGGTTCCGTGGGCAGCTTGCCCGTCATGGCAAAGATCCCGAGCAGGGCCGCATCCTGGGCATCCGATTCCCCGTCCCCGTCCATGTCCAGTGACACGGGGTTGATCATGGTCATGGCCTTGTAGGGCGTACCATCCCCCTGAACCGTGAGGCTGGTGTTCCATCCCACGGCATTCAAGGGTGAAATTCGCACCGTGCCCGCCACCGTGTTCACAGGAAAGAAGGATTGCCAAGTGAGGGCAGGGGGCGTGGCGAAGCCCTCCAGCAGGACCTTGGGCAGGGCTACGGTCCCCCCCAGACCCACGAAGAGATCCCTGGAATTCGAGGAATACGAACTCTGGACCACCCCCCCCGGCCAGGGTCCGGGATCGAAGCGCAGGCGGGGCGCAAGAGTCTGCCCGTGGGATGGCCCCACATTCACCGCCGCCCAGGCATCCTGGACCGCCGCCCATTCCGCGGACCCCGCACCATGGAGGTCCACGGCGGCAGCTTCCGTGGCCACCCGCATCCCGGTGTAGTCGGTGAGAGGATCGGCGATCTTGGTGGTGAGGGCCCGGAACCAGATCTGGAAGGCCTTGTGGATGCCGATACCCGTCATGCCTCGGGGCAAAAACTCGGACGAGGTGAGGGGGTCCGAAGGGCTCGAGCCTTCCGAAAGGAAATAGAAGCATCGGTTGCCGATGCCCGAGGTGGTGTGCACATCGTAGATGCTCATGCCATCGAACCAGCCCTCGGGTGTGTAGCCGTAGAGGGAGGGTTTCTGCAGGGAGCGAATGCCTGAGCGGCCGCCCGCAGGCCCCGGATACACCTGTTCGCCGATGAGCCAGTTGGCGCCGGCCGAAGGCTCCGCCAAGCTCTCGCCGCTACCCCCCGCGCGGGCGTAGGCCTCTCCGGCGGTGCCCAGGATATCGCTGGCGGCTTCGTTGAGGCCGCCCGATTCGCCGCTGTAGCGCAGATCGGCGGTGGCGCTGGTGAGGGCATGGCCGAACTCATGGACCACCACATCCACGGAAGTGAGGGGGAAATATCCGCTTCCTCCGTCACCAAAGGCGAGGGTTTTGGTCGCCGGATCCCAGTAGGCGTTGGCATAGGGGTTCAGGAACGAAAGATTGGAATGAACTTCCGCCACCAGAGCCCCGCCCTTCCCATCGGGCCCGTCCCGCTTGGCCACATTCTTCAAGAGATCCCACCCGACTTGCAGCCCGTAGGCCACATCCACCGCGGCGGTCTGCCCGTTGGCACCGAAGAGGAGTTCAGGGCCGTACGGCAGGAGGAAGTTGAAGGTGAGTCCGTCCCCGAAGGCGGCGGTGGAGTTCCCGTAAGGCTGGGAGGCGCTTTGCGCAGATGTCGTCAAGGTGGCGAACACGATATTGGAAGGCGCCTCCCCTGGACCCAGCAGGCTGTTCTGCCTGGGGTGGGCTACCTTCGGACGGGTGGTGTCTCTCAGTTCCACGCGATTGTCGGACCGGGTCATGGCATCGAGGACCACGGTTCCGGAATACTGGGAATACCCCAGGGCCTTCACGGGGTCCATCTGGTGGTGATGCCCTTCCTCCTTGCGCAGGATTTGGCCCGTGCGGCCGTCCACGATAAAGTCCCGGGCCACGATTCCCCGCACGGGATCCAGGTGCCGGGTGCGCACCTCGTAGGCCTGCACGTAGGGATCCTGGGGAAGGTCCGCCACTACGCTGAGGCTTGGATCCATGCGGAAGAGCCCGGGCTCTGGCCCCGGCAGGTAGGCGAAGCCACCCACGCAGCGGGTGGGGAACACCACCAGTTCAGCCTGGGGCGCCACCAGGGGGATCGCCTGGAAACTCAAGGCGAGTTCGTCCAGGGCCTCCTGGATAGCTCGCTCCGGGCCGAGGAGAAGGGCGGCCTGGAGGGCGTCGATGGTCTGGAGCGCCAAGTGGGGTTCCTGGATGCGCCCCTGAGCATCGCAGTGGGCCAAGGCGAAGGCGCCCCACACCGGCAGGCCCCGATGGGTCTGCTGGAAGCGCACATGGGTTTCGCCGTAGGCGTCAACCTGCCGATCAATTTCCCGAAGGCCGCACTCAGAGCCCAACCTGGCCCGGGATGCCAGGTCGAACCGCAGGGCCTCGGCCCGCTGGGGCAGGAGGACCTGCAGGCCGGCCCGTTCCGAAGCAGGGAGGAGGATAAGGGGCTTGGTCGCGAGGGCGACACCTGCGGCCACCAACAGACAGGGGAGCGTTCGCAGGACGTGGGAAGGAGGTGCGTGGGGGTGCGACTTGAGCATGGGCAAGTGTGGCAGGGGGCGGACTCGTAGAGATACGAGTGTTCCAGAGCTTCTATCCGATCGGGATGTAGCACACATTGCTAGTTA
>CAIPUA010000056.1 GCA_903868115.1 uncultured Holophagaceae bacterium
CCGCCTGGATGCCCACGTATCCGGGAGCCCCCATCGAGGGCGTGATGAGCGCCACCAGCAAGGATGGCGTGTCGGGCACGGTCGTGCAGAAAACCCCAGATGCCGCTGCCCAGGTGATTGATGCCTTCGAGAAGGCCCTCAAGGCGGGCGGTTTCGAGGTCAGCACCGTCCGCACCCCCGAGGGCGGCATGGTGGCCGGCGAACAGAAAGCCCTCAAGCGCCATGTGACCGCCACCATCGGCACAGACCAGGGCCGGACCGTCGCGACGATCTTCTACAAGGAAGGCAACTGACAGCTGCCCAAGGTTGGCTTGATTCTTTTTTCTAGAAATATAGAATTATAGACATGGCCAACCCCGATCCTCGCCTCGACCTCATGGTCCAGCAGCTCAAAGCTCTAGGTCACCCCGCCCGCTTGTCTATCGTTCGACTGGTGGTCCGAGGGCCCGTGGAGGGAACGCCGGCGGGTGAGATCCAGACTCGCCTGGACATTCCGGGCTCGACCTTGAGCCATCACCTATCCGAACTGGCTCAGGCCGGTCTGCTGAAGTCCACCCGCCAGGGCACCACCCTCCGCTATGCGGCGTGTTTTGATCTGCTCCGGAACCTCACGAGCTATCTGTGGGAAGACTGCTGCGGCTCGGGCCGCCGTGACGCGTGCTGTCCCTGAAAGGAACTGCCATGGAATCCTCTCGTCACCCCATTCACGCATCGGTCCAGGAAGCCTACGGCCGCATCGCTTCAACCGGGGGCGGCTGTTGCGGCAAGACCTCCAGCTGTTGCGGAGGCGATCGAGTCGGCGAGGTTGCCCTGGGCGTCGGCTACTCCGATGCAGACCTGGCCACCCTGCCCGAAGGCGCCAATATGGGCCTTTCCTGTGGCAATCCCACCGCCCTGGCCGAACTGAAACCGGGCGAAGTGGTGCTGGACCTGGGCAGCGGGGCGGGACTGGATGTGTTTCTCGCCGCTCAGCGTGTCGGCGCGGAGGGCCGCGTCCACGGCGTGGACATGACCCCGGCGATGGTGGCCAAGGCTCGGCACAATGCCGCTGAATTCAGTCGTCGCACGGGTTTGAACAATGTGGAATTCCACCACGGCCAGATCGAGGCGATCCCCTTGCCAGATGCCACCGTGGATGTGGTGCTCTCGAACTGCGTGCTGAACCTGAGCCCCGACCAGCCCGCCGTATGGAACGAGATCGCCCGGGTGCTGAAACCCGGCGGACGCGTCTCCATTTCGGACATGGTGCTGCTGCAGCCGCTGCCGGAGGCCCTGCGCCTCAGTGTCGAGGCGCTGGTGGGCTGCATCGCCGGGGCAGCGCTTCTGGACGACCTGAAGTGCATGATCGCCGAGGCCGGGTTGGTGGAGCTTGCGCTCACCTCCAAGCAGGGAGCCGTGGAGGCCATGCTCCCCAGCGACGATCCGATGACCGCGCACCTGATGGGTCTGCTGCCCGCAGGTTCCAGCCCTGCCGACTTCATCACCAGCCTGCTCATCTCCGCTCGCAAACCCGCTTGAAGCGAGGGCTCCCATGACCGATGCCAAGCGCCTCTCCTTCCTCGACCGCTACTTGACCCTGTGGATCTTCCTGGCCATGGGGTTGGGCGTGTTGTTGGGCTACAGCGTGCCCGGCTTCAACCGCGCCATCAACGCCTGGAACATGGGCACCACCAGCGTTCCCTTGGCCTTCGGACTGATTCTGATGATGTATCCGCCCCTGGCGAAGGTTAAATACGAGGAACTGCACCTCGTATTTAAAAATAAAAAAGTGCTCGGGTTGTCGCTGTTGCAGAACTGGGTCATTGGGCCCGTGCTGATGTTCGGGCTGGCGGTGCTCTTCCTACGCGATCGGCCCGAATACATGCTGGGGCTCATCATGATCGGCCTGGCTCGTTGCATCGCCATGGTCATCGTGTGGAATGAGCTGGCCAAGGGCGATACGGAATACTGCGCCGGTCTGGTGGCCTTCAATTCCATCTTCCAGGTGCTGTTCTTCAGCGTGTATGCCTGGTTCTTCATCAAGATCCTGCCGCCCCTGCTGGGCCTGAATCTAGGCCCCGTGGATCTGTCCAAGATCACCATGGGCAGCATTGCCCAGAGTGTCTTCATCTACCTGGGCATCCCCTTCATCGCCGGCTTCCTGACTCGCTTCAGCCTCGGCAGGCTCAAGGGGCTGGACTGGTACCACCGAGTCTTCGTGCCGAAGATCTCCCCGATCACGCTTGTGGCGCTGCTCTTCACCATCGTGGTGATGTTCAGCCTCAAGGGCGACACCATCGTGAAGTTGCCCCTGGATGTGCTCCGCATCGCGCTGCCGCTGCTGATCTACTTCGTGGTGATGTTCCTGGTGAGCTTCTGGATGTAGAAACAGGTCGGCGCCACCTACGCCCAAAGCGCCACGCTGAGCTTCACCGCTGCCTCCAACAACTTCGAACTGGCCATTGCGGTGGCCGTGGCCACCTTCACCATCGCCCACGGCGCGGCCTTCGCCGCCGTCATCGGACCGCTGGTGGAGGTGCCCGTGCTGATCGGCCTGGTGAGCGTGGCCCTGTGGCTCAAACGCCGCGGGTGGCCGGAGAGCCCCGAATCCGTGGAGGATGCGGGTTGCTGCAAGTAGGTCCCGTGGCTAAGTCAGTACACTGTCCTCATGACCCCTGAAACCTTTCAAGCCAAATGGGCGCGCTCGGAATTGAAGGAGCGCAGCGGTGCCCAGGAGCATTTCCTGGATCTCTGCCGCCTGGTGGGGCACCCCACGCCCGCCGAGGCCGACCCCGTGGGAGCGTCCTACTGCTTTGAGCGTTTCGCGGAAAAGTGCGGCGGCACGGATGGCTTCGCGGATGTCTGGAAGCGCGGCCATTTCGCCATTGAGTACAAGGGCAAGCGCAAGGATTTGAGCGCCGCTTACGAGCAGCTCCTGCGCTACCGGGAGGATCTGGAGAACCCGCCCCTGCTGGCCGTTTGCGACATGGACCGCCTGGTGATCCATACCAATTTCACCAACACGGCCAAGCGGACCTACGAACTGGAGCTGGGGAAACTCGCGGAACCGGCCACCCTGGAGCTTCTGCGGGCCTTCTTCTTCGCCCCCGAAAAGCTGAAGCCCGGCGTCACCGTGGAGTTCATCAGCGAAGAAGCCGCCCGCAAGGTGGCCGCCCTGGCCCAGCGTCTCGAAGCCCGTGGCATAGAGCCAATGGAAGCCGCCCGCTTTCTGATGAAGCTCATCTTCGCGCTCTTCGCCGAGGATGTGGCCCTGCTGCCGCCGGGGCTGGCGGAGGGCCTGCTTGCCCAGGCCATGAAGAAGCCCAGCCTCGCCAAGCCCCTGCTGGAAAAGCTCTTCCTCGCCATGCGGGATGGCGACGAGGGGCTGGCCTTCACCCAGGAGATTCCCCATTTCAATGGCGGCCTCTTCGAGGACGCCACGGCCCTGGAGCTGGAAGCGGCCGACCTCGCCATGCTCAAGGCTGCCGCCGAACTGGATTGGTCCAGCGTGGACCCCGCCATCTTCGGCAACCTGTACGAATACGGCCTGGGCGAGGCGGCTCGGGCCCAACGGGGCGTCCACTACACCAGCCGCGCCGATATCCTCGCTCTGCTGGAACCGGTGCTGCTGAAGCCCTGGCGCCAGCGCTGGGAGGCTCTGCGCGCCGAACTCTCGGCCCAGCTCGAAGCCACCCCCAAGGGCAAGGCCCTGGAGACCCTGAAGCGCAGAACGGAGGCCTTCCGCGAAGGGTTGGGCGGCCTCCAGGTGTTGGACCCCGCCTGCGGCAGCGGCAACTTTCTGGTGGTGGCGCTGCAGAGCCTGCTGGACCTGGAGCGCGAGGTGATGCGCTTCCAGGCCGAACGCTTCGCCGTGCAGGCCCTGAGCTTCCACGTGAGCCCCGCCCAGTTTCACGGCATCGAGTACCTGGCCTTTCCCCATGCCCTGGCCAGCGTCGTCCTCTGGATCGGGCATCTGCAATGGCTCCACCAGCACGGCTACGCCCTGCGGGAGCGCCCCATCCTGCGCAAGCTGGCACTCATCCAGCGGGGCGATAGCCTAAGCCTGGATTGGCCCGCCGTGGATGTGATCGTGGGCAACCCGCCCTTCATCGGTACTTCAAAAATCAGAAAAAGCCTCGGGGACGATTATGCCGAGCAGCTTTTCAAGAATTGGGGCGATCGAATCCCGAACGCCGCTGACTACGTCTGCTATTGGTTCGAGAAGGCCCGGGAGGCCGTGATGATGGGCCGCGCTCAACGCGTGGGGCTGCTAGCGACAGACAGCATCCGCCAGGGCAAGAATCGGGTGGTATTGGATAGAATCCACCGAGACCTTGGGTTTTTCTTCGCGGAAAGCAGTCGGGATTGGGTGCTGGAGGGTGCTGCTGTCAAGGTGTGCATGGTCGGATTTGGACGCCAGGAACCCGGAGAACCGCACGTTCTGGATGGCATGGCCGTGTCTGAGATTCATCCCGATCTGACCAGCGCAACCAAGGTATTTTCCGCTCGGCCCTTGTCTGCGAACCGTGGGGTTAGCTTCCAGGGGGACAAGAAGGATGCGCCTTTTGAAATTCCAGGTGAACTCGCTAAAGAATGGCTGTCGCTGCCACGCAATCCAAACGGGAGACCCAACGCCGATGTGCTGAAGCCCTGGGCCAATGGCGAAGACATTACAGGGCGTCTCTCCGGCAAGTGGATCATCGATTTCGGGATGCCTCTGAAGGCAGGCGCAACGCCGGTTTTCGGCATGATCCACCTGAACGAAATCGAGGCCTCCTTTTACGAAGCCCCCTTCCGGTTTGCCACGGAGGTCGTCAAGCCTGCCCGTGAGGCCGCAAAGGCAAAATCAAGCGGGTCGTCTGCACACCGTCGTCCCTGGTTCGTTCACGCCGAACCAAGGCCGGCCATGCGGACCGCGCTGCACGGCCTTCCGCGGTTTCTGGCCACCGTCATCCATGCCAAGCACCGACTTTTCGTGTGGCTGCCTGCGGGCCTCATCCCCAGTCACTCCCTCATCGTCTTTGCCACGGATCAGGACGCGATCTTCGGGCTGCTGCACAGCCGGGTTCACGAGCTATGGACCCTGGTCCTGTGTTCGGCTCTGGAGGATCGGCCCCGCTACACGCCGAATACGACCTTCGAGACCTTTCCGTTTCCGGACGCGCTAAGAGGTGGGTTCAAAACTGAAATCGGCCACCGATGCACACCGATGGACACAGATGTAAGCAAGTCTCTTATCGGCGTTCATCTGTGTTCATCGGTGGCAAATTCTGTTGATCCTCTTGCTGTCACGGTGGCTGAGGCAGCGCGTAAGCTCCACGAGGCCCGGGAACGCTGGCTGAATCCGGCGGATGCTTCGGCGGCGGAGTTGAAGAAGCGCACCCTCACGGCGCTCTACAACGCCCGGGAAGCTGGCCAGGCCGCGTGGTTGAACCACCTTCACCGGGATCTGGACCGGGCCGTGCTCGCCGCCTACGGCTGGCCCGAGCTGGCGGAGCCCCTGTTCCAGGCCGAGGACGCACTGCGCACCGCCAATCCCCAGGGCAACGCGCTGGGGCTGGCCCTGGGGCGCACACAGCCCGGCCAGGAACTGCTGCGGCGCCTGCTGGAACTGAATCAACAGCGTGTGAGTGTGCCACATGAATGAGGCCCGCCATGATGGGCCGGTGCGCCGCGCCTGGTCCGCCTTCCCGGATGTCTACTGCCTGGTGGACGATTTTGTAGGGATGGGCGGGACCTTGGCTAATTTCAGGGGGTACCTCCTGTCCGAGGGAGCTGCAGTTCTTGGCGCCATTGCCTTGACGGCCAAGCCCCACTCCACGATTCTTTCCTTGAAGGAAGAAACCCGTGAAGCCCTCGAACGCAAGCACGCCGATGCCCTCGAACCCTGGTGGCGAGACACCTTCGGGTTCGGCTTCGATTGCCTCACCGAATCGGAAGCCCACTATCTGTTGGGGCACGATGCTCGAGCCATCCGAACTCATCTGGCTGAGGCAGGACTTCCATGACACGGTCCAGCGTCTTTCTCAGCTGCCCAAGGTGCCCGCCGCCAGCTGATGGGGCACTGGCGGCGGGCCGCGGCGCGAGGCCGAGCCATCAACGCCCTGCTCGCATCTTTTGGAGACCATGATGCAGGTTCCCACTGAAATCCTGGATGAACTGGTGCGTCGCTTGGTGGCAGCCGTGCAGCCCACCCGCATCATCCTGTTCGGCAGTGCCGCCCGGGGGGAGATGCACGCGGACAGCGATTTGGATGTGCTCGTGGTCGTGAAGGATGGCCTGCCCCACACAGAAACCTGGAACAAGGCCTACCGGAGCCTGAGTCGTTTCGGGTTCCCAACGGATCTTGTACTGGTGGATGAGAGCGTTCTGGCCAGATATGCCGATGCTCCCGAGCTGGTCTACGAACAGGCACTCAAGGATGGGAAGGAGCTGTACCATGCGGCCTGATCCCATTTCCCCTGCTGCCTGGATGCAGCGGGCAGAATCGAGCCTAGCGCTGGCGCGGATGCAGGCTGAGACGGTCGAGCTGGAAGATCTCTGCTACCAGGCGCAGCAATCGGTTGAGAAGGCGCTGAAGGCCATCTACCTGGCCAAGAGTGCTCGATTCCCACGCTCCCACAACTTGGACCATCTACTTCAGGGCTTGGAAGAACTGGGTATTGAGATCCCCGAGTCCGTGGACTTGGCATCACGGCTGACACGGTATGCCGTAGAAACACGTTACCCCGGCTTCTTCGATGCCGTCACCAGCCAGGAATACCAGGAGGCCTTGGGAATGGCGGAAGCCGTGCTCGCCTGGGTCCGCGGCTTGCTGAAATAGAGGTCCCCCATGGTCGAAAACCACGGTCCCGGGATGATCATCAACGGCCTCTGTTTCCTGGCCCCCCAGGAAACCCTGGAAGCCCTCCTCAAGGGCGCGGTACTGGTGGATCTTCGCAGCGATGACCTGGTGGAGATGAAGGCCTTTTCCGTTTCCGAAGTCATCCACCTGCCCTACACGAGTCTCGCGGAGCACGCGGCGGAACTGCCCATGGACCGGCTCCTGATCCTGGCCGATTCCTCCGGCGTCTACACCAAAGGCGCGGCTGCCGCCCTCAAGGCCCGCGGCTTCTCGAAAATCGCCTGCCTCAACGGCGGGATGCTCGCCTGGGACCAGGCGGGAATGCCCCTCGTCACCGACCCGGAGGCGCTGCTCCACGGGGAGTGTGCCTGCGTCATGAAGGCTCGGAAGGTGACCCGATGAAACCTGGATTCAGAACTCGATTCGAACGTGAGGCTTCTCGGGGCCTCGCACAGATGGCAGCCGAGGTGCTCGTCACAGAGGAAGACCTGATTGGCTTGCCGTCACTGCTCCAGAGGTATCTCAGGCGTGTCGGCGCGGTGGGAATGCCCCGGGTGCAGAATTTTTTCGTACGCTTCCGGGGCGAAATGCGCCGTGGCCACAATGCCGGATGGATGAAAATACAGGCCGAGCAGTACAGCTTTCTGGGCCGTGAACCGGCGCGCCTCTTTCTGGTGAAAGGCACTCTTTCCGGCCTCCCCTTCGAAGGCCTGCATTGTTTCAAAGGCCCCACCGCGACCATGCAGGTGCGGGTGGCTGCTCTCTTTCAGGTCGTGGATGCCAAAGGGGCCGAGATGGACCAGGGGGAGACGGTCACCATGTTCAACGATATGTGTCTGCTGGCCCCGGCCACCCTGCTGGACGCGGATGTGACGTGGGAGGAGGGGGCGGACATGACCCTGAAGGGAACTCTGAATTACCAGGGCCACCGCGTTTCCGCGCTCTTGACCTTCGACGAAGACGGCGATCTGGTGAACTTCATCTCGGAAGACCGCTTCCAGTCCTCAGATGGAAAGACCTACCTGCGCTTCCCCTGGTCA
>CAIPUA010000057.1 GCA_903868115.1 uncultured Holophagaceae bacterium
CTCACCTTCTAGGAATTTGGGTACCATTCCAGCCGGCAGCGATGTAAGCTGGTGCGGGTTTCGCGTAAGGTTTTTTCTTTTAGCCTTTTCCTGCCAATTTTTTGATTGCCGGGGCGCCGTTCTACTGTTTCAGCCATGTTGTCTGCAGACCTTTTGCCCATGAACCCCCTTCATCTCGCATCCACGTGCTTTACCCTGCTCATCGAGGATCGGGGGGCGAAGCTCTGGGACGCTGAGGGACAACTGCTGGCGATGCTGCCAGAAGTTTCGGCAGGGGAAACGGACAAGAGCATTTGGGGAGAGCTTCTGAGGGAACACCTTCCCAAGGGCGCCGAGGTCCAGATCCTTGTGGCTAGGGGCAATCTCGATATCCAATGTCAGGCTGCGCCATACCTCAGTGTCCGTGAACAGGGTGAGGTGGTGCGTCGACTGGTGCATGCCGATGGACCGGAACAGACCGGAAACTTTGCCTATGCCTTCGACGGTGACCCCCTGGCGGAGGGCGGTCATCGGCTCTGGGTGGCCAGACATCCCGCCGAGGAGATGGAGGCTTGGCTTGCGGCCTTGAGCTATGCCGGGGCTTCCCTCGTTTTCGCCACGCCCTGGATGCGGGCTTTCCTCGCGGGAATGGAAGGCGATGCTTCAATGCACTTCTACCTGGCCTTGGAGCCAGCTGGCGGGCGCCTGCTCCTCTACCGTGGGCGGGAACTGATTCTCATGCGCATGCGGGCGTTCCCGCTTCCCGAGGGACTGGACCTCTACGATCTGGACGACGCGAGCAGTGAAATCCTTGCTGAGGTCGTGCTCGAGGAGGCCTCCCGCACGATTCAGTTCATCAAACAGAAACACCGCAGCATCACCCTGGAAGACCTCCACATCGTGGGTCTGCCCGCGTTGCCGACCCCCTTGGTGGCTCGTTTGGAACGGGGCTTGCGCCTGGCCATCAAGTCTGCGGGACCCTCCCTTCCGGCCTTCCTGCTCCGGGGCATGGACCGCGAGCGGAGTCACAAGGGTGGTCTGAACCTAGTTCCCGTCCACATCCAAGATGCGCGCCGGATCCACTTGCTGCGTATCACGGTGTGGACAGCGGCCGTTTGCATGCTCCTCGGACTGGGAGCGGCCCAGGCCATCCTCATGCAGAACGAGCGTTCCCTGAAACAGACCCTGGCCTCTTCCGAGGTGGCCCGGGACCAGCGGCGTCGGCTCACTCAGGAGGCCGAACGGGTCGGCAAGCTGCGTTTCGGCATGCTGCGTCTTCGCCATGCCGAACAGCGGCAGAAGGACTCCCTGGAGCAATTGGAGCGTCTGGGCATCACGCTCTTCGATGTTCCCCTGGGCATCACGCTGGACAAGGTGAATGTGACCCAGGTGCCAGGCGATGGGATACGCTTCCGTTTCGAAATTTCGGGTACGGCCCTCACGAGTCGGCGCCTTTCCGTGGGTCCGCTTGCGGACTACCTGCAGCGGTTGGAAAACCATGCGGGCATGCAGTTGGATCCCCTTCGGGAGGTCAGCGTCTCGGACCGGACGGCCCTCGCGGGCCAGGCCGTGGGGCTCACCGAGCGGGCCATCACGCGCTTCAAACTTTCGGGATCCTCGTCATGAAGTACCTCCGTGAAAGAAGCCTGATGGTCCTGGCCCTCATCGGCCTGCCCGCCCTCATCCTCGGGCTCGGCATCTTCCCGGTGCAGAAGCGTGCGGAGGCACTGCGGGCACGGCTGCGGGTCACCGAGGAAGAGTACAAAGCCACCCCGCGCTTCGCCCCCCTTTCGACTGCGGAGCGGAGCCTGCTGCAGGATTCCCAGGCGCCCTGGCGAACGCGGATGCCCCTGGTGGCCGGGGACCGGGCCCGCCTGGCCCATTACAGTCGGGTGGTGGGGGAACTGCAGGGAACGCTCCTGGGAAATGGAACGCCCGCCGTGGGGATGCGGTCTAGTTGGGATCCCATCCAGGCCAGCTTCACCCTGCAAGGCAGCCTTCCTGAAATCACCCCCGAGCTGGGAAGTTCGCAGGATTCCACCAGCCTGAAGGCCAGCGGCTGGGTGCTGGAAGCCGAGATCCCGGGCACAACAGAAAATCTTTTTCAGGCCCTGGGGGCCATCCATAAGGTGCGCCCCTTGATGGAACCCGTCGGCCTGCGCTGGGAGGCCACGCTGGAGCAGCGCCGTCAGCACCTTCTGCTCCGCAACCTTGTGCTCATTCCCTAGCGAGGCCATTGTGTCCTTTGTGCAAAAAAACAGGGCCTGGCTACTCCCCGTTCTGGGACTTGGCGTTGTTTGGGCATTCTGGAACATGTATCAGGCCTTCAATCCACCTGCTGCGGGCCCCGTGACAAACGCTGCCACTGTGTCTCCGGAAGCAATGCCACCCATTGCGCCTGCAGCATCTGCGCCTCTGCCGTCGTCTTCGCCGCAGCCGGTTTCGTCTGCTGTGGCCTCCGCCAGCGCTGGACTCTGGGCCGATCTGAAGGCCCTTGAGGCACCTCCACCGGAACTGAACCAGGTGGAGGAACTTCTGAAAGAAGGCGCCAGTTCCCTGACTGTTGAAGGGATGCAGGGCCTTTCTAAACCGGCAGTTTCCCCTGCGACATGGAAGCGCCTGCCGGAGCCGCAGGTCCTGCGCGGGTTGCCGCGCGTCGCCTCAGCGCCGCTGCCGGTTCTGCTGCCCCGACTGGATTTCGTCCTTGAGCACCAGGGCACGAAAGTGAAGGAGGCCTGGATTGGAGGCAAGCGTTTCTCTGAAGGCTCGTCCCCTGACGGCGTTCACCGGATCAAGCGCATCACCGGCCGCACCGTCCTGCTCGAGGGACCCACAGGTGAAACTTTTCTCACCACTGACCTCGGGATCAACGCCTCTCCCCCCAAGGTCAAAACCACGGCTGCATCCGCGGAGACGAAGTGAAACCAAAACCGCACGCCCTATTGATCACCGGCCTCCTGGCTCTGGTTCCAGCTCAGGCCCAGGAAGCGCCTCGTCCCCGCGTGACGCTGTCTGTTCGCGAAGCCGATCTGAAGGACATTCTGCGGGCGGCAGCCCATGGTACGGACATCAATATCAATTTTGAGCCGGGCGTGGACACGATCATCCGCGGCGTCGACCTCAAGGCCGTGACCCTTGAGGAGATCCTCGAAGAGATTCTTCCCGGCTGTGGGCTGAGCTACACCAAGCAAGGGCGTACTCTCTTCATTCGCAAGGGTATGGATAGCGCGCTGCGGTTCTATCATGTCGATACGCTCTCCATGCGGCGCCAAGGGAACAAGTCCTTCCAGGTGAACGCCTCGGGTCAGGTCATGCAGAGCGGGGGCGGTGGGAGTGGCGGCAGCATGATGGGCGGCGGCAGCCAATCCGGCGGAGGCCAGGGGCAAGGAGCCCAGGGCGGGGGCAATTCCTCGGCCTACACCTCCAGCGTTACGGTGGGCAATGGCTCCGATCCCTGGCAGGAACTGGAGGTGGGCTTGGGTATCCTGGTCTTCGGTCGGCCCCCTGAAGGCGCGAACCCCAATCCTCAGACCGGAAGCGGCGCTGGCGGTGGGATCGCAGGGCCCGCCACCCGAGGTTATGCCAAGGACGGGAAAAGCCTGGTGATCCATCCTGACTCGGGGCTAGTCGTCGTCAGCGCCGATCCCGCGACGCATCAGCGGGTGGATGCCTATCTCAAGGAGATCAAGCGGCGCAACTCCCGACAGGTCCTGCTGGAAGCCAGGATCGTGGAGGTCAGCCTGGGGAACGACAGCCAGATCGGCGTGGATTGGAATGCGGTCATTCAGAAAGGAATCATCGCGGGTGGCACGGGTACTGATATTCGGGGTCTCTTTGGCAACGCGGTGACTGCTGAGCCCACCAGTGAAGGTGCCGCCAGATTCATCGTGCGCGGAGCCGGCGTCCAGGCGGCCCTCTCGGCCTTGGCCCATGACGGACGCCTCGAGGTGCTCAGCGCTCCCCGCATCTCCGCCTTGAATAACCAGAAGGCCATCCTGCGCGTGGTCCGCGAAGACGCCTACTTCCTTCAGAGCAGCCAGGTGACTCCCGGGGGCACCGGTGGCAACATCGCCACGGTCCAGATCACGCCCATGGTAGTGCCGGTGGGCATCATTCTGGACATCCTGCCCCAGATCGGGGATGACGGGATCATCACGCTTGCGGTGAATCCCAGCGTGTCCGAGGTGGTGGCGGTCCGGAGTTTCAAGATCGATGGAGGTCCAGCCTCCAGCAGTGCTTCAGCCACCCTGCCGGTGGTGGACCGCCGGGATCTGGATACGGTGGTCCGCATCAAGAGCGGCGAGACCCTGGTGCTTGCCGGGATCATCCGCGCCAAGGAAACCTCCGATGATACGGGAGTCCCCTGGGCCCGCAAGATCCCCTTCCTGGGGAGCCTTTTCACCAAGCGGGACAAGTTGAAGTCCCACACGGAATTGGCGATTTTCATCACGCCGACCCTGGTGGAAGATAGCGAACAGATCGCCACCCAGCGCGAGAGCTCGGAAAAGCGTCTAGAAAAATCGGGCGCGAAGCTGCAGCCGGAACCGCGGTCTGCCACTTCAATCAAGGAGCCTTAGCTGGTCGCTCACATAGTCCAGCAGACCTTCGGCACCCACGACCCGCTGCTCGGCGACCCAGATGGGAACGCCTAGCCCGCAGGTCTCCTGGGGCCGGAGTTTCACGGCGTCTTTTTCGGTGCAGACCAGCGCCACCGCACCGGACTCTTGGGCTTCCCGCGCCAGGGACCGCAGCCTGGCCTCCCCGATCACCTGATGGTCCCGGAAGCTGCGAAAGCCGACCCAGGGCAGGCCCGCGAGCATGAGGTCGGCGTAGAAGGACTCTGGATGCCCCAGGGCGCAAAACGCAAAAAGAGGACCGGGGCTCGCTCCTGGGAGCAAAATTCGCTCGTCATTGGCGAAGGAACGGAGCGCGCCAAGGGTGAAGTCCACCCAGAAGACGGGACCGCGAGAGCCGAATCGCTCCCACCAGGCAAGGATCTCCTCCCGGGGGGCCCGGTTCCCCCGGGTGACCACGAGGGCGCTGGCACGCTGGGCTGATTCCATGGGCTCACGCAGATCGCCCAGGGGCAGCATGCTTCCCTTCCCCCAGAGGCGGACGCCATCCAGGAGCAGAATATCGAGATACCTGTTCAGGGCCCGGTGCTGAAAGCCATCGTCCAGGAGCAGCAATCGGGGGCTGGGTTCCAGCGCCAGGGCCCGCAGGCCGGCGTTGAGGCGTTTCCGCCCGACCACGACCCGCCCAGGCCCCAGGCGCTGGGCCATCATCAGGGGCTCGTCACCGGTCAGGGACGGATCCGAGCCGGGATGCACATCCATGGGATCGATGTTGCGATGACCGCCGTAGCCGCGGGAGAGGATCGCGTTGGTCCAGCCGCGCTCCTGCAGTCTTTCCGCAAGGAAAAGGGAAATCGGGGTCTTCCCGGTGCCGCCGCTCGTAAGGTTCCCGATGGATAGGACAGGCACAGGCAGCGTGATGGAGCGTTCCGGATGGCGGTCGAACGCGCGGTTGCGAGCCCGGACCACCGCTCCGTAGAGGGGCGAGAGGGGAGCGAGAGCCCAGCGAAGGAGGCGCATCCTCCGAGGATAGCCCACGGAGTTCAAGAAGCGGGTGGGGCACCCGATGAAGAAAAAGATGCCCCCACCGCCCCGTTTCATCCCCGCCCCGGCGCAGGGTATCTTAGACTCAGATCTGGACACCCCCCCATGACGGATTCGAGCTTCATCGAGCAGAGCAAACTTCGCTTCAACGAGGGCGAGGTGATCTACCGCAAAGGAGAGATGGCCCAGCAGATGTACATCATCCTGTCGGGCAAGATCCGTCTCTATGTTGGACACGAGCCCGTGGGTGACTGGTCCGAGGAACTCACCAAGGGTGATTTTTTCGGTGAGGGCAGCCTCCTGGAGCCCATCCCGCGCGGGAACACCGCCGTGGCGCTGGAGGACACGGAACTCATCGCGATCTCCCGAGGCACCTTCCTGCGGATGATTCGGCAGAATCCCGAAGTCTCAGTGAAGATGATGCAGCGCCTGGCCCAGAGAAACCGGGAACTGGGCAATCGCGTCGATTCCGAGGGAGGGCGCAGCCGAGGCCGTTCTGCCCAGACCAACTCCTGTCTGGTTTCAGTCATCTCGGGGAAAAAATACACCATCACCTCGCACGGCGCCCGGCTGCTCGGGGAGCTGACGGGCGACGGGCTCCTCGTCGACTCGGCGACCGATCTGGCCGACGCGCTGTCGGACCGCTGGGACCCGGAGCGGAGGACCTGGGTCGACGACGGTCCCACCGCTGGCGGATCGGGTCGCATCCGCACAGCGGAGGGCCTGTTGCCGATCCTCGTGGAGCGCGACGCAGCTGTCATCGCCACCGTGGCAGGAGAGCTGACCGACC
>CAIPUA010000058.1 GCA_903868115.1 uncultured Holophagaceae bacterium
GCATCCACCAGGGCGCGCTCGGCGATGGGGAGACCGCGCTCAGCACCACCAACCGCAACTTCAAGGGCCGCATGGGCAATCCGAAATCCGAAGTCTACCTCTGCAGCCCCGCCGTGGCGGCGGCTTCGGCCCTCACCGGCGCCATTACCGATCCGCGAAAGGGAGGCAAGTGACATGGCCAAGGTCATCATCAAACTGGGCGCCGATATCAGCACGGACGACATCTACCCCGGCCGCTACATGGCCACAGTGCTGCCTTCCGAAACACCCGCCTTCTGCTTCGCGGATCGCACGGAGTTCAACACCCGGCTGAAGGCCCGGGAATTCGAAGCGGACAGCATCATCCTGGGGGGCGAGAACTTCGGCTGCGGCTCCAGTCGCGAACAGGCAGCCAGCACCATCCTCGGCTACGGGCTCGTGATCGTGGCCCAGAGTGTGTCGCGGATCTTCCTCCAGAACGCCATCAACCTCGGGCTACGGATCGTGATCTGCCCCACCGTCGAAGCCGAGGAAGGCCACGATCTGGTATTCGAGGGCGATCGGCTCCTCAACCAGGCCACAGGCAAAGCCTTCCCCATCCAACCTCTGCCCCCGGCGCGGCAGGCCATCATCGATGCCGGTGGCCTGATTCCGTACACCCGCAGACTGTTAGTGGAAGGCCCCGCGCGTTAGACCCTGTTTTCCCAGTTCGAAAGGAATGATCATGAACGCGCTCCGCATCAGTCTGGGCCTTTGCCTGGTCATCCTGGTCTCCCCTGCGGGCTTATGCCAGGGTTGGACCCTCAAGGAGGCCGGCCTCGGCATCCTTGAGGAAACCAATCGGCCGCCTCGCGTGATCGAAAGGGACCGCAGCGAGTGGTTCTTGGAGGACCTCGCGGCCAAACTCGCCGGAAAGCGTTTCTTCATGTTCTGGATCGTGGGGCCCCGACCAGACACCTTCCGGAACCGCTTCGGTACCGCCATCTACTCCTATAGTTTCCGCGAATCCCGCCAAGGTCACCCAGCGCGAAAGAGTGGCGCCTACAGTTTTTCGGATGACGGGTGGGGCACCTACCAATTGACCTACGACCCGGGGAGCTACCAAGTCGAGATCTTCCTGGTCAACCGTGAGACCCAGGCCGAAACACTCCTGAAGACCTTCACCTACCGCATCTCCCCCGGAAAAGGGGCGGGCGGAACGCGCCCCGAAAAACCGACCAACCCCGAAGTTGGCCAGCCGGATCGCCCTTCCCATCCCGGCGGCCCCGATGTCTATCTCTCCGACCTTTCCGAAATCCGAAGCGGCGACATCCACGGCGGCCTGGGCAAGAACCGTCCCTACTGGACCCCGGAACTGGTGATCGGGAGCCGCCGATTCGCCAAGGGGATCGTGACCTGCCCCGGCCCGACCGGCGCAAGAGCCTTCGTGGAATACGCCCTGAACGGGCAATTCAGCAGCTTCCTGGCCACCCTCGGCTCAGCCGGGGACCAGGGCAACTACGGCAAGGGCACCATGAACTACTTCATCCAGGTGGATGGCCGTCTCGTCAAACAGGGACGCTTCCCGACGCCGCCCGCGACCCTGGAACTCGATATTCCCCTGCGGGGCGCCCAGACGCTGCGCCTGGAAGTGGACAACGGCGGCGATGGCCATGTCGCCGACCATGCGGCCTGGGGCGATGCGAGGCTGAAGCGGTAGACGCCCAAGAAAACGGCGTTCAGGACCTCACGGCATCCGCTTGAACAGCACCTCGTTCTCCAGGTAGATGTGCCGTGCGAGGCTTGCCGCCAATCCCTCACAGGCCTCGTAAAGGCTTGCCTGAACGAGGGCGGCCTCCGGCGGAGGGGTGAAATCGTTGGTGAGTTTGCGAATGCGCTTGAGAAGGCCGGCGGCGGCGATGTGCTCATCCTCGAAGAGTTCCAGGGGGTCCTGCAACTCGGCCTTCACATCCACTGCCCGACCCTGGTCCCGGGCGAGGATGGCGGGAAACAGCGTCACTTCCTCCATCTTCAGATGGGCGCGCATCTCGATGCAGAAGAGGTCCACCTCATCGCGGATCGCCAGCAGCAGTGGAAAGCGATGCCCCTCCAGGGAGGCGGCCTCTTCCGCGAGACTCTCCAATTCTGCCATCCCGAAGCGGGTCTCCCGGTGGTAGCGCGTGAGGATGTGGCGCACGAGGTCGGTGAGCGGAGCTTCCTTCCAGACATCCAATTCTGCGCGTGCCTGATCCCAGTCTTGAGTCATGTCGATGCCTCGCCTGCGAGCCGTTAACCAGATGTGCGATGCCTCCAATGGGCTGGAATAGTCTCTATCTTGGCAGCGGGTGGGGCCAACGTGGCCTTCACCACTTGCACTCAGATGCCGAGCGCTACCCCATTGCGCCGAATTGGACACCCAGTGTCCGAATTTGTACGCATGCATTGATATTAAAGCGATTATCCAAAAAGCGAAAATATGTTGAAAATAGCGAAAAATGAACGAAACTTTATACGAACGAGGTGAACCATGCACGCCTTCGCCTACAAACTCCCCGGCTACTTCATGGAATACGGCCCAGTCTATGCGCGGGACCTGGAGGAAGCCCGGACCCTCATCCGGAAACGGCTCAATGCAAAGCGCCTACCTTGGGGGCTTCAGGTCTGGGATCTTGCGGACCGTCCCCAGGCCAAATGGCGGGTGGCGGAAGCCTCCTGACCACTGTTCGCTTGTGGTGCGCTCGCTCTATTTTCCCCGCAGCATGGTGAGCAGCCAGTGGGAAGGCTCCGCCGCCTTCACGCCGTGGGGAAGCCCCTTGGGCAGGTCCTGGCGTTCGCCAGGATTCAGCGTGGTCCAGACATCTTCCACCATGACCTCCAGCTTTCCACTGATGCAGAGCACCGTGGCTGGAAAGGGTGCGCTGTGGGCGCTGATCTCCTGACCTGCATCCATGGCAAAGAGAACCAGCTTCAGGTCCCCGGGCAGATCGATGAGAGGTCGGGAGGCGATGGCACCTGCTGAGACCGGCAGGGTTTCATTCAGGTTGGTGAGGGCGATGCTCATGGATTGCTCCTGGAATTCACGGTTTGGATGCGGCCTGAGGGTGAGGTGTCTTGACCACGAAGAATTCGAGCACTTCCGATCCTTCGTTGCGCGGCGCCATCGAGGTGCCCTTGGGCAGGTAGAGGACGCTGCCGCGAGGATGTTGCGACTCGGCCACACCATCAAGGGCCATGCTGAGCGTTCCCCGCACCACCGTGACAAAGGCCTCCGAATCGGTGGGATGCGCGAGAACCGCCTCCCCGGAAGGCAGCACCACATGGGCGATCAGCACATTCCAGCGATCCGGCCGATCCACCACTCGCTCGCGGATGGATTCGTCACGGGTGGAAAAGGAAAAGCGCTCGGGGGTCATGGGATCTCCAAAAAATCTTGGCCGCGAATGACGCGAATGTTCACGAAGGAATGGGTTTCTAATTCCTGTTCATCCATGTCATTCGCGGCTTCTTCTCTACTTCACCGCCAAAGCCACATCAGCTTTGCCATCCTTGCCGATGAGTTTCAGTCCGTAAGCATCCTGGAGCACCTTGAACACGTTCGGGGTGATCCACGCGGGGGCGGCGGGGCCCACGGCGATGTTCTTCACGCCCAGGTGCAGCAGGGTGAGCAGCACGGCCACAGCCTTCTGTTCGAACCAGCTCAGTACGATGGTAAGCGGGAGCTCGTTCACCCCGCAGTTGAAGGCACCGGCGAGTCCCACGGCCACCTGGATGGCGCCGTAAGCGTTGTTGCACTGGCCCATGTCGAGGAGGCGCGGCAGACCCAGCAGCGTTCCGTAGTCGTGACCCATGATGCGGAACTTGCCGCAGCCAAGGGTCAGGATAAAGGAGGACTGGGGCGCGTTGGCGGCGTACTCCGTGTAGTAGTTCCGGCCGGGCTCGGCACCGTCACAGCCACCGATGACGAAGAAGCGCGTGATGTCGCCCTTCTTCACGCCTTCAATGATGGCGGGGGCAGCGTTCAGGATCACGCTGTGATGGAAACCCACGGGGATCTTGCCGAAGTCCCGGGCCTCGAGATTTCCGAGCTCGCGAGCCCGCTTGATGACGGCGCTGAAATCATCCGTGGTCAGGCGCGTCACGCCGGGTGCGGCCGTGGTGCGGTTGGAGAACATGCGGTCCGCATAGGAATGCTTGGGCTCCATGATGCAGTTGGTGGTGACCATCACGGCGCCGCCGAAAGCCTCGAACTCGCTGCGCTGCAGCTGCCAGGCACCGCCGTAGTGGCCGGCCAGGTTGGGATGGTTGGCGAGCTTGGGATACATGAAGGCGGGCAGCATCTCGCCGTGGGTGTAGACGAGCACCTCGGTGTCTTCCACTTGCTTGAGCAGGTTCGAGAGATCCAGCATGTCGTGGCCGCTGACGAGAATGCCGGGAGCGGCCTTGGTGCCGCACCAGACTTCCTTCACCTCGGGCTGACCGAAGTGCTCGACATGGGCTTCGTCCAGCATCTCCATCACGCGGAGATTCTGCTTGCCGCACTCTAAGACCAACTCCAGCATGCTGGGCACATCGAAGTTCACGTTGGTCATGGTGGCGAACAGGGCCTCTTCCATGAAGGCATTCACACCCTCATCAAATTTCCCCAAACGCCGGGCGTGGTGGGCATAAGCCGCCATGCCCTTCACGCCGTAGAGCAGCGTTTCCTGCAGGCTCTGGACATCCTCGTCCTTGCCGCAAACGCCGTAATCCCCGGTGCAGCCCGTTCCACACGCGGCCTGTTCACACTGGTTGCAAAACATCGCTACCTCCTGAGTGGGCCCTTTCGGGACAGTTCCACGGATCAGTGTTGGAACCCAGCGCTTCGGGATCCTTGATGCAAATCAAGGGCGGCGGCTCCGTGACTGAAGTCACAGGGGCGAACGTGAGGGGAACAACTCATTGGTACTGTGCGAGGTGATAGGGTTTTCGGATCAGCGTGCAGCCCGTTGCTTTCGACTGGGCTCATCCAAAGGGGCTTCCCATGTCGGCTCGAAGTGCGGTTCTTCTCTCTGTCGTCATGGCAGGCACGCTGCTCACGGGCCAGGAGACCGAAGCGGATGGCAATCGCATGGGCATCGGGGTCTATGCGTTCCAGGCAACCGGTGAGGACGCCTCGGCTTTTTCGGATCCCGGCTGGCTGGTGAGTCTTCAGATCCATTTCAACAGGAGCTCCCGTCATATGGGTCGGCTGCGTATCGACTATGGGCGCATGGACAGCGCCGACCCAATGCTCACCGGAACCGGCCTTCCCCCGTGGGATCAGACCCTTCGGGAATACGGGAAGATCCAGCGCGAGACCTTCAGCGTTTCCTACGAGTGGATGCCCCACCTGCAGGACCACAGCCGTTCAGGCTTGTTTGGAATCCTGGGAATGGGGGGTTCCTGGTGGCGGGATTCCTGGAACACCTCGGCCGTAAGCTACCTCTGGGAGGCCCACCACGACGACGATCTGGCCTTCCAGCTAACGCTCGGCGGGGGCTACCGATTCAACCCCCACGCGGCCCTTGAAGCCCGTTACACCCGCAGCGCCTTCACCACCCACGCGAGCTATCCACCCCGGGGCGAACGCCGGGATCACCTCAGCTGCGGCGTCGCTTTCCGGTTCTGAGGGTCCGCATGAACCTGCAGCCCATCCTCGACACCGTGTTCGATGGCCGCACCAAGGGTTTCCCCTTGGGCCAAACGGCTCTTCGCCTGAGCGAGATCGGCAGCCAAGCCTGGAATCTGCTTGAAGGTCACCTCGACACTCCGGTTGCCCTGCTCAAGGCCTCCATACTGGACGCCAATGCGGCCTGGATGGGGGAGTTCCTGCGTTGCACGGGAGTGAGCCTATGCCCCCACGGCAAGACCACCATGGCCCCCCAGCTCTTCGCGCGGCAACTGAGGGATGGCGCCTGGGGCCTGACCCTGGCCACGCCCCAGCAAACGCGCATCGGCCTGACATACGGGGTGAAGCGCATTCTCCTCGCCAACCAACTCGTGGATCCGAAAACCATCGCCTGGTTTCAACGCTGCCTGGACGAGGACGCCGGCCTGGATCTGAGTTGTTTGGTGGACAGCCTTGAAGGGGTGCGACTCCTGGAGAAACACGCCACCGGTCATCGACCCATCCCTGTGCTTCTGGAACTCGGCCTGAGCGGCGGGCGCTGCGGGGTCCGTGACCTCGAAACCGGCCTCGCCGTGGCGAGGGCCGTCAAGGCCTCCTCCCGGCTTTGCCTTCGCGGCGTGGAATGCTTCGAGGGCATCGTGATGAGCGCCGATGCCGAGGTGGATCGACGCCGGGTCGAGACTTGGCTGGATGACCTGGCAGCACTTGCGGAGCGCTGCGCGAACGACGAATTGTTCGAGGCTGAAGACGTGCTGCTCAGCGCCGGAGGCTCGGCCTATTTCGATTTGGTGGCGGCCCGGCTTGCAAAGGTGGCTCTGGGGCGACCGGCTCGGGTGCTGCTCAGGAGTGGGTGCTACGTCTCTCACGATGCGGGCCATTACGCTCGGCTGGTTAGCCGCCTCGAAGGCCGTCTTCCGGAGGCATGGAAACGGTCCGGTTCCCTTGGCCCCGCCATCGAAGTCTGGGGTCGGGTGCTCAGTCGGCCCGAACCCGGCCTCGCCTTCCTGGATTTCGGGAAACGCGATGCCGCCCACGATATCGATCTGCCCAAACCGATCCTGTGGGCCCGCCCCGGCCTTCATGCCAGACCGCAAGTCACACCTCCAGGTTGGCGGATCGACACCCTCTACGACCAGCATGCCCGCCTGGTCATCGCCCCCGAAACGGACCTCGCCGTGGGGGATCTCGTGGGCTGCGGCATCAGCCACCCCTGCACCACCTTCGACAAGTGGCAGTTGCTCTGGGTGGTGGATGACGACTACCGCGTGCTGGAGGGAATCCGAACCTTCTTCTGAGAACTGGACGAGAACCAACCCGGTAAAATGACGCTATGTCGACTCCCACCTGGCACCAGGCGCCACTCTTCACCTCCCTGCAGTCTGCCCAGCGGGAGCGCCTGGAGGGCATGGCCGGCTCTCGGCGCCTGGACGGCGGCGAGATGCTTTTCCTGGAGGATGAGCCCTGCACGGGCTTCTTCGTGCTGGTGGAGGGCGCCATCCAGCTCACGCGCAGCGGGACCGTTCCCGGTACCCATCCGACGCTGGCCGTCATTCTGCCCGTGAGTTCCTTCGCCGAGGCCGCCATGTTTGGCGGCGAGGCCTTTCCCGCCACGGCTACGGCCCTGAAGCCCTCCCGGGTCGTCCACTTCGGCAAGGGCCCCTTTCTCGGTGCGCTGCGGGAAGACCCCGATCTCGCGGTGGCGGTGATCCACGCCCAGGCGGTGTGGCTGCGCAAGATCACGCAAAAGGTGCAGGAACTCGCGGGCTCCGATAGCCTCGAGCGCCTGCGGAACTGGCTCCGGGCGCATCTGCCAGAGCAAGGCCCTTTCAGTCTGCCCGTCACCAAGAAGGCCCTGGCTGCCCAACTCGGTATGACGCCCGAGACCCTTTCACGCGGGCTCCGAGTCTTCCAGGACCAGGGGCTCCTCAAGGTTCAGGGCACACTGCTGCAGAAGAAGGGTCCACTCTGAGTCCGTGTCCGCCCCCCGACCATCGTCCTGTTGCTTTCGAAATACGGGGTCCTAAATGCTCGTGTCTACTGCTCAGCCGCAACGGGGAAGCCATCCCCCCGCAACACTTTTCCGCAGTTGCCTCTACGTCGGGTTCGCAGGGCTGCTGCTGGGCCTGGGAAGCTTTGTCCGGTCTGACTCGCCGACCGTTCCCTTAGCAAGGACCCCGTGCCAAGGCTGCCATGCGATGGCACCTCATCACGCCTCCTGGAAGCTCGGGAACCACGCCAAGGTGGCCACCTGTGAAGACTGCCATCTCCCCCATGGCACCTCGCTGCGCCGTTCTCACGCCATGGCCGCCGATGGCCTGCGGCACGGCGCCATGACGGTTCTGGATACGGCCCCAGCCGTGACCCGCTTGCGCGCAGCCGGGGCCGAAGTCGCGCAGAAAAATTGTCTTCGCTGTCACCCGCTTTCTTCTCCAGGGTCCATTGCGGGCGGCGCGTCATCCAAGGCACCCCGGCCTCTCCGCCAGCCCGCGACTGCGGCCCACGCCGATCAGAATCGGGGCTGTTTGGATTGCCACCGAGAGACTTCCCATGCGCGAGGGACCGCAGGATGATCCCGGCCTTTCAGATTGATTGATCCCAAAGATCCGCGCTGATCACTCCAACGATCCCAGCAGGTGCGTGAATGGAGCCAGTCGTGCTTCCGAGACTGCACCTATTCCTTGAGCACCATATCGATGCAGAGCACCGCCGCCAAGATCAGGTTCCGGGTGCCGTCCTCCGGCGCCACTTCAGGGGCGATCGTCAGCATGTAGTTGTCGGCGGAGGTGAAAAATTCCTTGGCCATTCCCGCCCACTTCTTGGTGACGCAGGCCACTTCCTGCCCGCCGGGGCGCAGGAACTTGAACTCCCAGCCTGTCCATTTGCCCTGAAGGCGGCAGATGATCTGCCCCATGGCATCGAGCACCTCGAAGGCCCCTCCGATGGAGAAGAACTTCTGCTTGAATCCACCCACCATGCGCCCCTGCTCATCGGTGACGGTCACGCGGGAGAGGAAAATGGACACCCCGCGCGTGATCCGCAGCACGGGACGGCCGTCGGGTGTGCGCACCTGGATATCGAAGGGCGTCATCCGCTTGTAGTCCGTGAAGCGGAGGAACTTGGTGAAGAAGCCCAGATTCTCCTCGCGGCATTCCATCAAAATGGCGGCGGATTCCGGGTCGAGAATATCGAAGTTGTTCGCCGCCTTGAAGATTCCGACATGTTCCTTGACGAAGAAGGCGTTGCGAGAAAGGGCCGGGTTCAAGGGGAGCTCCAGCAAGGACGGAGCGCCCGCAGCGCTCATGGTTGAGCGTAGAGTCTAGAGCATCATCTTTGTGAAATTTCAAAATAATGTACCGAAGCGGCTCGCCTCGACGCCTGTTCAGAACCGTGTGCCGAACTTCACCCACAGCCTGTCCGCCAGCTTCCAGTAGGCATCCACGGCCTTCTCCGCCTCGCCCACGCAGTACTGGGTGAGGAAGGTCTGGGCCTTGGCCGGATCCTCCTTGTGGAGCCTTAGGGCCTCGGTTTCCACCTTGGCCTGCCCGGCGAGGAGGGGAGCCTCGAGGCCATTGCGGACCTCCTGGATCTCCTTGACCATGTCCTGCCAGCGGAAATGGGCCAGCTTGCTGGGGGTGCGGAAGGCCCACCAGGCGCAGGCGCGGCTGTACTCGCGGCGCCCATCCACCTCGAAGCTGGCGGGCACCCGGGTAATCCCCGCGTAGAAGGGCTGAAAGGTCGAGGTCGTGGCGTTGTCGTAGGCGAGCCAGACGACCCCGCCGATGGCATCGGGCAGATCGGCACGACTCTGGGTGATCTGCACGTAGGTGGCCTGGGGCACGCCGATGGTGCGCTCGCGCTTCACCTTCAGGGCCGCCTTCAGATCCGCTGGAGCGAAGGGGTTGGCCACTGGATTCTTGACCCAGGCGCCCTTTTCCTCCTTAAGTAGGCCTGCCGTCTGATCGAACTCCGTTCCCTCGTAGGCATCCCGGAAGATCGCCATGACATCCTGCAGCGCCACGGGCTTGTCGGGCTTTAGGCTGAAGGGGTAGTTCTCGGCGTTGGGATCCAGCTTGAGGCTGGGTGCCAGCAGGCTCAGAACGCGCCATTCCCTGCGACGGCAACCCATGGAGGCACGGCTCGACGGGGCATAGACATAGGCGAAATCGAAGGGCTCCCCATCCTTCCACCAGTCCATCTCCCGGGCCAGGGCGTGCACGTTCTCGCTGGCCAGGAAGTTGTCCTGGTCTTTCAGGTCCAAGGTCCGCAGGCGGCTCGCGTTGGCGCTCACACTCACGTGGCCTTCCGGCACGCGCTGGGCGGCCCACACGGCGCCGAGGCGATCCTTGCCCGGGCCGTAGATTTCGAAGAGCCAGACCTCCTGCTTGTCGGCGAAGGTGAAGCTCTCCCCGGCGTCGATGTAGCCGAATTTCTGGGTCAGCTCGTCGATGACCCGGATGGCCTCCCGAGCGGTTTTCGCCCGCTCCAAAGCGAGGCGGAAGAGCTCCGGCGCTTTCAGGATGCCCTTGTCGCTCTTCAGATCCCGGCGGCCTCCGATGGTGGTCTCGCCGATGGCCAACTGATGCGAGTTCATGATCGGATAAGCGGCGTTGAGATAGGCGAAGGTCTCCTGGATCTGGGGAATCTCTCCGGCCATCTTCGCTTCGGGATCATTTGGCCCCTTGGTGTCCTTGGCATCCCTGTACACCTTCAGCGTGGCGCCCAGAGAGTGCTTGGCAGCAGCGATCACGTTCATCCAGGAGCGGTCAGAAACGCTGTCGCAGCTGTGGCTCGTCATGGTGGCGCGATCGGCCGAAGCGCTCCGCGTCACCATGACGCTGGTGCAGCCCTCGCCTCCGATCTCCTCCGAGTGGACCACCCGAAGGGGCGCAGGGGGCGCCGCCTGGGCCAGCATGGGCAGGGGTGCGCCCAGGGCGAGACCAAGCGTCAAGACAGGGAATAGAGGACAGCGCACGGATCGGCTCCTGGCTTCGTTATGCGAGGCTTTAGCGTAGCCGATCCGAGGCGGTTCTCGGAAGGCGTGCTTGGGCTCTGGAAGGGTTTCCCCTACTTCGCGCCGAGTCCCACCAGTTTCGCCCTCGCCTGATCGAAATCGGCCTTGATGCGCGGGATCTCGGCCGGGGCGTAGGTGCTCTCGAGGCGGGCGCGGGAGGTGTCCAGCAGACGGAGCAGTTCCTGGGCCGAGGCCTTGAGGGCCGTGGGCTCGGTGCTGCCGGTCCTGCCGATCCACACCGGCGCCGTGTGGGCGAAGGTGCGGGAGTTCTGCACGGGCCAGGTGCTGCGCTCATCGTGGACCCGGGCGGCAATCCAGCCCCCGGCGGGGAGTCGGATTCTGCCCGCGTAGGTGCGCGTGCCGGCCGTCCCCAGCCCTGGTAGCGTCTCCACCACGCGACCGTTCACCAGGATCTCCACCTTCCCCACGGGCACAGGACTATGGACATCCAGGGTCCAAGGAGTGCTCTGACTGGAGGCTACGGCCTCACCGGGACCCTGGCCCGCCACCTTGAAATCCAGCATGGGGCCACTGCTGACGAAGCTGCGCCCCTTGCGCAGATTGGCGTAGAAGGCCTCCCAGGTGCAGGGGCCCTCCAGTTTCACGAAGACGCGGTTCGAGCCCGGCGTGCTGCAGCGGTAGAAGTTCATGAAGGCGTCCGAGCCGCCGGTGGCGACCACGGGCAGGCCCAGGTTCAGCAGGCGGTACCACAGGGAGGCCACCCCCAATTCGTTCACCCAGAGGCAGCTGAGTTCCAGGCCATCCACGTTCCCGAGCACCGCGTCCGCCACCAGACTGCAGGGCACGGCGGCCATGCCATCGGCGCTGAAGGGGTCGGGCACGCCGAAGGGGTGCATGTAGGTGGCGAAGGCGCCGGTCTGGCGGGCGAAGCGCAGCACATCGCCGTTGGAAATATCGGTCTTGTCCGTCATGGGGTAGCCAGGGCCGTAGAACCAGGGCCAGAAGGGCTTGGCCATCTGGATGAGGCCAAGGTGGCCCAGGAAGTGATTGCGGGTCTCCTGGCTGATCTGAAGGAGGGGTGGCACGTCCTTCTTCTCCCAGCCGAGCCACTCGGGGTCGGTGTAACGCGTGTTCAGGTTGGCGGCCATGGGGTTGGCCAAGTCCAGGTGTTCGGCGCGCATCAAGGTCAGCGCGTCCTCTGGGCTGAGCACGTAGGGGCCGCCGTAGTTGATGTGCCAGTGGGTATCGGCGCTCCACCAACCTGCGGCGCGGGCATTCCACACGGGCTGGAAGGCGAGTGCCACGGAGGCCACGTGACCGGCTTCGGCGCGCAGGGTGGTGGCCACGGCGGGTGCCGAGAAACCCTGGGTGGCCAGGATCTGGATCTCCCCGGCGGGCACGGTGAGTTCCACCCGACCGACGGCGTGGAAATAGGTGCGCCCGCTCTGCCAGTCATAGTGGGGCACCCCGGCGGCAGGGAAGCAGGGATGGCCTGCGGCGTCCCGGACCTCCAGGCGCGCCCCGGTTCCGGTCTCGATGCGCAGGGTAGCGGAGGGGGCCTTCCAGTCCCAGGTCTTTACGGGAAGGGTCTCGATGGGACCCCCGAGGGCAGGCACGCGCCGGAGGGCCATGCCATGGGCGGCGTTGTCCTCGGAAAAGTAGACCCAGTGCTGATCCGCGCTCCAGGCCGGGGCGAGGGGACGCACGCAGGCCTGGGTCATGACCTGGATGAAGTGGGGTTTCTCCAGATCCTGGAAGGCCAGGTGGTAGGTATCGAGACCGGGGTGGGGCAGATTGAGGGCCAGCACGCGGCCGTCCGGGCTGAGGGCGGGGCGGGTCTGGGAGAGGATGGGGCCCGTGTGCAGCACGGTGAAGGTGCCTGTGGCTGTATCCAGCAGGCGCACCTGATCAAGGCCGGGGCGGGTCTTGTGGAGGTAGACGAGGCTCTTTCCGTCCGGCAGCGGTTGGGGACGCATCTCTAGGCCGGCATCCGTGGTGATGTGGGCTTTCTGGCCCGTGGCCAGTTCGATCTTCCACAGATCCATGTCCCCGGCCTCGCTGGAGCTGTAGTACACGCTGCGGCCGTCGGGGGCGAAGGCGGGGTCCAGGTCCAGCCTGCCACTCTTGGCGAGATCCCGCTCGATGCCCGTGCTCAGATCCTTCAGGACGATCCACATCGTAGTGTTATCGTCGCGGACGAAGGCCATCTGGCGGCCATCGGGGGAAAGGGCAGGCCGACTATCGCAGGCGACTCCCTGGGTCAGCCTTTCGGCCCGGGTCGTGGTCAGGTCGTAGCGCCAGAGCCAGCCCTGGGCCGCGAAGACCAGGGACTTCCCATCCGGCGTGGGGCACACATCCATGGGGCCGTTGCTGACGATGGGAAGTTCGTAGCCCTCGAAGTAGTGATGGGCGCGATAGCCCTTCACCGTCGGATGGTGGTGAATCCACTGGGCGGGCAGGGAGGCGGCGAGACAAAGGGTCAGCCAGGCGATGCGGGATGTTGCCATGAATGCTCCAGAGGTCAGCTCTCAGAATGACCGAGTTCGCTGCCCACGAAACAGCCACCTCCGCGC
>CAIPUA010000059.1 GCA_903868115.1 uncultured Holophagaceae bacterium
GCGTGGATACGAATCGCGTCACCTTCTCGTGGGTGTCAGCGGCCGAGGGCGCCCGCTGGGCTCAACTGGTGAACGAGGTCACCGACGGCGTCCGCAAGCTGGGGCCCTACACCGAGTACAAGCAGCTCGCCCGTACGGGCATCGAGTGAGGAGGCCCGCATGGAAACCCTGAAGCAGAAGGCCAAGGAACTCCTCCAGAGCGGCGAGGTGAAGGCCGTGCTCGGCTATGCCGTGGGCACTGCTGGCGTTCGGCGCCCGCATTTTGCCCGCAAGCCCGAGCAGGTGGATCGCCTGGTGCTCGACGAAAAGTGCACCCAGAACCTGGCCACCTACCTCACGAAGCACGAGGTCAAGCACCTGGGCAAGGTGGCCGTGGTGGCCCTGCCCGCCACCCAGCGGGCCCTGCTGCAGTTGGTCGCCGAGCGTCAGCTCCGCGATGACGCCATCTGTCTGCTGGCCGTGGACGCTGGCGAGGTGAAGGTTCTTGGCAGTGGCGCGGCGGTGGAACAGCACCTCGCCCTCAAGACCAATGCCATGGCTCCCAAGGACAAGGCCCTGATCGAGAAGCTCGGCGCCATGAGTCGCGCGGAGCGCTGGGCCTTTTGGCAGCAGGAACTTGCCCGCTGCGTGAAGTGCTACGCATGCCGCAACAGCTGCCCCATGTGCTACTGCGAGCACTGCACCATGGACTGCAACCGGCCCCAGTGGGTGCCCGTGGCCAGCCACGCCCTGGGCAATCTGGAATACCACATGGTGCGGGCCATGCACTTGGCGGGACGCTGCGTGGAGTGCGGCGAGTGCGGCCGCGCCTGCCCCGTAGGCATCCCCGTACACCTGCTCACCTTCTTCGCCGAGGAGAGCACCGCCACGCAGTTCGGCCAGCGGGCGGGCCGCAGCGCCAAGCTGGACTATGCGCTCTCCACCTTCAAGCCCGACGACAAAGAGACCTTCATCCGGTAGGCGGCCATGGCAGAGACATTCAAGCTCACGAACGACGCACTGGACGCCCTCTTCGCAGCGATGCGGAAGGATGGCCGCCGCGTGCTGGCCCCCGTGGACGCGGACGGCCGCACGGAACTCAACGAGGTCGAACGCCCCGCCCAGGTGGCCCAGGACTATGTCCAGACCATCCTCTCGGCCAAGGAGATCGTGTTCCCCAAGGTGGAGCGCCTGCTTTCCTACCGCACGGAAGGCGGCCAGGTGGAACTGCACGATGCCGAACCCACGTCACGCCCCACGGTTGTTTTTGGCGTCCGCCCCTGCGAGGCCAAGGCCTTCGCCGCTCTCGACGCCGTCTTTAACTGGGACACTCGCGACAAATTCTTCAATGCGCGTCAGGAACAGCTGACCGTCCTCGGTCTCACCTGCACCAAGGCCGATGAGGCCTGCTTCTGCACCTCAGTTGGCGGCGGCCCCGCCGATACCCAGGGCAGCGATATCCTGCTGACGCCCATTGAGGGCGGCTACCTGGCCGAAGTGCTGACCGAGAAGGGCCGGGCCATTCAGTCCCTTGTTCCTGGCGCGTTCGCGCCAGGAAATGGAGAAAACAAAGAGGTCCTCACCGCTAGGGTCGAGAAACATTTTGATCAACCTGCGCTCTCCGCCAAACTCCCCGGCATCTTCGAGAGCAAGCTCTGGGAGGACCAGGCTCTGCGCTGTATCGGCTGCGGCGCTTGCGCCTTCGTATGTCCCACCTGCGTCTGTTTCGACATGCAGGAGGAAGCCGACCCCAAGCAGGGCCAGCGTCTGCGCTGCTGGGACAGCTGCGGGTTCTCGATGTTCACCCTCCACGCCTCGGGCCACAATCCCCGCGAGACCCAGAGCGCCCGCTGGCGCCAGCGCGTCTACCACAAGTTCAGCACCTATCCCGAGCGCTACCAGATGCTCGGCTGTGTGGGCTGCGGCAAGTGCACGCGAGCCTGTCCCGTGGACATGAACCTGCGGGAACATCTCGTCGAAGCGGCAAATGCTTAAAAATCTGTCCACGGATACACACGGATGAACACGGATAAAAACAGATGAAGACAGATATTGGATGGTAAATACTACCGTTTCGAGCCTGTCAGAAATTTTGTGTGTGAGCCTTTCCTGCAGGAGCATGGAATATGGCGATCACACCTGAAATCCTAAAAGAGCTTTTGAAGGGCTACAAGAAGCCCGAAGACTTGATGGGGAAAGGCGGGATTCTAAAGCAGCTCACCAAGGCGCTTGTCGAAAGCGCAATGGGTGCGGAGCTAACGAATCACCTTGGATATGAGAAAGGGGACCGGGCCGGGAAGAAGGCTAGCAATGTTCGGAACGGGTCATCCCAAAAGACGCTAATAGGGGTAGACGGCGCGGTGGAGATCGAGGTCCCGCGGGATCGGGAAGGCACCTTTGAGCCCAAATTGATCAAGAAGGGGCAGCGGCGTTTTGACGGGTTCGACGAAAAAATCGTGGCGATGTATGCCAGGGGCATGACGGTGCGAGAGATCCAGGCTTTCCTGAAGGAACAGTATGGAACTCAGGTTTCGCCCGATCTCATCAGCGAGGTGACGGACGCCGTATTGGACGAGGTAAAAACGTGGCAGGGTCGTCCTTTGGAGAAAATGTATCCCATCGTGTTCATGGACGCCCTTCGAGTGAAGATCAGGGATGAAGGCACGGTGATGAACAAGGCCGTCTACCTGGCCCTGGGAGTGCGTCGTGACGGGACTCGGGAGGTGTTGGGCCTCTGGATACAGCAGACGGAAGGAGCCCGATTTTGGCGAGGGGTAGTCACGGAACTCCAGAATCGCGGCGTGGAAAGGATTCTGTTGGCCGTAGTCGATGGCCTGAAAGGATTCCCTGAGGCAATTCAGGCCGTATTTCCAGATACCGACGTTCAGGGGTGCATTGTCCATCTCCTGCGCAACAGCATGGAGTTTTGCAATTGGAAGGACAGGAGGGCGGTCGCGGCGGAGTTGAAAGGGATCTACAAGGCCGCAAACGCGCAAGCTGCCGCCGATTGCTTGGCAGCCTTTGAAGAGGGGCCTTATGGGAAGCAATACCCTCCGATAGCCCGGCTCTGGCATGGAGCCTGGGAGCAGGTCATTCCCTTTCTGGCCTATCCAGCCTCGGTTCGCAAGATCATCTACACAACCAATGCCATCGAAAGTCTGAATGCTAGACTTCGCAAGATCCTGAAAACACGTGGCCACTTCCCCAATGACGAGGCCGCATCCAAGCTGATCTACTTGGTCCTACGGAACGAATCCAAGAAATGGACCAAAAGCATCACTGCCTGGACAGAAGCCTTAA
>CAIPUA010000060.1 GCA_903868115.1 uncultured Holophagaceae bacterium
CCGCCCATGGGCCTGAACTTGATCTTGGCCTCTACGCGTTTCGGTCGTCCCTTGGCACATCTCTATAAAGTGACCCTGCCCTTCCTCCTGCTTCGGGCCGTGGTGGTACTCGGTATCACCTACCTGCCCGCCCTCAGCATCGGCGTGCTGGCCAAGATCAAGGCCATGCGCACCCCGACGGTCAGTTCAGCAACCAGCCCTGCGCCTGGCCGTCCGCTCTAGCCTGGCGAGACAAGTCCTTCGAAACAGACCATCATGGCTGGGTATGGAACTTGACTCCGAGGTGGCAAGATGCTTTCCCGAACGGTGCGCTTCCTGACCTTGCTCTTCTTCGTGGCCCTGGGTGCTCTTCCTGGTGGGGCCCAGAGTCGCGCGCCCTGGCCCCGAGGATCCGTGGACATCTGGGTGGATGTATCCATCCCCGAAGTCATCCGCAAGAAGGGCGCCACCCAGGGCAAGACTTGGTTGAAGCTACGCTTCGCAGGCGAAGGTCTGGAATGGGATGGCACCCAATTCAATTCCACCTCCCACAGCCCCTTTCTTTCCAACAACCAGAAGGTGCCGCGCATACGGACGGTGAAGGGCGAAGTGAACGCTGCCGGCACCAAACTCCTGAACCTGGAATGCAGTGAAGAAATATTCTGGCCGGGCCGTCCTTCCTACAAGAAAACCCTTCGGCTGGTGGATACACCCGTGAACGATCCCTATGCCGTCGTGAGAGGGCCTGATTGCCGCAAGCACATCGTCCGCGTCACCGAGGAGGGAGTGGATGATGCCGGCATCGCGCTGCTCCTCGTAAGCGTCGATTGGACGAATGCGGCCCTGGCGGAGTTGAACATTTCCTTCGGGGGCTACCAGACGCCCAAGCCCTCCACGACGAAAGCTCCCCAGGAGGACTGCGGTCCACCGGAACAGAGACTGGAAGAGATCCTGCACCGGTACCGGCAGGGCATCCCCAAGGGACCCTGTTCCAACGGCATGATCAACAATGTCCGCAGCATCTTCGATCACAGCCTCGATGGCTTCCGCTGCGGTGGCTACCAGGGCAAGGTGTTGGACCTGCTGGATCGCCTGCGCGAAAGCAAGAACCCTTCCGAGCGTTGCCTGCTCAAGGATTTCGACTACGGACCCATCGAGATCGGCATCGGCCTGCACCAAGCGGTGGTGATCTACCGGAAAGGCACAGACTGGAAATCCAGCGGGCTGGTGCTGGACCCCTGGTTCAACCAAACCCCGGAGAGCTATCCCATCCTGCAGTGGCAGGTGAAGTCCTGTATCTCCCTGGGCAGCGCCGGGGGATGCACCGTCAACGGAGCCTCCTGGCTGGGGGGCTGGACCTACTATCCCACCGTAGGGGCGCCCTATCCGGGGGACGCTGGCAAACGGCCTAAACCCCCCACGAAGGCAGGGCGGATCGCCGTCAACTGTCCTCTGATTCCGTGTCTCGTAGACGAGCAGGGGCGCGTCAGTGGCTATCGGCAAGGTCAGACCGTGAACCAGATCCCCGGTGTAGTGTTCATGAGTTGCACCCTGGAGGACGGCAGTCCCTGGACTGAATTTGAATTCTCGCCGCGACCCGGTCTACGCCTTGCCTTGGAAGGCAGCGGTGCTGGCCAGGCAACAGTGGTGGCCAGTCTGGATCAAAGTGGCGCCTGGCAGTACCGCATGGCCGTGCAAAAAGGCGATGCTTTCAAGGTCCCCCTGACCACGCCCCGCTCTGCCATGCAAGGCCCCAAGGGTGCAATTCCGGCCAGCACCTTCGGCACGGCCGAGCTGGATGCGTTGGCTCCGCGACTGATTGCGGCATCATCCACGCCCGCGAAGGCCTCGGCGGTCCCACCACGTTTCTATCGCCATCCTGAAGGTGCCTACCGTGTGCCCATCTCCTCGGAATGGACCCTGCGGGAACGCACGCCCCAAGCCAATCTCGACATGCTCATTCGCACGCCGGACCGGGACAACTGCGCCGTCTACTTCGGCCGCGATCACGATGACGCTGCACGGAAAGGCATCGACGCATCCTTGGACGCCATGGTGCTTCGGGTGGCCGCGAAGGCCGCAGATCGGCGCACCGAGCGCATCCAGATCGGAACGGCCAAGGGTGTCCTCATCAGTACCTACGATGCCCAGAGCAAGGCGATGCTGTGGCACCTGTGCCTGGGACAGGGGAATCGGATCTTCTACGCAGGTGTGGAAGCTCTCCCGAACACTGGCCGCCGCGAACTTCCGACCCGGATACGGGAATTGTTCCAGAGCATAGCGTTCTGAATCTTCTACTGGATCTGGAGGTCCTTGAGCACCTTCGGATCCTTTTCGTCCTGGGCCAGGAGCGTGTGGCAGGACTCGCAATCGTTGCGGATGACCCGTCCGTCTGCGGCCTTGTGGTTCCCGTCGTGACAGCGAAAACAGCCTCCAGCGAGATCATTGCCGCCATGCCCGATGTGGTTGGGGTGCGTGCCCCAGGTGATCTTCATGCTGGGGAAGATGTTGCGCAGGTAGATCTCCTTAACCGCGACAATGGCGCTGTCCACGAGTTCCTTCTTCTGCCGATAGAGGTCCGGGTAAGCATTGCGGTAGTAAACATCCAGGTTTTGAGCAATCTGGATGGCGGCCGTGGCTTGGTCCGGGTAGGACTGCTTCAGGACCTCCAACCCCTTCTTCTTGATGAAGGGCAGATCCTTGCTGATGCGCTGAGTATTAATCGCCTTGTCCAAGGCGCTATCCGGCATCTCGAAGGCATGGGTGGGCCGATTGTGGCAATCCACACAATCCATGTTGCGGGCGGGAAGCTTCGCGAGTTGATCGCGCGAGAGCTTGCTGTCGTCCGCGAAATATTCGACGAGCTTCCCGCTATCGTCCCGATAAGTGACCTTGGCGATCTCCTGGCGCCGAGGGTCCGCCGCCACATAGCTGACGCGCTCACCCGCATCAAGGTGCCGGCCATGGATGCCGGCGGTTCCCTGCCAGGTCCTGCCACCGATCTTCAGCAGGAGAACACTGGTAGAAGGCGTATTGGTCTCGTCCTCGGCGTACTTCGTGCGCACCAGCATCTTGTCGCCGTGGAACTTTTGGGGCCAATGGCACTGCTCGCAGGTCTCGCGAGCGGGACGCAGATGCTCCACGGGGCTGGGGATGGGGCGGGAATAGGTCTTGAATGTCACCGCGAAGAGTTGGCGCGTGCCCGACAATTTCGACTTCACGAACCACCCGGCCCCAGGCCCGATGTGGCACTGTGTGCAGGTCACGCGAGAGTGGGGTGAATCCTTGAAGGCCGCATATTCCGGCGCCATGACCGAATGGCAGGCCTGGCCACAGAACTGAGTGGAATCCATGTATTCCACACCCTTGAAGGAGGCCGTCCCGAGGATGAGGATATTCAAGGCCGTAGCGCCCAGAACCAGGTATACCCCACGGCGCATGAGAGGGGACGCCAGATCGATCTTGGGAAATTCAGCAGGGACAGAGCCCGTCCGCAATAGCTTCTTGCGTCGGAACCACATGCCCAGCGGAATGAGCGCGAGACCCGCGAAAAAGAGACCGGGAAATATCAAGAAAAACAGGATGCCCGTGTAGGGATGCATGGGGCGCGGACTCATCAATTCGAGCAGCCAGAACCACGCCAGGGTGATTCCGGAGGCGGTGGTGAGAACCGTGCCCGAAAGGCTGATGGAGTTCTCGCAGAAGAAGAAGACCAATCGGCCCAGTTCCTTGAATCGTTCCAGTGTTTTCATGGTTCCACCTTGGGGTCTCGGATTGATCGCAGGGATGACTCGGAACCAACTCTCTCACTTCCACGCCAACCGTGCGAAGGCAAAACAAAAAAAATCAAAAAAGTTCTGTCCCGATGCATCATCTTCGTGTTCCGGCACCTCCTCCAGTCCGAAAGCCCGGGAGATTCCATGGCCTTCCAAGGAAAACCCGACAGTGCCACCCCCGAGGGCAGTTCTGCTTCCCTCGCCCGCCTGGAAGGACGCCTGGAAGAGACAGTCGCGCTTTTGAGGCGACTCGAGGCGCGAGTCGAAGCGCTGGAGGGCACGAGCGAAATGGGCACCAGTTCCAGTCAGGTGACCTTGCCCCACACCGAACCGGAGCCTTCCGGCCTCCTTGAGGGCGTGAGCATCCCCGATCCGGCATCCGCCACGCTGATCCTTGGCCTGCTGGGTCAGGTTTTTCTGGTACTTGCCGGAGCGTTTTTCATCCGTGCCCTCACCGATGGGGGGAAGCTTCCCTCGTCGGCAGGCGTTTTCATTGGACTTGCCTATGCAGCAGCCTGGGCTCTGGTGGCAGACCGGGCAGGAAAGTCGGGGAAATCCCCTGCAGCGGTCTTATTCTCGTTGAGTTCCGCGGGAATCGCATTTCCTTTGATTTGGGAAGCGACTACCAAGTTCGCCGTATTCTCTCCAGCGGGTGCAGCCGCGGCGATTCTGAGCATGGCCAGCCTCCTCATGGCGGTGGCATGGCGGCGAGAACTCCATTCCATTGCATGGGTAGTCATCCTGACCACCCTTGCCACGGGCTTCGCTCTCATGGTGGCCACCTCGGCAGTTCAGACCTTCACCACAGCCTTCCTCGTTCTGGGTCCCGCGGTTTTGTGGCTGACCTATGGTCGTCGCTGGAGGGGTCTACGGTGGCCCACTGCCCTTGCCGCAGATGCCTCCGTCCTGATCCTGGGAACTCTGGTTGCGTGGCCAGGCGGCCCCCCGGAAACCTACCGGGGCTTCTCCGCCCCCTTCGCTTTCGTTCAGTCCCTGGGACTCTTGGTCCTCTACCTCGGCAGCTTCCTCTTGAGGACGCTGCAGCGCAACCGCGCCGTCATCCTTTTCGAGGGCATTCAAACGTGTCCCTCCGGTTGGCGTGCGTGAACCCGAGGTAGATGGTCGATAGGCTCATGGGTTCCGGGAGTGGAGCCACATGGGAAAGCGAGCAGTTCAGCCGTTGCCGGGGGACGTGGACCG
>CAIPUA010000061.1 GCA_903868115.1 uncultured Holophagaceae bacterium
AGGGCTTCGTGGACCGGGACGAACGGTTCGTTCTCTCCTTCTGGCACAGGCGACTGGTGATGATGCCCCTCGCCTATTCCTTCAAGCGGAAGAACGCAGCGGGCGAGCGGCGCGGCGTCGCGATCCTGTCGAGCGACAGCAAGGATGGTGAGCGCAGCGCGGCCACTTGGCGCTGGTATGGCATCCACGCGGTACGCGGTACCGCTGGACACAGTGGCGCCCAGGCCCTGGTGAAGATGATCCAGATCGTGAAGCAGGGCTGGGATCTCGGCATCACGGTGGATGGGCCCCGAGGGCCCCGTCAGAAGGCCAAGGCGGGCGTGCTGGCCGTCTCACGGAAGACCGGAGCGTGGCTGGTACCGGTCTGTGTGGCCTATGGCCGGGCGTGGAAGCTCAAGAGTTGGGACGAAATGCTCGTGCCGCAGCCTTTCTCGAAAGTCCGTGTCCACTACGGTGAGCCGTTTCGCGTGACCACCCTCCAGGAAGAAGATGTCCTGCTGAAGGCAATGGAAAACGAGTTGAACGAACTGGAAGCCAGGGCGGAGGAATTCCAGCATGGCTGAGCTCGCTCTGGTTTCTCTTTCTGGAGGCCTCGATTCCTGTGTGGCGGCCGCCATGGCGCAGGCGGAAGGTTTCGAACTCGCGCTGCTCCACGCGGACTATGGCCAGCTCACGGAAAAGCGCGAGCGGCGCGCCTTCGGAGATATCGCCGACCATTATGCGGTGCCCGAACGGCGGCGCCTGATCATCAGTTTCGAGAACCTCCGCAAGATCGGCGGTTCGGCGCTCACCGATGCGAGTATTCCCCTGCCGGCGGGCGACTTGCACCGCCAGGGCGTCCCTTCGAGCTATGTGCCCTTCCGCAACGCCCATCTGCTGGCCACCGCCGTGAGTTGGGCCGAGGTGCTGGGCGCAGGGCATATCTTTGTGGGCTTCGTGGAGGAAGACAGCAGTGGCTACCCGGACTGCCGCGAGGTCTTCCTGAAGTCCTTCGAAGCCACCGCCAACCTTGGCACCAGACCCGAGACGAGGCTTGCGCTCCACGCACCCCTCATTCACCGGACCAAGGCGCAGATCGTGACAAAGGGCCTGCAGCTGAGTGCGCCTCTGCACCTCACCTGGAGCTGCTACCAGAGCGAGGAGGAAGCCTGTGGGAGCTGCGATTCCTGCCTGTTGCGCCTGCGGGGTTTTCAGGAAGCCGGGAGTCCCGATCCGATCCCGTACACCTTCATCCCGAAGAGCCTTCAGCCATGATGGAAAATCCGATCAACACGCTCACTCGAAGGAGCGAACTGAAAAAGATTCCTTAACCACAGAGGGCGCAGAGTGAACTGCGTCATTTTCCCTGGGCCCTCTGCGAACTCTGCGGTGGAAATCATGAAAAACAAGAAACTCGAACCCACCCTCAAGACCCTCCCCACGCGGCGGGTGACAAAGCCCAGCAAGCAGCTGGAGACCTTCGCCAGTCCTCGCCCCGGACGGCCCTTCGAGATCGTGTTCGAATCGGAAGAATTCACCTGCCTGTGTCCCATGACGGGCCAGCCAGACTTCGCCAAGCTGCGCATCACCTATCAGCCCGATCAGCTCTGCGTGGAAAGCAAGAGCCTCAAGCTCTACCTCTGGAGCTTCCGCAACGAAGGCGCCTTTCACGAGACGGTGACCAATCAGATCCTGGACGATCTTGTGGTGGCCACCAAGCCTCAGTGGATGCGCGTGGAAGGAGATTTTCTCATCCGCGGTGGCATCCGCACGCTGGTAGCGGCGGAGCACGGGCAACGGCGCTGAGATGCGGGCCATCATTGCCCTGGGTTCGAACCTCGGGAATCGACAGGCGCACCTGGAGGCGGGCCTCACGGGCCTTTGTGTGCTGGGTGCAGTGACGGCCTCGCCTCTCATTATGGAGACTCCCGACGAATCAGGCCTCGGCCCCGCCTACCTGAACACTGTGGCGCTCCTGGAAGCCGAAGCAATCGATCCCCGCCGCCTGTTAGAGGCGCTCTTCCGCATCGAACTGGCTCAGGGCCGCGATCGCAGTACCGGGCGCAACGCGCCGCGCACTCTGGATCTGGACCTCATCGCCATTGAGGGAATGCGTGGCACTTGGCGCTGGCCCCGGCCAGAGGACCTTGTCTTACCCTGGGAGGAACTCGTGCTGCATCTGCCTCATCCCCGTGCCCGCCAGCGCGATTTCGTGATGAAGCCCATCGAAGCCCTCGACCTGGATGTTCTTCTCTCCTGACAGCGAGAGTCCAGATTCCTGAAAGCCGCCTCAGCCTCGGAGGGCCAAGGCTATCTCCCGCAGCAGGGACTCGGCGAAGGGATTGCGGACCAGATGCCGCTGAGCCTCGTGAATCGCTTCCACGGGCCGCTTGAAATCCAGCGCCGAGCGGGCCAGGCCTTCCAGGCCTTCACGCCAGGACCACAGACCGGGTTTCCGCCCCGACCGAAGCCGCCCGGCATCGCCTAGGATCCGCAGGAGCAGCTCCAGGGATTGAGCCATCTGTTCGCTCTGAGCCAAGGTCGAATTCTTTTCGGGCAGGAGGGGTTGCGCCGCCGCCGCAAAGCTCGCCCCGGCTGAGAGAGCGAGCCAAGCCTCCACCCGCGCCACGGCGAGCGCGAAATCCGCAGGATCCAGATAGCGGAGGGTACCGGCCGAGAGGGAGGTCCAGCGTTCCTGATCCTCGGCACCCCAACCCGCAGCGAGGGCGACCCTCCAGGCCTCTTCGCTATCCAGAGCCTTCAGGGGAATGCGCTCGCAGCGGGAACGGATGGTCTGGAGCATGGCTTCGGCACGATGGGTCACCAGGAGGAAGTGCGTTCCCGGTGGGGGTTCTTCGAGCGTCTTTAAAAGCATGTTGGCGCTGGCACCATTCAAGCGATGGGCATCCTCCACCAGGATCCAGCGATGCGTTCCCGACAGAGAGGCCTGGTGCGCCCATCGGATGACCCCCCCCTCGACGAGATCATCCTCGCGGATGGCACCGATCCGAATCAGCCCCGCCTTGCCTTCCGGGGCAATGCGAAGAAGATTCGGAAGCTCCACGGGGAGCGGTTCTGCTTTGAAGGGCTTGCAGCCTTCGCAGTGGCCACAGGCGGATCGCCTGAAGCAGAGTTCCCGCTGAGCGAGTTCCAGTGCGACTCTGCGCTTCCCAATACCGTCAGGCCCGGTGAAGAGGAGGGAGCCCGAAAGCCGTACCGATTGAACGCGCTCCCAGAGTCGCTGTCGGATGGCGAGATGCCCCTGGATCGCAGGATCGAACATCAGGGCACCCGGAACCCGGCTCGCCGGAGCTGCGGTGAAATTTCGGCCCAGAGGGCGGTCTCCACGCGATCAGGATCCGACTCCGCAGCCACGAGCCGCACCCGATCCGGCTCCTGTCGGGCTATCTCCTGAAAGCGCCCCCGCACCCGACGGTGAAACGCCAGAGTCTCGCCGTCGAAACGGGTCTCCCTGAAAGTCTCTCCGAGCGCGCCGTTCCGGGCGGCAACCCGCCGCAGGGAGGCCTCCGGCTCCATGTCGAGCACCAGGGTCAAGTCGGGGCGGAAGTCCCCAAGCACGAGTTCCCGCAGTCGTCGCAGCGTGTCTTCGCTCACACCCGAGGCGCCCTGGTAGGCGCGGGTGGAGTCTTCAAAGCGATCCACCACGACAATCTTCCCCGCAGCGATAGCAGGCCGGATCAAGGTGGCCAGATGCTGGGCACGATCCGCGTAGAAGAGCAGAATCTCGGCCTCGGGACACCAGGACTCCCCGCTGCCGTGCGGGGCCAGGAGCAGGAAACGGAGTTCCTTTCCCAGTGCCGTTCCCCCCGGTTCCTTGGAGAAGACCGCCGGGAGTCCGCACGCCTCCAGTCTTGTCGCGAGGCGCCGGATCTGCGTGGATTTCCCCGAGCCCTCCACCCCCTCGATGGTGATCAACACACCCGTCAATGCGCCTCCGGCAACCCCATGAGCATAACCGCTGGACCCTGAAATGGATGACGCTGCACATTCCCCGGAATGCGCCTATCCTTGAGGGAAATACCCTTGGAGTCGACCGTGCTCGAATCCCTTAGCTGTCCCGGCTGTTTCACCCACTACGGGCTCCGGCCCGAGCGGGTCCATCCAGGTATTCGCCGCGCCCGCTGTTTCAGTTGCGGAGAAGTGTTCGGTGTCGAGGAGGCAGTCCAGCACCTCCTGTCCCCGGGGCTGGCTCCCCACCTGGCGCAGAGTCCGGCTCTGAGTCTGGCCGAGGCGTCGCCCACGGTCACGCTGCAAGGCATCCAGCCCGAGGACCTCCTGGAACTCGATCTGATCCCCTCGGCTCCGCCGCCACCTGCGCCCGCCACGGAAGCCCAGCTGGATGCCGCCCTCACCCTCGGCGATCTGGAGGTGACCGAGGACGAGATCCTCGAGAAGACCCTGATCATCGATATCTCCACTTCATCTGAAGCGGCAGCCTCCGGCGACGAGACCTCTGGGGACACGGGTGGCTTTGCCTCCGCCAAGGACGCTATCGCGAAACTGCTCGGGGATGTGCCTCCGCCCGTTGCGCCCGAACGCCGCAACACCGGCCGAACGGGTTCCATGGATGTGGAAGCCACCCTGGACGCGCTCGAGTTCACCTTGGGTGGAACACCCACCAAGGGCCAGGGAGGAAGTGCTGCGGCAGCGAGGCCGGAACCTGCCAAACAGACCGTCGCCAGCACCGTCCGCCTTAGTCCAACCGACCTCCAGGCGGCCATGGCTGCGGGCGCTCCAGGTGGCACTCCGCCTTCCCAGACCCCGACCGTGGCCATTCCTTCTCTGGCTTCCACCCTGCCGGCCTTCGCCCTGCCATCCCCCGCGCCCGCGGCTGAGGCCAGCCTCGAGGCGCCCGCCGATCCAAACCTGCTGAAGATCCAGGTGGGTCAGGAGACCTACCAGAATGTCACCATTGACCAGATCACCAGTTGGATCGAGCAGGGCCGGGTCCAGGATTGGCATATGGTGGCGCGCCAGTTTAGCGACAACTGGATCGAGGCCGGCAAGGTGCCTGCCCTGCGCCCCGTCTTCGAAAGGGTCCGCCGCATGGCGCCCCAGACCGGTGCCACCCTCCCCCCAGAAGCCCCTGCGGCCTTCGATGCGGCACCCGTCAAGAAGAGTCTCTTCGGGTGGATGTCCGACCGCACTTGAGGCCGACCATGCTGCACATGATTCTCCCAGCTCTCCTGAGTCTCCAGGCCCCGGCGGCGCAGTCCGCCCCGCAGGTAGAGACCCCCAAGGTGCAGGAGTTGAAGCCACTCGGCTTTTTCAGCAAGAAATTCCCCTACCAGTGGGATGTGCTCCTGCCACTCGAGACCGAGGTCGATGGCCTGAAGCTCGACACCATCTTCTTCAACCGGCGCGAGATCCGCAGTTGGCCCCTGAAGGGGGCCGAATTCGGCACCCGGGCCCAGATCGCAGTCACCAACACGGCCGAGAAGGTGCGTGTGCCCAATTTTGCCGTGGCAGTCTTCGATGACGAAGGCCGCTTGCTCGGCGTAGCCACGGGTGGAAGCCGGCTGACGGGTGTCAAACCAGGCAAGACCGAGACCTTCGATCTGAATTTTTCGCGGATTCGCCAGCGGTTGCCCAAGGGCACGCATTTCGTGCTGAGCCTGGAATTTTCTGAGTAGACCCAAGGAACCCGATCCGTTCCCGTCTCAGGCTTCCACCTGCTTCGCCTCTTCCGGCAGCATCACGGGAATACCATCCACGATGGGATAGAGAAGCCCACATGCCTTGCAGCGCAGGCCCTCGGATCGCTCCTCCAGATCGCCGTGGCAGGCCACCCCGTCGCGCTCGGCGGGACAGCAGAGGATCTCGAGCAGGCGTGGGTCCAGCATGATGTGGGCTCCTAACAAAGGGTGTACTGCGGGCCGCCCCCGCCTTCCGGCGGTGTCCAGACGACATTCCCCTCGGGACACTTGATGTCGCAGGTCTTGCAGTGGACGCAGTTGGAGAAGGCAATCTCCACCTTGGCCACCTTCCCTTTGGTGTCCGGGTGCATCTCGTAGACCTGGGCGGGACAGAATACCGTGCAGGGCGCGCCCTTGGTCTCGAAGCAGCTCACGCAAACCTGGTCGCCCACGACGATCTTGAGGTGGGCGGGCTGGTGTTCGTCATGCATGACACCCGCGAGGTAGACATCGTCGAGCTTCGAGTAGAGGCACTTCCCATCGAATTTCAGGTCCCGATCAAGGGCATCCCGGCGGAGGCCCACCTTGCCATAAAAACGCTCAGTGGTCTCGGTGGCTGCCGCATCCGGCGCGGATTTCAGGGGATCGCCGGGCACCCATCCCTCGGTGAGCAGGCTGAGGCCCATCTGCAACCCTGCGCCCAGGGTGAGGCCATGGGCCACAATCTGATGAAAATTGCGACACGCCTTCAATTCCTCCCCGGCCCAGGATTCCAGGAAGGCCTGGGCATAGCGCATCAGACTGGTCTCGGAAAAATCATCCTCGACCAGAGCATCCAGGATCGTCTCCGCGGCCTCCATCCCGCCCTTCATGCCCAGGTGGATGCCCTTGAGCCGGGCGGCGTTCACCATCTGCGCCGCATCGCCCACCAGCATGCCACCCGCGAACGCCAGACGCGGCATGGAATTCCAGCCCCCGATGGCCAGTGCCTTGCCCCCGTATTGGACAAGCTTGCCGCCCGCGAGCAGGTCCTTGATGCGGGCGTGGGTCTTGAATTTCTGCAGGGCAAGATGGGCATCCACGAAGGGATCCGCCGTGTCCAGGCTCACCACATAGCCCACGGCAAGATGGTTGCCCGACATCTTGTAGACGAAGGAACCGCCGCTTTCACCGTCCTGCATGGGCCAACCCGTGCTGTGCAGGACGAAGCCATCCGGCACGCGCCCTTCGGGGATTGCCCAGATCTCCTTGGCACCCATTTCATAGACTTGCGGATTGGCCGCATCCTTCTGCAAGCCCAGTACGCTTTCCAATTCCCGGGCCAGATGACCCCGCGGGCCTTCACCAAAGACCGTCACCTTGGCCCTCAGGTTGTTGCCCGGCTCGAAGTTGGAGCGGGGCGTCCCATCGGGATTCACGCCCTTGTCGGCGGTCTGGACACCCACGACCTTGCCCTCCTCCCAGAGCACCTTCAGCCCTGCGAAGCCCGGCAACAGCATCACGTCCACACCCGGAACCTCTCGGGCTTCGATCTGCGTGGCCATCCAGCGAACCACCCGGGAGAGAGACACGATGGGGTTGCCCTGGTTGTGCAGGAAAGACGGCAGCACGGGAAACTGGAAGCCGCTGCGCTCGCTTGTGAGCAGCCAGACTTCCTCCTGGCGGACCCGCCCCTCGGACGGAAAGCCCCGCTTGAGGAAATCGGGGCAGAGCTCTTTCAGGGCGATGGGGTCCAGCACCGCTCCGGAGAAGGCGTGGTCGCCGAGCTCAGCGGCCTTGTCGATCAACCCGACGGTCAGGCCTGCGAGCTTCGCTGCACCCGAACGGGCGTTGTGGGCCTCGATCAGATCCAGCAAACGCCAGAGCGCGGCCAGGTTCGCGGGGCCACCCCCCACGAAGAGCACATCGAAGTCCAGATCCTCACGGTCCACATCCGGCCGAGCCGCCTGGGTCGAAAAATCACGCATGAGGTCTCCAACTGACAGAAGCCCCAGTTTAGCCGTTGCCGCGGAACATTCCTCCGTCTCGTTAGCGAGAACGGCAGAAGGGAGCGTGTCAGAATCGGGGCATGGTCGGTCCCGCTCCTCCTTCCGCTCTCCGTTTCCAGGCCGCCGTGGAGCGGCCCATTTCCGTGGTCTTCCGCCGGACCGATGGTCGCTGGGAGGGCCACGACTACCGTGTGGAAGTGCTCACCGAGCGCCAGGGACTGGATGCCTTCGATGTGGTCATGGATTTCAGGGTTCTGGAGGCGGCCCTCGATGCGCTCCTGGCCCCAATGGAAGGCCAGCTGCTCTCGGAACTTGGCATGACCGGCCCCCTGGAGCTGGCCCGGCAACTCCTCGCGGAACTGAGCCCGAAGGTCCCTGCTCCGGCGCATCTCGTTTCAGTGGCCCTGACGGATGTCCACGGGCGGCGTTTGACCCTCCGCTCCTGAGTCGGCCGTGAAAGTCTGGATTCCCTTTCTTGCGCTGGGCTTGGCTCTTTCACCCCTGACGATCGTGCATCCCGTGCGGGTCCAGGGGCGCAGCATGGAGCCCACCCTCAGGAGCGGCCAGGTGCGCTGGATCCTCCGTGCCTGGGCCGCCGGTCTCCCGGCTCCTCACCAAGTCTGGCTGGTGGATACCCTGGACGGCCCTTCCCTCAAGCGGGTTCTCGCCCTTCCCGGTGAGCGCCTGGAGAGCCGCGACGGCGAATTCTTCCAGCTCGGCCGGCGCCTGGACGAACCCTATGTTCATCATCCCGAACGCGGCGACGGAGGGCCCTGGGAGGCCGACGGCGGCTACCTAGTCCTGGGCGACAATCGCCCTGAGAGCCGGGATTCCCGTGCCTGGGGTCCCCTTTCCCGCAGTGCCTTTCGTGGACGGGTGCTGGGCGTGGAATAGGCACCGGACTCCAGGATCTGCGGCCTGTTTATCCGCTAAGCTGGTATCTCAGGCTCGGAGTGGCAATGGATCGGCTGGTCATTGAAGGCGGGGTACCTCTGCAGGGGCATGTGGTGATCTCGGGTGCGAAGAACGCGGCCCTGCCCTGTCTGGCAGCGGCCCTGCTCAGCGCCGAACCGGTCACGCTCCGCCATCTTCCGGCGGTCTCGGATATTCGCACGATGGTGAAGGTGCTTCAGGCACTGGGTTGCTCAGCGGAGATCGAGAAGGACCCCGAGGGCTTCGAACTCACGGCCACCCTTTGCGCCGCAGGGCTGGAACAGGGCGATCTGCGGGCGCCCTACGAACTCGTGAAGACCATGCGGGCCAGCATCCTGGTGCTGGGCCCCCTGCTGGCGCGCTTCGGCAAGGCCTCGGTGAGCCTGCCCGGCGGCTGCGCCATCGGCGCCCGACCCGTGAACCTGCATTTGGAGGCCCTGGAACGCATGGGTGCTGAGATCTCCATCGACAAAGGCTATGTGGAAGCCCAGGTCCCCGGCGGCAAGTTGAAGGGCATGAACCACACCTTCGAGAAGGTGAGCGTCGGTGCCACGGAGAACATCCTGATGGCCGCGACGCTGGCCGAGGGCACCACGGTCCTGCGCAACGCGGCCCAGGAACCCGAGATTACCGACCTCGCGCAACTGCTGGTAAAGATGGGTGCGCTGATCGAAGGCATCGGAACGCCCGTACTGACGATCCGCGGCGTGGAGCACCTGGACGGCGGCGAACACAGTGTGGTGGCGGACCGCATCGAGGCGGGCACCTTCCTCTGCGCCGTGGCGGCCGCAGGCGGGGATGTCGTGCTCGACCGCATGATTCCCGAGCATGTCCGTTCCCTCATCGATTTGCTGGAGCGTTGCGGTTGCGTCTTCACCGAACGCCAGGGCCAGGAGGGCATGCAGCTGCGCGTGCAGCGTGAACCCGGGCAGAAGCTCCGGGCCAGGGATGTGGCCACCTCGCCCTACCCAGGCTTCCCCACGGACCTTCAGGCCCAAGTGATGGCCGTGCTCACGCAAGCCTCGGGCATCAGCGTCATCAAGGAGACCATCTTCGAGAACCGCTTCCAGCACGCCATGGAACTGGAGCGCCTGGGCGCCAACCTCCGCATCGATGGTCCCACGGCCATCGTGGCGGGCCCCTGCGCCCTCAAGGGCTGCACGGTCATGGCCACGGATCTCCGGGCCAGTGCCACGCTCGTCATCGCGGGTCTGGTGGCCGAGGGCCAAACCACCGTAGACCGGATCTACCACCTGGACCGCGGTTATGCGGGCCTCGAGCGCAAGCTCCAGGCCTTGGGGGCCCGCATCCAGCGCGTGGGCGGCGGAAGCGTTTCCTAGAACGCCACTGTGATCTCGTCCGCTGCAATCCCCCCCAGGGAAAGGTAGACTGGCCTTCGGGGGTGATCATGTTCGGGGAGATGAAGGTCTTCGCGGGGTCGAGCCATCCGGAGTTGGCCGCCGGTATCGCCGCCCACATCGGGATGCCCCTGGGCAAGTCCAGAATTTCCCGTTTCACCAACGAAAATATCAAGGTGAAGATCGACGAGAATGTCCGCGAGGCGGATGTTTTCGTCATCCAGACCAGCTGCCCGCCCGTGAGCGACAACCTGCTGGAGATGTTGATCATGCTCGACGCGTTGAAGTTCGCGTCGGCCGGCCGCATCACGGCCGTACTGCCCTATTACCCCTATGTCCGCAGCGACAAGAAGGACGAGAGCCGCATTTCCATCACGGCGCGCCTCGTGGCGGATCTGCTCCAGACGGCGGGCGCGGACCGCGTGCTCACGATGACCCTGCATGCACCCCAGATCCTCGGCTTCTTTCGCATTCCCGCCGACCAACTCCTGGCCACGCCGATCCTGGTCAACTATTTCACGAATTCGGACACTTCCAATTCCATGGTGGTGGCCACCGACGCAGGTGCCGCCAAATTCGCCGGCCACCTGGCCAAGCGTTTGGGTCTGCCCATGGCCATCATCGACAAGCGCCGCTACGACGATAACGAGCAGGCCCAGAGCGTGGCCCTCATCGGCGATGTGCGGGGCAAGGACTGCATCATCTTCGACGACGAGATCGCCACCGGTGGTTCCATCAAGGAGGCAGCTCGGATCCTGCGCGAATTCGGCGCGGCCAAAGTGCGCGTGGGCATCACCCATCCCATCCTCTCCGGCGGCGCCACCGAAGTGCTGTCCCAGGCCGATCTGGACGAACTGGTCGTCACGGACACCATCCCCGTTCCCCAGGAGAAGCGGCTCGCCATCCCCCAACTGAAGGTGCTCTCCACTGCCAAACTCTTCGGCGACGCCATCCTCCGCATCCACGGTGGTCGCAGTCTCAGCGAAATCATGGAATGATCCGCGCGGCTTTGGCGCGTCGCCTCGAAGCCGCCGCCGCGGCTGTGGATCTTGGCCTGAGTCCCGCCGAACAGGCCTTGGTGTTGGCCGAAGGGCTTCTCTCGCGCCCCTTCGTCAGCCTTCACCTCATCTCCGAAACCTACACGGCTCGCCTTGCGCTTCTGCTGGCGCTGGATCTGGGCTGGGAGTCCCGCCTGCGCGCGGGTGCCACCCTGGAGGAACTGCTCGTCGGCTTTCACTCCCAGTCCCGCCTTCCTGCCACCTGGATGCTGGCCTTCCTCACCGAAGAGGGTTGTCTGGAACATCGTGATGAGCGCTGGTACCTCCACGAGCTTCCCGCACTCGAAAACGATCTCGCGACCCTGCGGGAACTCGCGGAAGCTGAGGCGCCGGGGCACCTGCAGAATCTGGAACTCCTGGACGCCGTGCGCCAAAAAGTGCCCCCCTACTTCACCAAGGGTCGCCGCGGTGAGGAACTGCTCTTCGACCTGGGCACCTACCCGCTCTGGCTCGACTACTTTCGCAACGAGAACCTGATCTACCGAACGAACAACCTGTTCGCCTTTGCCGCCCTGCAATCCGGTCTGCACAAAGGCTGCCGAATCCTGGAACTGGGAGGCGGAGCCGGCTCCTTTGCCCAGTTCCTCGCGCGGAAGGGCGGAGAGATGGGGTTGCTGGAAAGCATCGCGGAGTACCGCTTCACGGACGTGGCGCCCGCCTTTCTCCGGCGGGCCCAGCGTGGTCTGAAGGAACTGGCGCCCGGCCTGCCCCTCACCTTCGCCCGTGTGGATCTGAACAAGCCCCTGGACGACCAGGGGTTCAAGGCAGAAACCTTCGACGCCATCCTGGGCGTCAATGTGCTGCATGTGGCCAAGGATCTGCAGGCCACTCTGCGGGATCTGCGGGGTCATCTCGCCCCCGGCGGGCGCCTCGTGCTCGGAGAGTGCCTGAAGGCCGATCTCGCCCGCCCCATCTACCTGGAGTTCGCCTTCCAGTTCATGAGCGGGTTCACGGATGTCCTGCTCGACGCTGAACTGCGCCCAACCTGTGGATTCCTGACGCCCGAAGCCTGGGTGAAGGCCCTACGAGCCGCAGGCTACCGGGAGGTGATGGAAATGCCGAAGGTGCGAGCCATCATGGATCGCTGGGAATTCTTCAATGTCGGGGCCTTTTCGGCCACCGTCTGAAGATCAAAGGGAATCCCAGGCCTGTTTTAGATTGCCGCCCGCTCGTTGGACCTCGGCGCCGATGATCGCCTTGACCCGGGCGCGCAGTGCCTCCGGTAGCATCTGGGCGGCTCCCAGAGCCTGCACGCGCAGGGCCAGCGGGAGAGCGGGCCATTCCGTGCGGAAGGCCTCGGCCCAACCCGCGTCACCCAGGCGGGCCCGGGCCGACCAGCGCCAGGAAGTGCCCAGCCCAGGTTCCAAAAGCGCCGCCAGCACCTCGGGGACTCGCCCCGAGCGCAGGGCCACGAGGCTCGCGGCCTCGGCGGCCTCGGCCTTGGCGAAGGGATCCCTCAGCATCCCCAACAGAACGGCCAGAGAGTCCCCGCCGCCCACCTCCCCCAGGGCTCCAACAAGGGCGAAGCGCGCCCCCTCCGGACAAAGCGCCAGGGCCTCGAGCAGGTAGGCCTCATCGCCAGGCTGGGCGGCACTCCGCAGGCCATCGGCCGCGGCCCGGCGGCTGCCCACAGCCCCCGACTTCAGCGCATCGAGATAGGGATCCAGGCGTTCAGAAGGACCTTCTTCCGGACCCCTGCGGGAGTTGGCCCGGGTGAGCGTCGGCGCCTCTCGATCCTCCAGGCGGAAGCCCGGAAGAGCCTCTTCTCCCCAGCCAGCGGCTTCGGCCCCGGCGAGCCAATCCGCGCACTGGTTCCGGAGTTCCGCCATGGCAGGCGTCCGCCGCCCGGGATCCGAGGCCAAGGCATGCAGGAGAATCCCCGCCAGCTTCGGCGGAAACCCCGGACGCACGGCTGCGGGCGGAAGCTGCACCTGGCTGTAGGGCTGGCCGGTGGTGAACTCGTAGACGATCGTGCCGAGGGCGTACACATCGCAACGCCCGTCCACCTTCCGGGGATCGCCATGCTGCTCGGGCGCCATGTAGCCCACGGTGCCAACCACCATCTGGGAACGCGTGACGCGCGTGCCCTCGCCGCCCTCCCACAGGCAGACACCGAAATCCGTTACCTTGAGTCGGCCATCCCCGGCAAAGAGCAGATTGCTGGGCTTGAGGTCCCGGTGGATGATCCCGGCTCCGTGGGTGTAGGCCAGGGCATCCATCACCGGCACCAGGCGGCGGAGAATCCCGGCGGGCGCCTCGCCTCGGCAGGCCTTGATGCTGCCTCCCGGCAGCAGTTCCATGAGCAGATAGGGCGTCGAACCCGACCGCCCGAAATCCATCACCTCCACGAGATGGGGATGCCGCAGGCGCTTGAGGACTTCGCCTTCACGGAGGAAACGACGGACGATTTCCGTATCGGAGACGGTCTCGGGGCGCAGGAACTTCACCGCCAGTTGGCGCTCTGGACGATACATGTCCTCGGCCCGGTGAACAAAGGCCATGCCGCCCTCGCCCAGCCGCTCCAGGATACGCACGGAGCCGATCTGCCGGGGGATCAGCACGCTCATGGGAACGCGTCGAATTCGACCCGGTTCCGCCCCCCGGCCTTCGCCCGATAGAGTGCCCCATCCGCTCGCGCCAGCAGGGCACCACCGTTGGCATCCTGCTCCACCAGTTGGGCAACCCCGAAACAGCTGGTCACGCCGATCGGGTCTGCAGAGCCCTCGTGCAAGATTTTCGCCATCTCCAGATTTTCCCGGAGGGCTTCGGCCACGAAAACGGCCTCCCGCCCCGGAGTCTCGGGCAGCACGAGGAGGAACTCCTCACCCCCGATGCGGCCCGCCTGATCGCTGGCCCGCAGGCGGCCCAACAGGAGGGTGCCGAAGCAACGCAGAACTTCGTCGCCGGCCGCGTGCCCCCAGCGGTCATTGATCTGCTTGAAGTGGTCCAGGTCGCAGAGGATCAGGGACAGGGGCCGATGATGACGCAGGGCGAGGTCGACTTGTTTTTCCAGGAAACTCAATACGGTGGCACGGTTGCTGACAGCGCTCAGGGGATCCAGCGTGGTCTGGACCACCATCGCTTCGTGATAGCGGCGCTCCACGGCGTCCAGGCGCTTCAGCTTGAAGGCATGGCGCCCCACCCGCAGGACATCGCCCGGGTGAAGGTTTTGCGGAAGGTGAGGAACCACGATGCGGTGACCGTTGACGAAGGTGCCGTTGGTGGAGCCAAGATCCACAACGCGCACGGCAGTAGGTTCGCCACCGTCCACGACCCGTTCGAGAATCGCGTGATGGCGACTCACCTCGGGTTCAGCCAGGTAGAGATCACTGTCCGAGGCCCGCCCGAGCCGAACCTGCTCAAGCTGGAGCGGAATCACCTCGCCGATGGGTTCCCCCACATACCGGATCAGGGCCCATTCCTCCTGTCCGGCTTCGAGTCGAGGCCCAGGAAAGTAGGTGTAGTGGGTGGTGTGATCGGGTCCTGCCAGATCGTCCAGGGGTTCCATGGTCAGCCCTTGGCCGCCGAGACCACGCGGTCCCTGCCCTGGTGCTTGGCCTCATAGAGGGCACCATCCGCGCGGCCGAGCAGCATGCCGCCATCGCGATCCGCGGAATTTCGCTCCGCGATGCCGAGACTGCAGGTCACCTGCACATTGGCATTGGTAAGGGCCTGGGGCGTACCTCTCAGGGCCGTGCGAAGGCGCTCTGCCAGCAAGATGGCGCCCTCCAACTCGGTCTCGGGCAGCACGATGAGAAACTCCTCGCCCCCGATCCGCCCCGCCAGATCGGTGCCACGCAGATTCTGTCGCACGAGTTCACCAAAGCTGCTGAGCACCAGATCACCTGCGGGGTGGCCGTGCGTATCGTTGATCTGCTTGAAGTGGTCCAGATCGCACATCACCACGGCCAGCGGGCGCCCGTGGCGGCGACTGAGGTCGAAGCGACTCTGCAGTTCCCCCAGGATCGCGCCGCGATTCGCCAAGCCCGTCAGCGGGTCCTTGGTGCTCTGGTCCAGCAGGGTCTCGTGAAAGAGGCGCTCCAGAGGGTCCATGGCCACGAGCTTGAGGACATGGCCACCGAGGGCAAGACGATCCCCGGCGGAGACTGCGACTGGCCCACCCAACGCCTGCCCGTTCAGGTAGGTACCGTTGGTGGAGCCCATGTCCTCGAGGGTCAGTCGATTCCCGTCCTCCCCTGTTTCCAGCCGGAGCGTGCTATGGACCCGGCTGACTTCCTCATCGAGCAGCGTGATGCCCACCGTGGGGGACCGCCCGATCACATTCTCCCCGAGCACGACGGGGAACACCCTGCCCAGCTGCGCTCCGGAATAAACCACCAGGGCCCACCCGCAGGGTGCCGGGACCGATTCATCCTCCTTGCGCTTGCGGAGCGTCGTCTCGAAATCTTCCCAGGCGCTGTCGGGCAGCGTGGGATCCGGCGAGTCCGGATCCTCGGGCCATGAGTGTGGCGTGCCGGCCATCAGCCTTCCTCCAGAAAACAGCTTACGAGGGTTCGGTCATCCCGGCGCCGGGCCAGCAGGAAGGGCTGACGGGAAACCCCGGTAGCCTCGCGGTTCAACGCCACAAGAAGCCGACCCGTCTTGGCGTCATGGCGCATATCCGCGACCCCGCGGGAAGGGAGTCGGTAGAGCCCGAGCACCTCCAGATTGCGGATGTTCTCGCCAGTCGACTTGACCAATTGCAGGCTGTAACGCATCCACTGGGCCTTGGGTAGCGTCTGGACATCCTGGCCCTGGATCGCGATCGGCAACCCCAGCACGACATCCAGGCCATCCCGCACCGCCGAAAGTGGCAATGCGGGCGCACCGCCCCGCACGCGCGGAGGGGCGAAGCCCTCTCGAAAGCTCCGGCTCAATGCCCGGAAGGTCTCCGCTTCCACGCGATGAGAGGGAGGGCGGCGCGGCAGGGGTGGAACCTCCATCCGATGCTGTCCGCCTGCCCCGAACACGGGCATTTCACAGACCTTGGCCCCGGAGGCCCAGCGGGCCCAACCTGCCTCCGCCCGCAGTTGCCCCTGGAAACGCACGGGCGCTTCGGTGAGGATCGCCCGCACCTCAAGGGGCGCCGTCACGGAATTCACGCTCAGTTGGAAGGCCGGTAACCTCGGCGCTGCGGCCAGGGGCGCGATTCCGCGGGGCCGAATCGCCAGCGGTCCCAGTTGGACGGCATGGGAGGGAGGATCCTGGAAGAGTCGCCGCAGCGTCTCCTTCAGATCCGAAACCGCCTCCGTGATTCTTCCGAAGACCATCCTGGGCCCCTCAGTCGGGCCGGACCAGGGCCTGGAGGGCGGCTGTCACCCGCTCCAGCGGCTCGGCCAGATCCATGTGGTAGCCCGCCTCGAGCAACTTGAGGGCGGCGGCATCCTGGCCCGGGAGATCCACGGACTGGGCGAAGATGACCCGGAGGGGAGCCGCCCCTTCGCTGACCTGAAGGAGGACTTCGCGCTGAGAGACCCGGAACACCTCACCCACCCGGGAGAGCGGCGCCTCCTGGGTTTTCTGCAACGCCATGGCAGGACAACGCGTATCACCATTCCAACCGCCGGCCAGTTCGGCGGCCTGGAGAATGAAGAGATCGGGGGCGCCCTTGAGTTCCTTCAGGAGCGTCTTCTGAATGACCTCCTCCTTCAAGTGCGGCTCCAGCGCCTTGCCGTAGAGTACCGCCTGGAGTTTGGTCGGCGTGATGGGCTCGGTGTAGCGAAAATCCAGAGGAATGCCCGAGGTGTCTGTCAGCAACAGACCTCCCAGGTAACTCCCTCCCTCCTTCATTGCAACGAAGTACGCAAGTCTCGAACTCTCGGCCATGTCGGATCCCCGTTGGGCCAGAATAGCGCCGCAAGGAGCCTAGCGCGCCCTCTCATCACAGGTCGCCCCTTGTTTTCCTCGCCGGATTGGCTATTCTGGAAGCCGCCGTTTGGGGAATAGGCTAACGGTAAACCAGCGGATTCTGATTCCGCCTTTCTTGGTTCGAATCCAGGTTCCCCAACCAACCTCAAGGGCTCCGCAAGGGGCCCTTGCTCGTAGGCCCGCAAAGGACAGCGCCTGGGGCTAACCTGGGAATGAACCTAGACCGAGGATCCCGCAGAGGAGCCGACCCCATGATCCTGGACTTTCTCCAAGTCGCCGCACCGCCCTTCTTCCATGTCGCCCAGGGCGATCCCGAATCAATCCGGGCGCGCCTGACGCCCTTCGCCTCGGAACCCCACGCCGCGCTCAGGCATCTGCGCTGCACCAAGATGCGCACCCTCCAGGGCCTCTTCGATGAGACTGCGGCCGCGCTCCAGTTCCCCACCTACTTCGGTGAAGACTGGGACGGACTCAACGATTGCCTCAACGATTTGGATTGGCTGCCGGTCGGGCCCTGCACGCTCCTGATGCTGGACACGCAGCACCTCCTGGACCGGGCCGAACCCGGGGACCGCACGGCCCTGGCCGAGATCCTGATGGCCACGGCCAAGGCCTGGAACGGAGCCCGGCCCTTCCATGTGATCCTCCATCGCGCCGAGGGCACGAACCTGCCACCCCTGGCCAGGGAGCTGCGCAGCCTTGGGGCCGAACTCGACGCGCCTTCCTGGCTCAGCTGAGGTTCGCAGATCGGCGCGCTTCCTGACGAACCTTCGGGTCCAGATTCCTACCGAATCCAGCCCGACAAAATCGCAGCCAGAGTCCCACCGCCCACCAGGATCCACAGCAGCAGCCCCTGGAAGAAGGGGCGCGGCCCGACCTTTGCCAGACTGGCGCGGCTGAGGCCGAGGCCCAACAGGAAGAGCGTCAGCACGAGACTGCGCTTGGCGAGCTCTGCCAGCACCCGGCCTGCGGGTTGCAGTGCGGGCCAAAAAGTGACGAGGCCCGCCGCCGCGAGAAAGCCCAGGATGAACCAGGGCCGTTTGGCCTTTCCAGGCCCCGCCACCAGAGGCTCGCTGCGGGCGATCCAGAATCCGAGCCCCAGTGTGAGCGGCACGATCCACAGGGCCCGCGCCAGTTTGGTGGTAGTGGCCACCACCAGGGCTGCGTTGCCGTAGGCGGCGGCAGCCCCCACCACGCTGGAAGTGTCGTGGATGGCCAGGGCCGCCCAGAGCCCGAAGGCCCGCTCGTTCAGGTGCAGCGCGTGGCCGACCGCAGGAAAGATCAGCAGCGCGGCGGCATTCAACAGGAACACCGTGGCCAAGGCCAGACTCGTGTCTTCGTCATCCGCGCGGAGCACCGGCGCCACGGCGGCGATGGCACTGCCTCCGCATATGGCCGTTCCCACGCTCACGAGTAAAGAGGTGTTCCGTCCCACCCTGAAGGCTCGGCCCAGCAGCCACCCGATCAGCAGGGTCAACGCGATGCCGATCATCGTGTAACCCAGGCCCTGAAGACCCACCGCCGCCACGGTCCTCAGGTTCATGGCCGCCCCCAGGCCCACCACCGACCAAGCCAGCAGCTTCGGCGTGAGCGTTCGGGTGCGCGCCGCATGAGGGTTTCCGCAGGTCAGGGCCAAGCCCACGCCTGTCACCAGCCCCACCCAGGCGGGCCAACCGTGCCAGTGCAGCGCAGGAATGTCCGGCAGCAGGCAGAAGAAGGCCAAAACCAGAATCAGGAAGGATGCCATGGCACTCCGGTAGTGTCTTCAGAACCTCAGCGACATGCAGGTGAGCCCGCCATCCATCAAGCGGGCTTCACTGGTATCCAGCTCGATGATGGGCAGGCCCAGGGCGGCGAGCTTCCTGCGCGTCTTGGGGTAGCCTGCGGGCACGATGAGCGTGCCGTTGATCCAAAGGATATTGGCCGAGTAGGTCTCGTCAGGATCGACCACGATCTGCCGGAAGTCCTCCAGTTCCTCCATGCCCGCGAAATCCTCGGTGACGATCAGGTCGCGGCCGCCCCCCCCAGTTGACGCTGGACTTGAAGTGCAGCCCTTCGGCCACCGGCACTGCCGCCCAGGTGTAGCCGTGGTCTTCGAGAAGCTCGCCGAGCTGTTCCGCCCCTTCCGGATTGCTGCGCTCGGAAACGCCAATGAGCGCGTGGCGCCCGATGATGAGCACATCGCCACCGTCCAGCTTGCCGGGCGCTTCGATGTGCGCCAAGGGGCGATGTTTTGCCAGTGCGGGTTCGATGGCCGCCGTTTCGCCTCGCCGAGCCTTCGCGCCGGGTCGGGTGAGGATCGCAACTTCGGCGGTTACGATGGCCGCATCCTCCACGAAGTAGGCATCCGGGAATGCGCCGAGGGGCTCCAGCACCTCCACCTGGAGGCCCAATTTCTTCAGTGTGTCCACATAGGCATCGTGCTGGGTCACCATCTTCGCGTAGTCCGGCTGCCCACCCTGCACGGTCGTGAGGCCGTGGGAAAAATTGAGACTGGGCTTGCGGCAAATGGCACGGGTGAACATGGTGACTCCAGGCTGGCCTCATTGTAGCGCCAGCGGAGCATGGCAACCCGTCAAGGGCGACACCAACCGCATGTCAGTGTCTTTTCTCTGCTCGTTCTGGCTGCCTGGAATCGGACCGCGCCGGAGGTCTCAGAACGCGTTGGTGGGGTAGAATGTGGAAATGTTCATCCAGGCCGCAGCCCTCCCAGTGACCCCTCTGAATTTGAAGTGTGGAAAAATTGTAGTTATTCACGGTCACGAAACCGTAAGTTTAATGATTGCGGAGCGCATCGAGTGCTGCATGATCAAGCGCGTGGGCTGATCCTGCGGCCATGAGCACGCCCGATCCAGCCTCCCCCTTCGACCGCCTGCGGGAACTCTCCCTGCGGATTCCCGAGGGCGCGCAGGAACTTCTGCCCCTCGTGGACTTCCTGGAAACATTTCCCGAACAGGTGACCGAGGAGGCCTTGGTACACCTGGTGGGCGTCACGGCCCTGGGTATCGCGAAGGCCGGACAGGGCGGTCTCTGGGATGGCTCCCGCTGGGTCTTCCTCCGGGGCAACGCCGCGCCCTTTCCCACCAACCCCGGTCCGGGCTGGCTGAGCCTTCCCTGGACCTACGGCGATGAACTCTTCGGCCATCTGGTGGTGCGCACGCCCTGGGCACCTCCAGCTCTGCCTCTCCTGCTCTCCATCTCCGCACCCCTGCTGGCTTGGCGGCGACTCGAGGCACTCCGCAGCGATCAGAACCGCGCCCTCGCCCTTCAGCTCTCGCGCCTGAACACCCTCTTCGATTTGACGCGGAGCCTGGGAGAAGCCGAGGCGAAGAGCGACATCGTGCATCTGGCCGCGACCTCCCTGATGGCCGAATTCCTCATTTCTCGCCTCATGGTGGTGGGCGCGGATGGCACCCTCCTCTTCTGCCGGGGGCTCGGCAATCCGGCCTCCCCCCTTTCCACCGACGCCCTCCACCAGATGGTTGCGGACAAGAATCTGCTTCATGCCATGGAACTGCGGGACCAGGACCATAGCCATGGTTTCGTCTATGCGGGCGAGCCCACCCTGGGCAAGCTCAGCGACGAGGATGAACTCTTCTTTCAGACCCTCCTCAACATCACCTCCACCCAGCTCTCGACCCTGGAACTGCGGGAATCCCGCCTGCAGGCCATCCGCATGGAGAAGGATCTCGATCTGGCCCGCAACATCCAGCGCCGCATCCTGCCCAAGCTGCTCCCGGAACCCCCAGGCTGGCAGTGCACGGCGGCGAACCTGCCCTTCGAAGCCGTGGGCGGCGATCTGTACGATCTCTGGATGGCCCATCAGGAGGCCGGCCAGAATCCTCGCCTTCATATCGCTCTGGGAGACATCTCGGGCAAGGGTCTGCCCGCGTCGCTGATGATGACTCAGTTGAGCGCCTTCCTTCGCGCCATGGCCGATCGCCGAGTGGAGGACTGGGGCCGCCTGGCCCACCGACTCAACGCCCGCATGAACGAGGTGCGGGACCGGAACCGCTACGCGACCCTATTCGCCGGGAGCCTGAATCCCGACAACGGCGACTTGCGTTATGTCAACGGAGGCCACAACCCGCCCCTGATGATTCCTGGCAACGGCGATCCCGTGGTGCACCTTTCCCCCACGGGCCCCATGGTGGGGTTGCTGCCCGGGGCCACCTTCAGCGAAGGTCACGCCACCATGGAACCCGGCGATGTGTTGCTCCTGTTCACCGATGGCTTAGTGGAAGCCGAGAACGTCACAGGCCAGGATCTCGGCGAAGAACCCCTCATCCAGGTGGTCCGAGCCAACCCGGACGCGACCGCGGATGAACTCTTCGAACGGATTCTCGTGGACACGTTCCAGCACATGGAAGGGTCTGGCTTCAAGGACGATGTCACCCTGGTGGTGATCAAGCGCAGCGGATCGAACCCGGAGGTTGCCCCATGAACGGCTTCAAATCCTTCCTTCTCATCACGGGCATGACGGCCCTGCTGGTGGCGATCGGCTTCATCTGGCAGGGCGAGATCGGCGTGGCACTGGCCCTCGGCGTCGGTCTGCTGATGAATGCAGCGGGGTATTTCTTCTCCGACAGCATCGTGCTGGCCATGTACCGGGCCCGGGTCGTCAGCCAGGCCGAGGCGCCCGACCTCTATGCCATCGTGGCGAACCTGGCGCAGCGCGCGGGTCTGCCCATGCCCCGTCTCGCCATCGTCCCCGATGAAACCCCCAACGCCTTCGCCACGGGACGTAATCCCGAACATGCCGTGGTCGCCGTGACAGAGGGCATCATGCGGGTCCTCAATCGCGCCGAGTTGGAGGGCGTCATCGCCCACGAACTGGGCCACGTGAAGAACCGGGACATCCTTATCGGCTCCCTGGCTTCCGTGCTGGCCCAGGCC
>CAIPUA010000062.1 GCA_903868115.1 uncultured Holophagaceae bacterium
CTCTTGAGTTCGTCGCGGAGGTTCCAGTGGGAGAGCAGGCGCTTCTGGGGTTCGAAGAGACGCGGGCCCTTGTCATTGACCAGGTGGTGCATCCAGATGTTGTAGGAGGCGATGTAGCGGTCCGATTGGCCCCGGGCTTCGGCATCGGCGAGATTTACCTCGGCGGGAATGCGCTTGGCGAAGATGTCCACCAGGCGGGTCTCGGCCCACTGGCGGCGGGTCCAGCCGCTTCCCTCTTTCAAACGGGTCTCCAGAGTGGTCAGGGGGAAGTTGAGCAGCGCGGCGAAGGCCAGCTTGTTGGCGAAGGCATCGTCGATGAAGTGGGCGCCGGGGTCATAACCCGAGATGATGTCGTCCACGGGCAGCATGGGGCCGCGATCCAGATCCGCGTTCCACTTGAAGTCCCGGCCAATCTCCGCCATGTGACCGCTCAGGCTCTCCATCGTGAATTCCAAGCTCTGGAAGAGTCCGTCCTGGGCTTTGGCGTCCCCGGCGAAATGGGCGCGCACGAAGACCTCGAAATCGGCCGCCGTGCCGTCCTCGGCCCGCCAGAAAGCGGAGGCCTGTCGAAGGCCTCGCTGGGCACGCAGCCGCTGGTTCTCACCGAACTTGGCAACCAGTTCCGGCTCGAGCCGCTTGAGGGAGGTACCGAGTTCGAGCTTCACGGTGGCGCTCCTTGTCGGAGTCTGGGCCCGGAGACCAGGTGCGGTCATGGACGCGATGATCAGGGCGGCGGTGCCAAGGAGCTTCATGGAATTCCTCACAAAAAGGCGCTGACGATCATTGTAGTACGAGGCTCAAAGCAGGGCCCACCGAACCCCAATCCACTTCACGATTTCGCGGGCCAAAGACCCGCGAAAATCGTGAAAAAGGGTGAAAAAACCGACCCGATATCAGTGGCTCTCCTCCACGAGCACCCACGGTTTGAAGCGGAGGTCTTCGCCCAGGATGTGGTGCGCGAACCAGTCCTGGACCAGGGCCAGCACTTCCTCGGCCTTCAGGGCGCCGGGGTTTTCCTGGAACTGCTGGTGGATGGCCTGGACGCGTTCCCTGAAGCGGAGATGGACTTCCCTGTGGGCTTCCAGATCCGGATAGGCGGCGCGCTCCATCAGCCGCTCCTCGGAAGCGAAGTGCATGAAGGTGTAGTCCACCAGGAAGGCCACGCGGTCGGCCATGGGTGCGGATTTCTCATCCTGCAGGCTCGCCCCGAACTCCTGCACCATCTGGAAGAAGATGTTGTGATAGGCGTCCACCAGTGGATTGCCGGTGCTGTATTTTTCGGTCCAAGCGATGAATTCCATGATGGCCCTCTAGCGTGTGTAATAGTTCAATCCCTGCGGTTGGGAAACGGTGATCAGCTCCGCCCCAGCGGTGCGAGGAGCCGCTGGAGGTCCTTTATGCTGAAGGGCTTGGACAGCAGGGTCACGAAGGGATGCGCCGCCGCGACTTCCGTGGCGTATTCGTCGACGCGGCCCGTGGCGAGCAGGACGGGCACGGTGGGCTTCAGGGCGCGCAGGCGGGGCAGGGTGCCCGCGCCGCCCAGGCCGGGCATGTTCATGTCCAGGATCACCACATCGGGTTGCAACCCGGCGGCGAGTTCCGCCAAGGCCGCCTCGCCGCTAAGGACGGGCGTCACACC
>CAIPUA010000063.1 GCA_903868115.1 uncultured Holophagaceae bacterium
ACTTCATCCTGGGCCGTCGGGTGCAAGGCGTGGGTGAAGAGGAGGCTGCCTGAGGTCCGGCAGGTGAGCAAAGGGCCTTCTTGCTACTGAAGAAGGCCTCCACCTTCCCGTTCTGGCGAGGATGCTGCGCCTCCGGTCGGAGCCCACAAGCCCCCAAGACGGTCTCCCAGGGGGAGCCCTCCGTCTTGCGGGCCGCTGCGCTTTGCGGGCTCCGCCCTGCGTCGCTCTTGGCTGCCATGACGGGAATGAGAGGGAGTGGAAGGGAGTGGAAGGACATGCCTGCTACCTCGCTTGAGCCCGTCGGGCGTGCAGCAGCACGGCAGAACCAACATCCAGGATAAGTTCAAGCTCGGCTACTGAGAGCCGGGAGCCGAACCACAAGAGCCTACCCATGGCCTCTTCTTTGGGAGTGTCCCTTTCTGGAAAGCGGAACAGTTCATGTAACTCAAGGCTGAGTGATGCAGAAATCATGGCAAGCATCTCCAGGGAAACCCTTCGTTTCCCCGTTTCGAGGCGGCTGATGGTTTCCGGCTGGACGCCGACCTTCTCAGCCAATTCAGCCTGAGTCAGCCCAGCGGCCCGTCGTTGTCTGGCGATCAGGTGGCCAAGTCGTTCCGCAAGGGTGTTCATACGGGGAGCCCCTGTCGAGGTGGCCACGCCGACTCGCCAGATCAGATTCCCCCATGGACTTGACCTAACTGGTCATGCTTTCGCCGAAAACTTGACCTATTAGGTCATGGTGAGCCGTTCGAGAGGCAGGTAGGGTCGTCTGCCTGGGCCAAGGATTGGTTGCCGAAGCCCATCACCTAGACAGACGGGGTGCAGCATGAGCGACGACCTACTCCAGGCAGCCCAATACGTGCGGATGTCGACGGAACATCAGCAGTATTCGACGGAAAACCAGGCTGATGTCCTAAGGGAATACGCCACCCGGCGCGGCATTCAGATTGTCCGGACCTTCAGTGATGCCGGGAAAAGCGGCCTGCGCATCGACGGGCGGGATGGGTTGAAAGATCTCATCGAGACGGTGCAGTGCGGGCGGGCCGACTTCACCATGATCCTGGTGTACGACGTGAGTCGCTGGGGGCGTTTCCAGGATGCCGATGAGAGCGCTTACTACGAGTACATCTGTAAACGAGCTGGGATCACGGTTCAGTACTGTGCCGAGCAATTTGAGAACGATGGCAGTCCAGTCAGCACCATCGTGAAGGGCGTCAAACGGGCCATGGCCGGTGAATACAGCCGTGAATTGTCGGCCAAGGTCTTCAAGGGGCAATGCCGGCTGATTGAATTGGGCTTTCGACAGGGCGGAGCCGCCGGTTACGGCCTGAGGCGCTTGCTCATCGATCAGGCTGGCAAGCCCAAGGCAGAGCTACAACCCGGTGAACAGAAAAGCCTGCAAACGGATCGTGTGGTGTTGGTGCCTGGACCACCGGAGGAACGGGCCGTGGTCCGTCGGATCTACCGCCTCTTTGTGGCGGATGGCTACAACGAACGGCAGATCGCGGCAGAACTCAATCGGGCCGGGGTGTTGGCGGAGCTGGGCCGAGACTGGACCCGAGGGATGATCCACCAGGTGCTCACCAACGAGAAATATGTTGGGAACAACGTGTACAACAAGATCTCCTACAAGCTGAAGAAGAAGCGGGTCCGGAATCCTCCCCAGATGTGGGTTCGTCGTGACGAGGCCTTCGATGCTGTGGTGGACATGGTGGATTTCACCACAGCGCAGGCGATCATTTTGGAACGGCACAAACGGGTATCGGATGCCGAGCTTCTGGAATTGCTGCGGGGGCTTGCCCAAAGCAATGGCCGACTGAGCGGGCTGA
>CAIPUA010000064.1 GCA_903868115.1 uncultured Holophagaceae bacterium
AACATTTCGAGTGGTACCTGGACTGGATGAGAAAATAATCTCCGACCCCGATGGATATAACTGGGCCGTCTATTGCGCTCAGCCAACGAAATATGGAGGAATCCTGGCGTTTGCGCGCACTCCCGATGCGGTGCTGAACGGACGAAAGGACTTCCCCAGGAAGCACACCACAGAGACTCTGTGGGACCCCCTCAAACGTGAGGCAGCGAAAAACGCCAATACCGATGAATTGAAGGCGTACCCGCTCATGGATTGGTGGATGCTTGACCTTCAGGATGGGAGAATTTACCGCGCGGCTTCACCGATCAATGTCCCAACGAAATTCGATTCTGTCGTGGAGCAATCAAAGTTTGTATTTCATTTTAACCCAGCCGGAAATCTTGTTTTCCCGCTGATAAATTAACAAGCAACCAAGAATCCGCTCAAAGAGAAGAGGGATTTCGCTATTTCCCCCGGTCCGGCTCCACGCAGAGATGCTGGATCTGGGGAGAGGCGCCTCTCCAGCGCGTTGATCGTTGCGACCAGGGCATCGCCGTCGGGTTGGTTCTTGAACTGCACCTGCAGGCTGACCATCAACCGTTCGCTGCCGATGACCACGGCGATGAGGTTGAGGACCTGCTCCACCTCGGGATCCTCCCGGACGAAGGCTCGAATTCGGGCCCTCATGGCCCGGGGCGGCGCCTCGTTCAACAGCAGGCTGGTCACCTCCGTGCCCACGAACAGGGCGACGGCGATTAGCAGCAGGCCGATGAGCACCGACCCCAGGCCATCCCACACCGGATTGCCCGTGGTCCAGACCAGTAGAACGGCGACAAGGGCGATGGCCAGGCCCAGCAAGGCCGCGGCGTCTTCCGCCAGCACCACCACCAGTTCCGTCGCACTGGATTCCCTCATGTAGCGGAGCAGGCTCCGCCGTCGCTGCTCAGGTATGGCCGCCCGCATCGCCCCGGCCATGGAGATTCCCTCCAGCACCAGGGCGAAGAGCAGCAGACCCACCGCCCAGCCAAGGTGATGGGGCAGTTCGGGGTGGCGGATCTTGTGGATGCCTTCCACCACGGAATAGACGCCACCAACCGAGAAGAGCAGGAGTGCCACCAGGAAACTGGCTACGAAGGCTGCCTGGCCCCGGCCCAAGGGATGCCGCGGAGTGGGTGGCTTCTGGGCCTGTTGCATCCCCAGGAACGGCAGCACCTGGTTGCCGCAGTCGGCCGTGGAGTGGACCACTTCGGTCAGGAGCGAAGCCGAACCGGTGAAGGCCGCCACCGCGAATTTCGTCCGGACTTTTTTGGAACTGGACCTGCCGCCTTTCGGTCTGCGTTTACCTGCCCAGACCTTTTTCCGTTTCTGGAGCATGCTGGCCCACTACCACGGACAAGTTTGGAATGGAGCCGAACCAGCTCGCGCCTTGGGCGTGAGCGAAACCACGGTTCGACGCTATCTGGAGCTGCTGGCAGGCACCTTCCTCCTTCGCATCCTCCAACCCTGGCACGCGAATATCAGCAAGCGGCAAGTGAAGGCTCCCAAGCTCTTCTTCCGGGATTCTGGACTCTTGCACCATCTCCTGGGCATTCACACGCCCCTGGAGCTGGAACATCATCCCAAGAGCGGTGCGTCCTGGGAGGGCTATGCCGTGGAAGAAATCCTGGCCGCGTTCGAACCTGACGAGGCCTATTTTTGGGCCACCCATGCGGGTGCAGAACTCGATCTGCTCCTCGTGAAAGACGGCCGACGCATTGGCATCGAATGTAAACGCGTAGATGCACCCAAGCTCACCCCATCGATCAAAGCGGCCCTGACGGATCTGGATCTGGACCATTTGGCTATCGTCTATCCTGGGACTCGCAAGTATGCCCTCGCCGATCAGGTATCTGCAGTACCCCTGGTCTCCCTCGCCGCTGGGGATGGGCTTCCAGGGCTGTGACCCCTGCGGTTTCTTTTTCCCCCAGATGCAAACGCACGACCCGGGTTTAGCGACCTTGGCCAACGCGCCCACTCGCTGTGAGATATCCGCATGAGTGCGAGGTGCCGCATCAATTCGACGAAGCCCAATCGACAATATGCAGGAGGACCAAAACGGACTTGCGGCAGGCGGGGCGGAGGTTTCAGGCCGTCTTGGCCTTTATCCGTCTTCGATCAGGGACGGATCGAGACAGACAGACACCAGCTTGCCTTTGACGAAGAGGAAGTTTCCGAGCGCTACCGAGAGGTGATTCGACGCCTGCAGAAGGCCATGGCCGAACCCCAGCTGCAGGAGGAAATGCAAATCGAAGACGAAATTCTCCAAGCTTTCATCGACATCGACA
>CAIPUA010000065.1 GCA_903868115.1 uncultured Holophagaceae bacterium
ATTTCGATGGCGGGGGCGGCGTCATCGATTGCAACGATGTCACGGAGTTTCCCCGCATCACCGAGGAACTCCTCCGGCGCGGCTACTCCGAGGCCGACATCCGGAAGATCTGGGGCGGAAATGCGCTACGCGTGATGGCGACTGTCCAACGGGTGGCACGACGCTGAGACTGGTGGACTTTCGTGTAGTTGAACAGGGGTCTCTCAGGATCGTCTATCCTTGAAAACGGGTGTGGGTTGATAGCTCGCCGGGGGTTCGAATCCATCATCTTCAGCCATTTCAATACTTACAATCATCAACATCCATGAATTTTCGAAATTTTCAACAAATCGGTGTAGCCGCTGGTTTCTGGCACCAGCATCCCTTGCGATCGACCTATCACTGGCGCTGGGCAGCGCAATCAATCTGCTTTTCCAACTCGATCCAGTTCCTGCCACAGCGCCGAAACGGGTAGCGCCCACATCTTAGGGCCGAAGGGTAGGACTTCTGCCCCCGTGTAGAGTACGACTCCGCGATGGAAGGCGTCCCCAAGGGTCTCGAAGAGGCTCTGGAGACCCTTGAAGTCCTTCGGCTGGATGCTGGCGCTGGACTTCACTTCCAGGCCCACCACGCGCCCGTCGGCCCGCTCCAGGAGGAGGTCCACCTCCTGGCCCGGGAGGGTGCGGTATCCGAAACGCTGAGGCAAGTCTCAATGGCTCAGGCCTGCCAGTCTTCGACAAGTAGTCCTTTAATGCGATTAAACTCCCGTGTGTTGTGGGTAACCACAGTCATGCCGCAAGCAAGAGCGGTGGCCGCGATAAGCAGGTCACGGGGACCGATCTGCTGTTTTCGGGTTTCGTGAAGCAACCTGCCCCATGTCATTGCGGCTTCGGTCGTGAAGTCGATGGGCGCAAACGGTGCCAGTAGTTGCTTCCAGTGGTCCCACATGGCGATGGCCTTTTCCAGTGGGTGCTGAACGATGCCCTTGTGGATCTCACCAATGGAGATGACCGAGTAGCAAATGGAGGAAGGGGCCCGCCTCTTCAGGTTGCCGATAAGAATAGGGTTCTTCCGCCGGAGTTCCACCAGGGCATTGGTGTCCAGTAGGAAGAGCATCAGAGACCTTCAACGCCTGGGATGGGGATGTCCACTTGGTTCACTTCCTCTTCCATGCTGGGCATCGTTTCGACAGCCGCCCAGTAGGCTGGATCCCAACCAGCCGTTTCGACTGGCTCAAGGATCACGGCATGCCCGATCTTCCGAGCCTGGACACTCCGAACGTTCGGATCAAATCGGCATGATTGCGGCAATCGCACAGCCTGTGAACGTCCGTTCATAAATACGCTGGCACGATCCATGACTCACCTTCAACGAAAGTATATACCAAATCTATACCATTACAAGAGGAAAATCCTTTTCGAAACTCCCAATGCTCAGCATCCCACATGGGTGGATTAGTGGCCTGAACCCTTTGCCGGGGTTGCGTCCCTCACGTAGGTATCGAACCAGCGAAGCATCTCGTAGACCACCTGCTCGTTGGACTCGCGAGCCGTGTAGGAATGGGGCTCGAAAGGAAGCATCACGAGTCGGGTCGTTCCACCGTTGCCCCGGATAGCTTCGAACAACTTGACTGACTGCATGGGTGTGGTGCCGGGGTTGGCGTCGTCGCTACCGTGCATGAGCAGGAGCGGCGTCTTCACCTTGTCAGCAGAGAAGAACGTGGATGCCTGACGGTACGCCTCCGGCGCCTCCCATACAGAGCGGCGTTCGTTCTGGAATCCGAAGGGGGTCAGGGTCTTGTTGTAAGCGCCGCTGGTGGCAACCCCGGCCCGAAACAAGTTGGTGTGCGCGACCAGATTTGCCGTCATCAAAGCACCGTGGCTGTGGCCGGTGACCCCAATCCGATTGGGGTCGGCCACACCCAGTTCGACAGCCTTGTCCACCGCTGCCTTTGCGTCCGCGACCAGTTGCTCAAGGTATGTGTCGTAAGCCTTCTTGGGGTCGCCCACGATCGGGAAGGAGGCGTTGTCGATGATCGCGTAGCCGGCGAGGAGCATCAGGCGATAGTTCCGGAGCCGGGTGAACGTGTATTGGGAACCCGAGATCTGGCCCGCTTTGGATGGATCGGCGTAGTCCCGCGGGTAGGCATAGAGGATGGTCGGGACCCTTGTCCCTGCCTTGTAGCCCGGCGGAGTGTAGAGGGTGAAGGCGAGGTCCAGGCCGTCCGCCCGCTTATATTTCACCAATTGCTGCTTTATCTGGCGGACCTCGGGTGTGGGATCCTGGAGGTGGGTGATGGCCTTGCGCTGGGATTCGAGGATGCCTTCGCCGTTCTCGGCCTTGATGGTCTTCCCGAGGGTCCTAATGTTAGCA
>CAIPUA010000066.1 GCA_903868115.1 uncultured Holophagaceae bacterium
CCAGGACATGGGCGCCGCGGGCCTCACCTCCAGCAGTTTCGAGATGGCCAGCCGCGCAGGCACGGGCCTGGAACTGCGTCTCGACCAGATCCCCATGCGCGAAGAGGGCATGACGCCCTTCGAACTGATGCTCTCGGAATCCCAGGAGCGCATGCTGTTGGTGGCCCGACCCGGCTGTGAGCCCAACATCATCGGCGTACTCCACAAGTGGGACCTGGACGCGTGCGTGGTCGGCGAGGTGACGGCTTCGGGGCGCTTCGTTGGAATGTGGCACGGCGAGCAGGTCATCGATCTGCCCATCCAGCCCCTAGCCGACGCCGCCCCCAAATACGACCGCCCCCAGGCCCGGCCCGCCTACCTCGATACCATCGCCCTGGAGCCGTTGCCCGCGGATCTGGAACCCGATGAGGCCGAGGATACGCTCCGGCAACTGCTGGCCTGCCCCACCCTCGCCAGCAAGCGCTGGATCTTCGAGCAGTACGACGGCACGGTGCGCAGCAATACGCTCATCGGCCAGGGTGCCGCCGATGCGGGCCTCATCCGCGTGAAGGGCACCCAGAAGGCCGTGGCCATGAAGAGCGACTGCAACGGCCGCTACGCCTACCTCGACCCCTTCTGGGGCGCGGCCCACGCCGTGGCCGAAGCCTGCCGCAACCTCTCCTGCGTGGGCGCCGAGCCCATCGGCCTGACCGACTGCCTCAACTACGGCAACCCCGAGAAGCCCGAGAACATGTGGGCCTTCGCCCAGGGCATCCTGGGCCTGCGCCAGGCCTGCCTTGCGTTCGATGTGCCCATCGTCAGCGGCAATGTGAGCCTCTACAACGACACCGAAGGCGTGGGTATCTTCCCCACGCCCATGATCGGCGCCGTGGGCCTCATCGAGGACTACGCCCTGCCCGTGGATGTGAACGCCAAGGATGGCAAGGGTCTCAGCGCCACCGGCAACCACTTCTGCGGTTCCGCCTTCCGGGCCGCCCACGACGCCATCTTCCTGCTGGGCGAAACCCGCGAGGAACTGGGCGGCAGCGAGTACCTGAAACTGCGAACGGGTCGGATCTTCGGCGCCTGCCCCGAACTGCGCCTGGACGAGGAAACCCACCTGCAAGCCTGCGTGCGGGAAGGCATTCGCATGGGCCTCATCCGCAGCGCCCACGACACCAGCGAAGGCGGCCTACTGGTCGCCGCGCTGGAGAGCGCCTTCGGGGGCGAGATGGGCTGCCAGCTCATGCTGAACCGCCACGGTTTGCGCTTCGATAGCCTCCTATTCGGCGAAAGCGCCGGACGGATCGTGGTGAGTGTGAGCCCCGAAGGCGAATCCAGCCTCGCCAAGCTCGCCGCCACCCACAGGGTGCCCCTCGCCAAGATCGGCACCACCGGCGGCACACGGATCACCCTGGCCGTGGACGGCCATCCCCTGCTGGATGCCGAGGCGGCGGAGCTGAAAGCGATTCACGCGGAGGCGCTGGAGGCCGCGCTGGGATAACGCACCGAACGCTGCCCGCACCCTGCAGAACGGGCTATAAGCCGATACAGGGCGGGCGGCTGCCCCGGTGTTCGTGGAGATTCAGCAGAGCTTTCTCGTGGGTCACGGCATCACCCGTCTCGAAGGCTGCCCGACTTTGCGCAAGGGCTTCCCTGAGCTCGGCGCCCTGGACACCTAAACCAATGTTTCGACAACAAGAGACAATGACTGCTGCTTTACAACATTAGTGATAGAGTGGAATC
>CAIPUA010000067.1 GCA_903868115.1 uncultured Holophagaceae bacterium
CTCACCTGGGGACACAATAGACAGCGAGGCAATTTTGCTTTCCTTTACTCCTTTGATGAAGTCAAGGCTGCCATGCATGCCGCCGATAGTGACCCCAGTTATTTCGATTACCACGCGTGGTGCTTCACGCCCCACTCGTTCCGACTGATGATTCACGATCTGAACAATCTGGGACTGATCCCCTTTAGAGAGCTGGCCTTCCACCCTTCCGCAGGGTGTGAATTTTATATAACACTGGGGCGGGCAGGTACAGGGCCTACGCCAACTCGTCTGGAAATGTTGAAGCAAATCAAGGCAGAGCTTGTCGTAAGCACATCCTTTTGGAATTTGTTGATTGCAAAAATTAAACGCAAAATAGCAAACCTCAAAAAAAGATCAGAGTGTGCCTGTGGATAAGACCATCCTGCTGACCGGTGCCTCGGGGTTCGTGGGGCAGCACCTTGCCCGCATCCTGAGCCAGCGGGGTTATGGGGTGGTGGCCCTGGACCAACGGCCTGAACTACCCGCGATGCCCGGTGTCGAGACTCGCTGGATCGATCTCGCCGACCCCGAGGGTCTGGTCGCCCTGCCTCGGGTTTGGTGGGGGGTGATCCACCTAGCGGGGGCCTCCGTTCCAAGCCATTTTGCAACTTCTGCCCCGGTGATCTCCAATCTCCAGATCACGCTGAATCTGCTGGAACACCTGGAGGCGGGCCGGGTGATCCTGGTGAGCAGCTGCCATGTCTATGCCCCGGCGGACACGCCCCGGCACGAAGACGATGCCATCGTCCCCCAGGGGCGCTACGGGCTTTCCAAACACCTCTGCGAGCAGTTGCTCCCCCACTACCAGCAGAAGCTGGATATCCGCGTCGCCAGACCCTTCAACCACATTGGCTCGGGGATGCGCCCCGCCTTGATGATCCCGTCCCTCGTCCGCCGGATCCTGGACCATCCCCCTGGTGATACCGCGCCCGTGGTCATGAAGGGCCTGAACAGCATCCGCGATTTCATCGATGTCCGGGATGTCGCCTCCGGCTACCTGGCGATGCTCGAACTCGAGGCCCCCTCGCACCGCACCTTCAACATCTGCACGGGAATCGGCCACAGCATCGAGGAGGTGGTCCGGCAGGCCCTGGAAATCCTGGGTGCGCAGCGCTCCGTGGAATTCGAGAGCCACCCCAGCAGCCTGGATGACATCCCCTACCTGGTCGGCGACCCCGGGCGACTTCAGGACAGCAGCGGGTGGCGCCCGGCATTCTCCCTTGCGGATAGCCTCCGCGCCGTGATGAAGTCCATCAACACATAGGAAGTCGACCATGACCCAGATCCGCACCGCGCTTCTCACCGGCATCACGGGCCAGGACGGGAGCTACCTCGCCGAACTCCTGCTCGCCAAGGGCTATGAAGTCCACGGCATCGTCCGACGCGCCTCGACTTTCAATACCGGTCGCATCGATCACCTCCACATGGGCAGCTCGGCGAATCCCCATCTGCAGCTCCACTATGGCGACCTCTCCGATGCGGGTTCCCTGCGCGATGTGCTGGACCGCGTTCAGCCCGATGAGATCTACAATCTGGGCGCCCAGAGCCATGTCCGCGTGAGCTTCGATCAGCCCGAATACACCATGGATGTCACGGGCACCGGCGTGCTGCGACTCATGGAGGCTCTCCGGAACCACCACAAACACGGCGGCAAGCAGGCCCGCTTCTACCAGGCCGGCTCCAGCGAGATGTTCGGTTCCGCCAAGCCCCGGCAATTCGAGGGCACCCGCTTCGAGCCCCGCTCTCCCTACGCCTGCGCCAAGGTGTGCGCCCACTACCAGGTCGTTAATTACCGGGAGAGCTACGGGCTCTTCGCGTGCAATGGCATCCTGTTCAATCACGAGAGCCCGCGCCGGGGCGAGAACTTCGTCACGCGCAAGATCACTCGCGCCGCCACTCGCATCAAGCTGGGGCTTCAGGACAAGCTCTTCCTCGGCAATCTGGAGGCCAAGCGCGACTGGGGTTTCGCGGGCGACTATGTCGAGGCCATGTGGCGCATGCTGCAGCAGGACCAGCCCGATGATTATGTGGTAGCCACGGGCGTCGCCCTCTCCATCCGCGAATTTCTCGAGCTGGTATTTCACCAGTTGGACCTGGACTGGCAGCAGTATGTGGAAACCGATCCCCGCTTCTTCCGTCCGGCGGAAGTGGATCATCTCGAAGGGGACGCCAGTAAGGCGCGCAAGCTCCTGGGTTGGCAGCCCACCACGACTGTGGAGGCTCTCGCGAAACTGATGGTCGACCAGGATCTCCGCATGGCCGATCAGGAACTCGTCCTCCAGAGAGCCGGTCATGGGAAGCTCCCTCCGGCCTGATCCCTCGAAGCCCAACGCATGCCCACCTTCCCCTCGACCCCCAAGCAGATCCTCCTGGTGGAGGACGAACCGAGTTTCCGGGAAGTCCTCCAGATTGGCCTCAGTCCCTTGGGCTTCGAGACCCTGACCGTACCCGGGCTTGGGGAGGCCAAGCAGATGCTCGGCTCGAGGACCTTCGACGCAATCGTGTCCGATTTGCGCCTGAAGGATGGCAGCGGCATCGAGCTGCTCACCTGGATGAAAGAGCAAGGCATCGAGACGCCGGTGGTGATCATGACCGCCTTCGCCACCACGGAGACCACGGTGCAGGCATTGAACCTTGGAGCCGTGGATTTTTTGACCAAGGCCAAGAACGATATCCAGGAACTCAGCAAGGTCCTCAAGGGGCTCTTCACGATCCAACCGATGCCAGAGCCCTCAGAGATCCGCGACCTCGGAGATCTGGTGGGTGTGGGCGATACCATGCGGAAGGTGCAGGCCTTCGTCGGGAAGGTGGCCTTGGCGGATAGCACGGTGCTCATCACCGGCGAGAGCGGCACGGGCAAGGAGATCGTGGCCCGCTTGATCCATCGCTACTCCGAGCGCGCGCGCGGCCCCTTTGTTCCCGTGAACGTGGGCGCCCTGCCCGAAAGCCTGCTGGAATCTGAACTCTTCGGCTATGAGAAGGGGGCCTTTACCGGCGCCGGCGCCACCAAGCGCGGCCTCTTCGAAGAGGCACAAGGCGGCGTGATCTTCCTCGACGAGATCGGGGAGATGCCCTTGCCCCTCCAGGTAAAATTGTTGCGCGTACTCCAGGAACGCCGCATCCGCCGACTGGGCGCCAACGAGGAACGCGCGGTGGACGTGCGCGTCATCGGCGCCACCAACCAGAACCTCCGCCAACGGGCCGAGCGCAACCAGTTCCGGCAGGATCTCTATTATCGGCTCAACATCCTGCACATCGAGTTGCCTCCCCTGCGGGAACGCCCGGAGGATCTGCCCGTTCTCATCGAACACTTCCTCGCCCGTTTCTGTCGGAAACTGGGCAAGCCACCGATGACCGTCGCGGCCGAGGCCCTCAAGGTCCTGGGGAAGTACGGCTTCCGCGGGAACGTGCGGGAGTTGGAGAACCTCATGGAACGCTGTGTGGCCCTGAACGCAGGCGGCCCCATCGGCCTCGAGCTTTTCCCCGAGAACATCCTGGCCGAAGCCGAAGGCCGCCGAACCCGGAACCCGGGCGAAGCGTCCCGCCAGGATCTCCCCCCGGAAGGCTGCGACCTCGAAGCCTACCTGAGCAGCCTCAAAGGCCACCTCATGCTCCAGGCCCTGGAGCGTTGCGAGGGCAACCGGACCCGCGCCGCCCGCCTCCTGGGCATGAGTTTTCGGGCCTTCCGCTACTGGCTCCAAGAACTCGGAGGCGCTGAGGCGCTCTCCCCGACCGTGCCTCACCCCGAGGACTTCCCCGCCCAGATGTCTCCCGATGGGGAGGCCGAGGGATGATGCCCTGATGAATAAATTTCACCACCAAGGCACCAAGGACACCAAGGCTCACCAAGAGGCTTCGCCGTCAGGTCGCAGGTTGTTGACGGAGACAACGGCGGTGAGCTTGCGGACACTTCCATCGTCATTGATCGGTGTCTATCGGTGGCAGATCTTTTTTTTGGTGCGCATGTTTTCAAGGAAAGCCCTTGTCGTGGCGGGTTTCGGTCCATGGGCCACCGCGAAGTGCCGGTGCAACAGACCGTCCTTCGCCAAGAGCCTGCGCCGTGAACCGCAGCAG
>CAIPUA010000068.1 GCA_903868115.1 uncultured Holophagaceae bacterium
CGCGCTTGGATGAAGCCGCTTCGCGGCGGCAGTTCAGGGCTGCCGTCGGAACAGGGCCCAGATGAAGGCCTGAGTCCAACTCATGGCCTCCGGCCCCTTGGTCTGGAATACCTTTTCCCAGTGAGCTTTCAGCTCCATGTCAGTTCACCACTTTGATCCGCCGGGGAGGTGCGGGCCGTCGAGGCTGTGCTTCCTTGCCCAGGAGCATCCGCTCCAGGAGGCCCGCCACCACGCTTGTGACGAGGGCGCCGAAGAAGCCAGGCCAGAAACCATCCACCCGAAAGCCCAGGCCCAGCTTGGCGGCAAGATTCCCCACCAGCCAGAAGACCAGTCCATTGATCACCAGGCTGAAGCATCCCAGGGAACACGCGACTGGGATGAAAGCGATGAACTTCAGAACCACCCCCAGGGTCGCATTGAGAGCTCCCAGGATGACCGCCACGGCGATCAGTTCCAGGAAGGTGCCCCGGCGAAGACCGACAACAAGGGCCGAAGCCACCAGCAGGCCAATGGCCGAGAAAAGGAAGCGCAGCATCGTTCGCAAAGTGATCACCCGGATCCATGATCGCGGAAAAGAGCCGGGCGCGGAATCTGTAGCCGGTCCAGCGTATCCTGGCCTATCTCTCCGGAGGCTCCATGCCCACCCCCGTCGAATCCCGCATCCGCGCCTTCCTGGCAGCCGGCCCCTACGCCGTTGTGGGTGCCAGCTCGGACCGCGAAAAATACGGCAACAAGGTGCTGCGGTGCTACCTGCAGCACCACATGGAAGTCTTCCCTATCAATCCCCGGGCCACGGAAATCGAGGGGCTGAAGGCCTATCCCTCGCTGGAAGCCCTGCCCAAGCCGATCGCAGGCATCTCGGTCATCACGCCTCCCAAGATTACGGAAGCCGTGGTGCAGGAAGCCATCCGGGCCGGAGTGAAACATATCTGGATGCAGCCCGGCGCTGACAGTCCCGACGCCATCCGCACCGCCGAAGCCGCTGGCATGGAGGTCATCGCCGGCGGCCCCTGCCTGCTGGTGGTGCTGGGCTATCGAGAGCACTCCTGAACGCGACCCTCGCCACTGAGTTGAGACATTCTCAAACCGACCCAGGCCGCCTATCCTCAAGAAACTTCCGGACCGCTTCCCCATGATCTACTGGATCGCCCACACCCTGGCCCGCATCGTTGGGCATCTCTTATTTCACCACCGCACCCTCCACCGAGAGCTCATTCCTGAATCCGGTGGCGCTCTCATCGTGGCCAACCATGTGAGCTACCTGGACCCCCCGATGATCGCGGCCTGCTTTCGGAAACCGATCTACTGCCTGGCCCGCAAGTCGCTCTTCACAGGTTTCCTCGGTTGGTTGCTGCCCCGCATTCGGGTCCTGCCCGTGGATCGCGGCAAGGGGGATCTCGCTGGCCTGAAGCGCATCCTGGGCCTTCTTCGTGATGGCAATCGCGTGGTCATATTTCCCGAAGGCACCCGATCGCCTGACGGCGCGCTTCAGGTTGCCGAGGCCGGTGTCGGATTCATCATCGCCAAGTGCGAAGTGCCCGTGATTCCGCTGCGGATCTTCGGCGTTTTCGAGTGCTTTCCCCGCACCGCAAAATACCCTCGCCTCGGTCGCATCACCGTCGTTCCCGGGCCCCCGGTGGACTTCTCTGATCTCCCCACAGACCTCACAGGCCGGGAACGCCACCAGGCCTGTGCCGATCAGGTCATGAAGGCCCTTGATGCAATCCGGCTCGAGGACTGATACGGAGTAGCGTTCACTGCCTCTGTGGTTCCACTTTGGCGCAGGTCCAAACGAAAAATTCGGCCTAGTCGATTTTCTTCAGCTCGATGCTCTGGTAGTAGTGCTTGAGGATCTGGTCGTAGGTCCAGCCTTCCAGGGAATAGCCGTAGGCACCGGTCTGGTCCATGCCCACGCCGTGGCCCCAGCCGCGCCCGTAGAAGATCCAGCGCCGGTTGGGCGGTGTGCCGGTCTGAATGAAATTGAAGACATTATCCTTGAGCCCCAGCAGGCCGCGGATGCGCATGCCGGTGAAGCGGAAAGCCTTGCCTGCGACATCGCGCACCGTGAGTTCCAGCACCCGACCCTGATCGTTGTGCTGCAGTTCGAAGCTGCGCAGCGAGCGGATGCCGGCCTTCTGCTGAAGGCGGCCCATCAGTTCGACTTCCTTCAGTTCCTGCTTCCAGTGGGCGGTGGGATTGTAGCGGTCCAGGCTCGCACCATCGGGATCCAGGCGCCGCACCAGCAGGCGCGAGGGGCCGCTCTTAGCAAGCCAACGCACGCGGTCGCCCACCTGGATGGCGCTCTCGCCCACCAGCCGCAGCGTGCCCCCGGGTGCCTCCTCGGCCATCAGGAACGAGGGCGCGAGCCCCAGCGGACCCGGGCCGCCGTTCTTCACGCGCACCTGCCCATCCCGCAGCAGCGTGCCCTCCGCAAGTTCCAGCGGCTCGAGTTCCTGCCATAGCTTCCCGAGAATCTGGAGCCCCTGACCGAGGGTGAGCGAAGGCGCCTGCCAGAGGCTGGGGGGAACGAGACCGCGCCGGGCCAGGAAGCCCGCCAGGAGGAGTTCCCGTGGCTTCAGGCCCACGCCCGGCAGGAAGTAGGCACCATCCTGGGGCCGTTCCTGCCCCTGGACCACACGATCGAAATCCAGACTGCGGGCCATCCAGAGCAGAAGTTCAGAGCCCTGGGCCGCGCTCGCCTGCGGCACGGGCAGCGAAAGGCGCGCAGCGAGCGCCGCCACGGCACCCTTCAGGTCGGCCATGCGCAGAGGCCGCGCCAGCCTTTCTCCGTTCAACCACTCGGCCGGGACCAATTCGCAGGCCGCGAGGCGGAGCAGTTCCAGACTCAGCCAGGCCTGATCGCCCGGGGGCGCAGCAGTGCCCTTGAAGATCAGCGTGGTGGCCTTTTCGGCGTAGTTGGTGGCGGGCTGCAGGTAGGGCGTGGCGCCGCCACCGAAGACATAGCGGTTGTCCACGGTGGCGCCGCCGCTGTTGGCCATGAAGAGGGCCTGGATGGGGTGGCCGCCGTAGGTCGCCACGAGGCCCTTGGTCTCTTCCACGGCGCGGTCCGTGAGGTTCTGCTCACCGTCGCGGCCACCGTAGACCTGATCCGCAACGGTGTCGAGGAGATCGAAACCCTCCTTGGCGCGCTTGCCCCGGTTCGCCACCGCGTAGGTGCGGGCGGCCACGGCCTGGGCCTTCAGTGCCTCGAGATTGGGAAATTCCCAGGCGCCCATCTCCTTGGGCACCACGCCCCGCAAGTAGGTCTCCAGTTCCACGGCGTTCATCACCGTGAGGCGCCCCTGGGCGTTCGGATAGATGTCGATCCGCCCGCGATAGCGCCCCTTTCCGACCACGGTCGTCAGTTCCGCCGCAGGTCGAAAGGAGACGCCCTCGATGGGCAGCGCCCGTCGCTCGTAGCGCTCGGTGACGGCGTAGAGTGCCCTGCCTTTGCGGGGACGGCCCGGGCGCTTTTCCGTGGACACCCAGAGTTCATCGAACCCGCTGGCCGAGAGCTTCTGCAGAACGGGTTCTGCCTCGTCCGTCGTTTCAAAATGCCCGGTGAGTACGCGCCAAGTACCGCCATCGGACACGCGCTGGCGCTCGGGCGCTTCACCCAGGTCCCGCAGCCGCTTCATCAGTGACTCGGCAGCCTCAAGGGAAAGGGGACCGCCCACCTGCAATCGAAATTCGTCGGTGGGATCCGCCTCGCCCCGGCTGTCCCACCAGATCCGCAGCTTTTCGCCCGCCGCCAGCTTCATCAGCGGCTTCCCGCCCCGTGTGCAGACCGCGCCGCCCCCCTCCAAACTCAGGATCCATTCCAGGTTCTGGGTATCCAGCCCCACGCGGAAGGGGATTTCGGCCATCAGGGGGGCCGTGAGGGCAAGGCAAGCCAAAGCGAAAGGAACTCTCATTCCTCCAGATTACCCCAGGGACCCGTTTCAGAACTGCGCCAGGAACCCTTCCAGCATTCGCCAGCGGCGGGCGCGCAGGGTATCCAGGTCGATGATTTCGCCCTTGGGCCCCCGTCGATGCAGGAGGAGACAAAGGCAAAGCCCGTCCTCGGGCCGGATGAAGAGGGCCGGTCCCGTATAGCCGAAGTGCATCCAGAAGGCGGATGGCCTGCCCGCCCCAGGTTTCGGGGTGGGCAGCGGTTCGGGCAGGGTCTCCTCAGTGGACGCCAGCACATGCGTACCCTGGATCCCCAGCGGAATCCTGGACAGCAACTGTCCAAAGTGCCAGGCCCCGTCGAAGACCCGCTGAAGCCCCAGGCCCCACACGGTGCCATCGGCGGCCCGCGCCGTCTCCACCGCCATGCGGCACGGGATGCGGGATCCCGCCCATTGCTGGAGCCACACCTTCATCTGCAGCGCAGTGCCGCCGAAGCCTGCGTGACCGGACATGCCCGCGCGAGCATTGGCGTCCTGGGGAAGATTCTCGGCACGGGGGGGAACGGGATGGTCGGGCTCGGCGATCGACCAAGCCTCCGCATCCGGGCCGTCGGGGATGGCCTGGGCCGGTTCGGGCCAGGGCGCGGGGAGGAGGCCCGTGGCGTCTTTGCCGAGTTCGTTGAAAGCCCTTCTCTTTTCAAGCTCAAGCAGTTCCGCCAGAAGGCGGTAGCCCAGATCCGAGTAGACCGCCAGCCCTTGAGTCCCCCAGCGAAAAAGTGGGTGTCGCCCTTCGGGGATCCCTCGGCGCAACTGCTCAGCCAAAGGCTCACCCGTGTAGGGGAGCCAGACCGGCAAGGCGGCCGAGTGAGACAGCAGTTGCCGGACCGTCAGGGGCACCGGTCGGTCCTGGAAACCGAGTTGCGTCCGCCGATCGGCGTCGAGGTCCAGGTGCTGAAGCGCCAGCGGCGCGGTCACCAGGGGCTTGGTCAGGGAGGCGAGGTCGAAGAAGGGCATGGGGTTCCAATCAGGCTTCATTCGGCAGCATCCACCCGCCATCGAGAGGCTTCCATCCGAGCGCGTTGAGATCCTTGGTCGGAAAGCCCTTTGCCAGGGCGCTGGTGGGCAGGACCCAGGAGACGGAAGGACATTCCGCACAGGCCAGACGGAGCAGTTCCCGGCCCACACCCTCCTTGGCCACATCGGGATGCACGGCGAGATCGGCAATGAAGCCCGCGCAAATCCCATCGGTCCATCCACGCAGGAAGCCGACGAGCCGCTCCGAGAGGAAGGCCGCATGAATCACATTGGCCCGCTCGCAGAGATTCCGAAGGGCGGAATGGTCATGGATCGGCCGCACGAGGCGGGCATCTCCGTAAAGCGCCACGATGGCGTGAATGGGTGGAATCGTCCCGCTACGGTACTGGATCACGACGACCTCCTTATCGGGCCTGGCACTCGTTCAACCTAGAGCAGTTCCTCAAGACTCTTCGCCACGGCCTTTTGGACCTGGTCCGCCACCCTCATGGCCTCGAAGGCATCGGGCCAGGGCACGGTGTCGCCAGCCTCGCTCTGGCAGGCCGCGTAGAAGGCCTCCAGTTCGAGCTTCAGGGGCTCGCCTTCGACGATGTCCACGACTTCAGGCAGGACCTGGGGCCCTTCGGGGCTCTCGACGAGGCGGAGAATTTCCAGTTTCTGGGCCGCGAAATCCAGGCTGGCGTAGGCGTTCTCGCCGAAGGCGCGCAGGGTGCGTTCCTTCTTGCGGGCCACTCGGCTGGCCGTAACGGTCGCGAAGCCACCGCCCTCGAACTTCAGGCGCGCATTCACCAGATCGGCATATTTGGTGAGCACCGGCACACCCACGGCCTCGACGCTGATCACCGGTTTGCCCCAGAGCGCCAACAACAGATCCAGGTCATGAATCATCACATCCATGATCACATCCACTTCCATGCTGCGCATCGGGAAGGGTGAGACGCGGATGGCCTCCGCAAAGCGGGGCTTGAAGCCCAGGCGGCGCAGGGCCTGAACCGCCGGGTTGAAGCGCTCAAGATGCCCCACGGCGGCCACCAAGTTGGGATTGGCCGCTCGGGCCTGGGCCAGGGCCTTCAACAGCGCTTCACCCTCGACGAGGGAGGCCGCCAGCGGTTTTTCCATGATCACATGCTTGCCCGCATCCAACACCTGCAGACCGATGGCGTGATGGAAGCCCGTGGGGGCGGCGATCTGCACCGCATCGACCCGGGGCAGCACCTCGACCAGAGACGCGGCCCAGGAGGTGCCGAACTTCTCCGCGATCTCCCTGCCCCGAACCTCGCTCGGATCCACCACTGCCACGAGTTCCGTGCGCTCGGAGGCCGCCGCGATGCGGGCATGGTGTTGTCCCAGGCTTCCGACTCCCGAGACGGCGACGCGCAACTTGGTCATGGCAACTCCTTAAAATGGAATCGAATCCGATGGCGCCCGCCGAGGCGGCGCCGCAGATCAGGCTAGCCTCTCAGGAGCCAAGTTCGGAAGCTTTTGCTGGGACCGTTTGTCCGGAGACCAACGCTTGAGTGCATGATGAGTTGCAAACATCACAGCAGGAGGCATCCGTGCACCAGGCTCTCATTCTCCCGGCCCTGACCCTCCTGCTGACCTCCGGCGCCATGCGGGGCGCTCCTCCCACAAAGGGGAAACCCGAATCGGCCTCGAAACTGCAGGCTTCCACTTTCGAAGGCCTCGCCTTCCGGAACATCGGCCCAGCGATCACCTCGGGACGCATTGGCGATATCGCGGTGCACCCCGTTCACAAGGACACCTGGTATGTGGTGGTGGCCTCGGGCGGGCTCTGGAAGACCGAGAACGCCGGCACCACCTGGACTCCCATTTTCGACGGCGAAGGTTCCTATTCCATGGGCTGCATCACCCTGGACCCGAAGAACCCGCTGACACTCTGGCTCGGCACCGGCGAGAACAACAGTCAACGCTCCGTGGGCTATGGCGATGGCGTCTACAAATCCACCGACGGCGGCAAGACTTGGGAGAACATGGGACTGAAGGCCTCTGAACACATCGCGAAAATTCTCATCGACCCCCGGGATTCCAACGTGGTCTACGTGGCGGCCCAGGGCCCGCTGTGGAGCCCCGGTGGAGAGCGCGGCCTCTACAAGACCACGGACGGCGGCCGGACCTGGAAGGCGGTACTCACCGTATCCGAGCACACCGGTGTCACCGATGTGCTCATGGATCCGCGAGACCCCGAGGTTCTCCTCGCCGCCACCTACCAGCGCCGGCGTCATGTGTGGACCCTCATCGACGGTGGACCCGAAAGTGGACTCCAACGCTCCACGAATGGCGGCAAGACCTGGAAGAAGATCACCGCCGGCCTGCCCAAGGAGGAGATGGGCCGCATTGGCCTCGCCCTCGCCCCCACCCGCCCCGACACGGTATATGCCATCGTGGAAGCGGCCAACAAGGGGGGTGGCTTCTATCGATCGGTGGACGGCGGCGCCAACTGGGAGAAGCGCTCCGACTATGTTTCCGGCAGTCCGCAGTACTACCAGGAACTCATTGTTGATCCCGAGAACCCGGATCGTGTCTATTCCATGGACACCTGGATGCAGGTGACCCAGGACGGCGGCAAGAGTTTCAAAAAGGTCGGCGAGAAGCACAAGCATGTGGACAACCATGCCCTCTGGATTGACCCTGCGAACACGCGGCATCTCGTGGCGGGATGCGATGGTGGTGTCTACGAGAGCCGGGACCGGGGCGCCACCTGGGAGTTCAAGCCGAACCTGCCCGTGGCCCAGTTCTACCGCGTGGCCACAGACAATGCGAAACCGTTCTACAACATTTACGGGGGCACCCAGGACAACAACAGCCTGGGCGGCCCCAGTAGCACTCGCAACAAGGAGGGCATCGCCAACCAGGACTGGTTCTTCACCCAGGGCGGCGATGGCTTCTTCTCGCGGGTGGACCCCACGGACCCGGACACGGTCTATGCCGAAGCCCAGCATGGCGAGCTGATTCGCTTCAACCGGAAGACGGGCGAGGCCGTGGACATCCAGCCCCAGGCCGCTCCCGGCGAGGATGGCCTGCGCTGGAACTGGGACGCGCCCCTGATCCTCAGCCCCCATGCCCCGAAGCGCCTCTACTTTGCCGCCCAGCGGCTGTTCCGCAGCGAGGATCGGGGCGATTCTTGGAAGGCCGTGAGCCCGGATCTTTCCCGGAAACTGGACCGCGACAAGCTGCCCGTGATGGGCAAAGTTTGGAGCATCGATGCCGTCGCGAGGCACACCTCCACCTCGGTCTTTGGCAACATCGTCTCTCTGGCAGAATCTCAGAAGGCGGAGAACCTGCTCTATGTCGGCACCGACGACGGCCTGCTGCAGGTAAGCGAAAACGGCGGCGGCGCCTGGCGACGAGTCGAGAAATTCCCCGGCGTGCCCGACCTAACCTATGTCTCCCGCATCGAGCCGTCTCGCTACAGCGCCGATCTCGTCTATGTCGCCTTCGACAATCACAAGATGGGCGACTTCAAACCCTATGTGCTGAAGAGCCGGGATCGGGGGCGCAGCTTCGAGAGCATCTCCGGCGACCTGCCGGATCGGGGCACGGTCAATACCCTCATCGAAGATCCCACCCGCCCCGGCCTGCTCTTCGCAGGAACGGAATTCGGAATCTTCTTCACCCTCGATGAAGGCAAGCACTGGATCCAACTCAAGAGCGGCCTGCCCACCATCGCCGTGAAGGATCTCGAAATCCAGCCCCGGGAAGGCGATCTCGTGGCCGCGACCTTCGGCCGGGGCCTCGTGATCCTGGACGATCTCACCCCCTTGCGAAAGCTCACGCCAGATTTGCTCGAGAAAGAAGGCGCGCTGTTCCCCGTGCGAAAGAGCGATCTCTTCATGCCGACCAGCCTGGGCGGTGCCTTGGGTGCCTCCTTCTTCACCGCGCCCAATCCGCCCTTCGGCGCCCTCTTCACCTACTACCTGCGGGACGACTCCAAGAGCCTCGCCAAGGCCCGGCGAGCCGCCGAAAAGGACACGGCCACCCCTGTCCGCCCGGCCTGGGAAGCGCTGCGGGCCGAGGCCCTGGATGAGGAGCCCACCGTGATCCTCACGGTCAGTGACGAGGCAGGCCAAACGGTGCGCCGCATCATGGGCCCCGCGAAGGCCGGCATGCAGCGGGTGGCCTGGGATCTCCGCTTTCCTGCGGCGGACCCCGTCTCCCTCAAGGCCCGCGAACTGGATCCCTGGGACTTCGAGCCCGTGGGCCCCTTCGCCGCGCCTGGCACCTATCGCGCGGACCTCGCGCTGCGGGCCCAGGGACAGACTCGCATGCTGGGCGAGCCTCAGACATTCCAAGTCACACCCCTGGGGCTGGAGTCGCCGAGTCCTGAACTGCAGGCCTTCCACCAGCGCGTGGCCCGGCTCCAGCGAGCGGTTCTGGGCAGCGGAGGCTTGCTGGAGGAAGCCGAACTGCGCCTCAAACATTTGCGCAAGGCTCTGCTCGATGCCCCGCGAGCCTCCGCCGATCTCTGGGACCGCGCCCACCTCCTGACCGCGCGACTGGCAGAGCTGAAGGCCGAATTCCAGGGTGATCCCGTGAAGGCGAAGTACCAGGAAGCCACGGTTCCCGCCATTGAGAACCGCGTGAATCGCCTGGCGGATGGCCTTTGGCAGGTGACGAGCACCCCCACTGCCACCCAGCGCCAAGCCTACGAACTTGCCTCGGAAGCCTTCGGGACTTTCCTCCCCCGGCTGAAGACCTTCCTCCACCAGGATCTCAAGGCCCTGGAAGACGCCCTGGAAACCAGCGGCGCGCCCTGGACGCCGGGGCGCATTCCGGAGTGGGTCAAGTAGACACGTTCCCCATGTTCATTCGTGATCCACAACATCGGCAACGGAGTGGAACTCGACGATGTCCTGTTCGCGTTCCGGATTACGGGCCACTATCGCTATTTCGGCCCTCGCACCGCCCGGCCCTGACCCACTATTGGCGGTCGTTGGAGGAGAGCCTCTCCAGATACGCCGCCAGCGCCTGGGGATAAAGCCTCATCTCCTCGTCGTAAACTCGCTTCTGCAAGGTCTCCGGTGTGTCGCCAGGCAGTACGGGAACCCTGGCCTCCGCCAAATGGCGCCCATGATCGTAATGGTTGTCCACTAGATGGACCGTGCAGCCGGATTCTTGCACCCCTGCAGCGAGGACGGCGGCATGAACATGGTGACCGTACATCCCGGCGCCCCCGAATTCCGGCAGCAGGCCCGGGTGGATATTGAGGATGCGACCCTCCCAGGGTCCAGGCACCACGAGTTTTTTCAGCCACCCGCACAGGCAGATCACCGAGACTCCGGCAGCCTCCGCCGCCTCCAGACAGACTTCCGAGAAGGCGTCGTCAGCCACAAAATCCTTCCGCGGGACCACTCGCACGGACAGACCCTCGGCCCGCAGGCGCTGGATGCCCAGGGCCCTGGCATTGCTGCAGACCGCCAGCACCGGTTCAGCGGCAACCCGCTCCTCCCGGCAGGCCTGGATAAGGTTCAGGGCGTTGCCGCCGGTGCCAGAGAAGAAGAGCGCGAGCTTTTGCATGCCTTCATTCTGGAGGCAGGGTTTGGCGATCCGCCAGAAAATCCTGCGGGTCCACGCCGGTGCGCACTGCGAAGACCTCCCCGAGACTGGGCACCCCGGAGCTGGGCTCATCCAGGTACAGGGACTCCACCCGGTGCATGGGGTAGAAGCGACTGGAGAGGGCAACCAATTCGACCTCTCCGCGGCGCACCAGACTCAGCACCTCGTCCCAGGGACTCACATCGATGCCGCGCAGAGCCACACCTGCCGCCTCCAGTCCCAGGAGCCGACCCCAGAGGCGTTCCCGGGGCTCCCGCAACACCACGACGACCAGTTGACCTTGCCTGAAGGGAAGCGTGATCGCCATGAATACTCCTCGCGGTGTTTTCATTATCCAATGCTTTCCGTTGGCGGTCGCGGCGATCGTCGTAATATGGGCAGTCACATCAACCTGGAGGTGCCTGTGAACTGCACGACTGTGATCGAAGGCGCCACGGGTATCCTGAGGCTCGAAGGGCGCTTTACCTTCGAGGTCAGCGCGGATTTCAAGGCCCAGGCCAGCGAGCTCCTGGATGCGCCCGGCGTGTCCGAACTTCATCTGGATTTCAAGCATCTCGCCCATCTGGAAGCCAGCGCCCTGGGCGTTCTTCTGCTGCTGCGCGAGCAGGCCGAAGCCAAGGGCACGCGGGTCGTGCTCCTGAGCCCGACTTCCGCCGTGCGGGTGACCCTCGATGAGGTGCAGTTCGGCAAGCTCTTCGAGATCAGGAACTGATGTCCGACCCCATTCAGGTCGCTGCCACAGTCCGCGTGCCGGCGGAGGCCATCGCCATGAAGGCCGTGCGTTCGGGCGGTCCCGGCGGCCAGAATGTGAACAAGGTGTCCTCCAAGATCGAACTGCGAATACGAATGGAGGCCATCGAGGGCCTCGGGTCGGACGCCCTGGAGCGCCTGCGCCACGCCGTCCGTAACCGGCTGGATGCCGATGGCCGCTGGATGATCGTCAGCGAAAAGACGCGCGACCAGGCCAAGAACCTGGAGGATGCCCGCGCCAAGGCCGTGCAGGTGATCGCCGACGCGCTGGTGGCGCCCATCCCCCGCCGCCCCACGCGCCCCACCAAAGGTTCGAAGACCCGCAGGCTGGATGGCAAGCGAATGGCTGGCGAAAAGAAGCGCCAGCGCGGCGGTCGAGATTTCGATTAGGACCTACATTTCCAGGTAGGTGTGCAGCTTCCGCTGTTCGGAAAGCAGCGCCCTCAAAGCTTCGGTGGCGTCGGTTTCGGTGCGCTTAACCTTGCGGCTGGGGCCTTGGATGAGCACATCGGGATCGTAGTGGACGCTGCGCAGCACATCGTCGATGGTCTGGGCAGGCACGATCTGCTGGATGCGGAAATCCTCATCCTCGTTGACGATGATGTGGGCCTCGTTGGGGGTGCCGAAGAGGTTGTGGCGCATGCCGAGAGTGTCCTGATAGGCGCCCGTGAGGAAAAAGGCGATGTAGTAGGGCTCGCCGGGCTTGGGTTCGTGTAGCGGCAGTTCGTCGCGTACATCCTTCAGATCGATGAACTTGTCCACCTTGCCATCGCTGTCGCAGGTGATATCGCAAAGGGTCGTGGAGAGCGTGGGCTTCTCCTTCAGTCGATGCACGGGCATGGCGGGAAAGAGCTGATCGATGGCCCAGTGGTCGGGCATGGACTGGAACACGCTGAAGTTGGCGATGAGCTTGTCGGCCAAGCTCTTGTTGAGATCCTGGAACTCCTCGGGGATGTATTTCAACGACTTGTAGCTGAGGATCCGCGAGAGTTTGCGGCACACTTCCCAGAAGATCGTCTCGCCCTTGGAACGGTCCTCCAAACTCAGGTAGCCCAGGTTGAAAAGGGTCAGCAGTTCGTCCTTCTGGGTGATGGCATCGTGGTACATCTCCGAAAAATTTTTCACGGAGATGGCGTCCCGGGTGTAGGCGAGATCCTTGATGATCTGCGGTTCCTGGCCGGTGAGCACGACGCTGTACTTCGAATAGGTCGTATCGATGAGGCCGATGATGTCGGCCACCACCACCTGGTGGAACGCCACGATGGCGCGGCCCGATTCGCTCAGGATATTTGGCATCGGCACCTGCTCCTGGGTGCAGATGTCCTTGGTGGTCCACATCACATCTGAGGCGTATTCCTGTACCGTGTAATTCATGGAACTGCTGAAGGTGGTGCGGCTGCCATCGTAGTCCACGCCCAACCCGCCGCCCACATTGAGATACTGCAGGGGCACGCCCATCTTGCGCAACTTGGCGTAGAGGCGCGTGGCCTCCTTGAGCGCCGCCTTCACGCGACGAATATCCGTGATCTGGCTGCCGAGGTGGAAGTGCAGCTCGATGATGCTGTCGAGCATGCCGCGCTTCTCCAGCACCTCGATGGCATCCAGGATCTCGCGCGTTGTCAGACCGAATTTCGCGTGGTCCCCGGCACTGGATTCCCACTTGCCAGCCCCCGCCGCACTGAGCTTGGCACGCAGGCCGATGAGCGGCTCCACTTTCAACTCTTTCGCCACCTTCAGAATCAGCGGCAACTCCGTCATCTTCTCAACGGTGATAAGCACATTGCGTCCGGCCTTCTTGGCCAGCAGCGCCATGCGGATGAAGTTCTCGTCCTTGTAACCGTTGCAGAGAATCAGCGCCTCGGCGTGCAGATTCATGGAGAGCGCGATCATCAGTTCGGGCTTGGAGCCCGCTTCCAGGCCGTAGCGGTATTTGTAGCCCGACTTCACGACCTGTTCGACGACCTCCTTCATCTGGTTGGTCTTGACCGGGAAGACTCCCTGATAGTCGCCCTCGTATTCGGATTCCTTGATGGCCTTGCGGAAGGCCTCGTTGATCTCCTGCACGCGATTTGCCAGGATCTGCGGGAAGCGCAAAATCAGAGGCGTGTGGATGCCCTTCTTGCGCACATGCTGGACGATCTCGTAGACATCGGCACAGAGATTTTCGTCCTGGGTCGGGTAGACCTCCAGGTGCCCCTTGCTGTTGATCCCGAAGTAGCCGTCTCCCCATTCTTTAACGCCGTAGAGTTCGGACGCGTCCTGGATCGTGAAGGGTTTCATGGCCATCGAGGGGTTCTCCGGTGCTGCGCCTGATGCTCGTTATAGGGAAAAGTGGCGGGATTATCCAACAAAACTTGCGTCAGGCTCTTCCGAACGGTCCCCGATTCTCCGCAGCGTGGCCCTCCAGTGTCGGTGCCGCACGCGCCGAAGCGCCGTCCCCCGGGTGAGTTTCTGCCACTGGGCCGTACCGAGAGGCAGGGCCAAAGCGGGTCGCGTATGCAGCGGGCTCGGACCGCCCCAGAGTTCCGGGTCGCCCCACACCGGCCCCCGGTTCCAAGGACAGACCTCCTGGCAGATATCACAACCCGCTGCCCAGCCCGCGCGCGCCAAGGCGGCCGTGACGCGCGGCGGCGGTTCTTTCTCCGTCTCGACGGTGTAGGTCGTCAGGCAGCGTCGGGGATCGAGCCGGAAGGTCGAGAGCGCTGAAGTCGGACAAGCGTCCAGACAGGCCCTGCAGGTCCCGCAACGGTGCCCCTTGAAGGGTGGGTCAGGCTCCAATTCCAAATCCAGGAGCAGCACGCCGAGGAAGCCCCAGCTACCGCCCTTCCCCGCGATCAGCAGCGTGTGGCGCCCTTGCCAGCCCAGCCCAGCCCGCACGGCAAGTTGGCGTTCGAGCAGCGGCGCCGTGTCCACGCAGGCGCGTCCCTGCAGGCCCGGCAGCCGCGCTTGAGCCTGGGCCAGGAGGCGCTGCAGCCGCCCCTTCAGCACCCCGTGGTAATCCGACCCCCAGAGATAGCGGCTCAGCTTCAGGCTCCCCGTCACGGCCCCCGGTACGGCCTCGGGCCGGGCATAGGGGAAAAAGCCCACCAGCGCGGTGCGGGCGCCTTCCAGAAGACGTTCCGGGTTCAGGCGATCCGGGTGATCCAGGTAGGGGAACAGCTCCCGCCCCCCCGCCGCGAGCCACGCGTCGAGACGCTCCCGCTCCTGCGTGAAGGCCTCGCACGAAGCGAAACCGACCCGGGCGAAGCCCAGCCCCATGGCTTCGGACTTCAACCACTCCCTGAAGTTCTGTGGTTCCTCGGCGCACAAGGGAACTAGACTCCTTCCATGGACATCCTGACGCTTGAACTCTTCGATGTCACCGTCTCCCGCGCCCTGCTGGATGTGAAGAATGCCATGGAACGGCATCCCGGCCTGCCCATACGGATTCTGGTGGATTCGGATGAAATGCTGCGCCTCAATCTGACGCGCTTCCTGGAGCGCCAGGGCCGCCCGGCCACTCTTCGCGCCGTGGGCTCCCAGTGGCAACTAGAGGTGCCTGCCGCCCCGCACTCAACCCCACCTCCGGCGATCGTTCTCCAGCCCCTTCAGCCCCGGCAGGCGCCCGCCCGGGCCACTGAGGGACTGCGGCCCGTGCTCCTGCTCCGCAGCGCCTTCACGCCCGGGGAGCGCGCCCTCGGGCGTCAACTGCTGCTGGGCGTCCTCGAGCACCTGGATCCACGCACACCCTGGATTCTCCTTGCCCACGCAGCGCTGGAACTGCTGGAGGATCCCCGGGCCCTGGAGATCCTCCAGGGCTTGCAGGCCCGCGGTGTGGCCGTGCGCCTTTCCCAGGGGAGCCTGGACTTCCTGGGGCATTCCGACGCGCCTTTCGAGCCGATGGCGGATGTCGAATGGCAGTCCGTCCTAGGCCGAGGCGGGTGCACTGTTCTGTAGCTGATAGGCTTTAGCCCAGGCAAGCCACCTTTCGCCCAGGTCTGGAACGATGAACCTTCCGAATTACCTCACCTTCGCCCGCATCCTGATGGTGCCGATTCTCGTGGTGGTCCTGATGACCCGGGTCCAGCACCACCAGATCATCGGAGCGGTGGTGTTCTGGATTGCTTCCATCACGGACTTCTACGACGGCTACTTCGCCCGGAAATACCGGCAAGTGACGGTACTCGGCAAGCTGCTAGATCCTCTCGCCGACAAGCTACTGATCTCCGCGGCCCTGATTTCGCTCATCGAGCTGGACATGACCCCCGCCTGGATGGCCTTCATCGTCCTGTCCCGGGAGATGGCCATTACGGGGCTGCGCGGCATTGCGAGCGAGGAAGGCATCACCATCGCCGCCGACCGGATCGGCAAGTGGAAGCTGGGCGCCCAGATCGCCGCCGTCTCCTGCCTCATCTTCGGCCCCGTGCTGGACGGCTGGCTTTATCTTTGGACTGACCTTGGCATCTTCCATCTATGGAGCGTGGCCACCTTTTTCCGGGGTGCCCTTCACAACACGCAGCCCTGGGGCCTCTTCGTGGGCCTCGGCCAGATCCTGATGTGGATCGCCCTCATCCTGGCCGTCTGGAGCGCCGTAATGTACTTCCGTGCCTTCTGGTTGAAGATCGGCGATCGCATCCTGGCTGGCACCAGCCGTCTCACTGAAGGCGAGAAACCTGAAGAGGAAATTCCATGATCCGAAAATATCTCCTCACAGGCCTCCTCACCCTGCTGCCATTGGTGGTAACGATCTGGCTGCTGAAGGCCATTCTCTTCGCCTTGATTAATATCTTCCGCGGCCCTCTC